>NC_015276.1:2130961-2435384 GCF_000192865.1 Marinomonas mediterranea MMB-1
GCTTCGCGGAGCGTTATTTGAATACCCCAACTTAGTCGTTCGCGACCAAACTTAACTGTCCTGTTAATTCATTATAGGAGAGTTTATATGTCTGCGTTACATCAAAAAATCATTGATACAATGACCCTTGAAGGGTTATCCCCCCTGACTCAAAAGGCCTATCTTTATCAGATTGGTGAAGCGTCACGCTATTTTAACCTGCCGCCCGACCGTATCCGGCGGGCAGATATACAGCGTTATATCCTACACCTTATACGGGATCGGGGCTGGAGTTGGTCAAGTTGCCGACAGAGTGTTCATGCTCTGAACTTTTTGTACCAGAAGGTGTTGTCTAGAAACCGTTTAAGAGTTGCTTTACCTCACCCCAATAAACAACAGCGTATTCCTGATCTCCTTTATCCAAACGAAGTACATCGAATGATCTCAGCCTGCGAACGAGGAAAGGCGAAAGCAGCGATAATGCTGGCTTATGCCACAGGCATGAGAGCGGGAGAGATTGTTAGGCTTAAGGTGCCTGATCTCGATGGTAAAAACAGCTGCATTAAAATCAGAGAAGGAAAGGGAAGGCGAGATCGCTACGTGTTGTTTCCAGAAGGGCTCAAAGTTCCCCTTAGAGAATACTGGAGGGTGTTTCGTCCAACAGATTATGTTGTTTACGGATTGGATAAGGATCGAAAAATCGATACCTCAACTCTGAGACGAGGTCTTAAACTTGCAGCACAACAGGCAGAAATACATAAAGAAGTACGTTTTCATAGTTTGCGCCATGCGTTTGCGTGCCATCAACTATTAAGAGGCATGCCTCTTCCCAGGCTCCAGATATTACTCGGTCATCAGGTCATCCAGACCACGTTTAGGTATTTACAGTGGATCGCCATGATGGATCTAAAAGAAGAGTCGTCAGAAGACTTATTGAGACCGCTGGAGACAACGCAATGAAAGGCATGGAAAAGGTTAACCTTGCTCAGCTGGTTCAGCATTGTCAACAGAACCAAACTTTATGTGCAAGCCCACGGCAATGGCAGGTGCTTCATCACATTGAAGACTGCCGAACTGAAAAGATGGGAACGGGGCAATACGAATGCCATCATTGCGGGTATCACTGGTACTGGCATCACAGCTGTCGAGATCGTCATTGTCCACAATGTCAGACCAAAGCAAATGAAGATTGGGTAAGAAAACAAACAGAGCGAAGTGTGCCAGCGCCGTACTTCCATATCGTGTTTACTCTGCCTCACCAGCTCAATGAATGGATCAGCCAGCATGATAGAGTCATCTACCACGCCTTGTTTCACTCTGCTTGGCAAACCTTAAACGTGCTCGCGATCCGAAAATATCACGGTAGAGCAGGGATGACGGCTGTGTTGCATACTTGGGGGCAAACGCTGGTACGACATGTTCATCTGCATGCACTCGTGCCAGCCGGTGTACTGGGGACGCAATCTTGGAAGCGAGTCAACAAGTCGTATTTTTTGCCCGTCAAACTGATGTCGAATCGATTCAGAGGGCTCATGGTGAGCCTGCTACGTGAAGCACACAAGCAAGGCGAATTGGAAGGTGTTACACAGCAACAGCTTACTTCTAAACTAAACGAACTGATGTCTGCTCCTTGGGTAGTGTATTGCAAATCCGCACTGGAATACCAAGAGACCCTGATCCGCTACCTTGCTCGCTATACGCATCGTATTGGTCTGAGTAATCACCGTATTCAATCGTGGGACGGCGAGCATGTCCGCTTATCGTACAAAGACTACCGAACGAATACACAAAGCCAGATGACACTCACACCCGAAGAGCTGCTAAGGCGGTTTTTGCTTCACGTTCTGCCGAAAGGGTTCATGCGAGTAAGACACTATGGCTATATGTCGAATGCGATCCGACGAAAGAGCCTATTAAAAATACGAGAACAAGATGCGCCCCGTCCTGAAAAAGATAAAAAGCACCCAACAGGAGTCTCCGGTAATAGGATGTCATTGCCCTGCGTACGGTGACTCGTCGGCACACTACATAGGCGAAGTCACCTCGAACCGTTGGAAGCGAGAAAGATTAAGAACAGGCTAGTGGCATAAAACGAACACGAACGTCAGCGAAAACAGAATCAGGTCAAAGAGCTTGGGGATTAGGCTTGCCAATTGCCTAGGATCTGGGTAAAACTATAGAGATAGAAGATAAAAAACGATCAAAAAGAATCTTCTTAGCCTGATTTAAGGACAAGAGCACTCGAAAACACACCGCAAAGACACAGGGAGGTCATATCATGAAAAAAGCAAATTCCCTATATAAAGACGCGGCCGTTCAACAGACGGTTATAACTGCGGCTGCGTCGCCGTATAACCATTAATTGTTATGTTGCTAGGGAAAGTTTGTGACCAAATCGATAAAACAGAAAGAAGCCTTAGCTAATTCCAGAAACAAGGAATTAGACGCTGTTCAGAAACTAGATCCTCAATTTAGTTGCCAAGGTGAAGTTGGGTCTTTTATAGGTTTGTATTTGCAGTCTGAAGTCTTTGCAAAAAAATTACAGCGCTATTATCGAACTGATATAAATAAAACAGCTGAAGATAAGTTAAACATTACTGCTCTTAAAGCCGCTTTAAATCACTTTAAACTCACTTTCGATGATACGGACTTACCTGAGTTGTTTAAAGGCGGAGCGGGTAAACAAAATGAAAAATCAGCCAGGCAATTACGTAACGGATATCTGCACTCATTGTCTAGCAATGATAAAAAAGAGATACAGAAAAAAGCTACAACGCTTAACTCTAAACTACGTAAATTTTTAAGTCTCAGGCTTTCAGCAACATAACAAGCGCATTAAATCTGACGTTTCATATTGTCCGATTTTTTGCTTAAAAAAACATGACGCAAAAAAGCGTCCAACATGCTCCGCAGCTTATGCGGGCGTTGAACTAAGCCGCTTCGCGGAGCGTTCTTTGAATACCCCAAATTAGTCGTTAGCGACCAGACTTAACGGTCCTGTTAATTCATTATAGGAGAGTTAATATGTCTGCGTTGCATCAAAAAATCATTGATACAATGACCCTTGAAGGGTTATCCCCCTTGACTCAAAAGGCCTATCTTTATCAGATTGGTCATCAGGCCATCCAGACCACGTTCAGGTATTTACAATGGATTGCCATGATGGATCTAAAAGAAGAGTTATCAGAAGACTTATTGAGACCGCTGGAGGCAACGCAATGAAAGGCATGGAAAAAGTTAACCTTGCTCAGCTGGTTCAGCATTGTCGACATAACCAAACCCTATGTGCAAGCCCACGGCAATGGCAGGTGCTTCATCATATTGAAGACTGCCGAACCTCAAAGATGGGAACAGGGCAATACGAACGCCATCATTGCGGGTATCACTGGTACTGGCATCACAGCTGTCGAGATCGTCATTGTCCTCAATGTCAGACCAAAGCAAATGAAGATTGGGTAAGAAAACAAACAGAGCGAAGTGTGCCAGCGCCGTACTTCCATATCGTGTTTACTCTGCCTCACCAGCTCAATGAATGGATCAGCCAGCATGATAGAGTCATCTACCACGCCTTGTTTCACTCTGCTTGGCAAACCTTAAACGTGCTCGCGACCCGAAAATATCACGGTAGAGCAGGGATGACGGCCGTGTTGCATACTTGGGGGCAAACGCTGGCACGACATGTTCATCTGCATACCTTAGTGCCAGCGGGGGTGCTGACCACTCAATCTTGGAAGCGAGTCAACAAGTCGTTTTTTTGCCCGTCAAACTGATGTCGAATCGTTTTAGAGGGCTCATGGTGAGCCAGCTACGTGAAGCACACAAGCAAGGCGAATTGAAAGATGTTACACAGCAACAGCTTACCTCATAAACTAAATGAACTGATGTCTGTTCCTTGGGTAGTGTATTGCAAATCCGCACTGGAATACCAAGACACCTTGATCCGCTACCTTGCTCGCTATACGCATCGTATTGGTCTGAGTAATCACCGTCTTCAGTCTTGGGATGGCGAGCATGTTCTCTTATCGTACAAAGACTACCGAACGAATACACAAAGCCAGATGACACTCACACCCGAAGAGCTGCTAAGGCGGTTTTTGCTTCACGTCCTGCCAAAAGGCTTCATGCGAGTGAGACACTACGGCTATATGTCGAATGCGATCCGACGAAAGAGCCTATTAAAAATACGGGAACAAGACACGCCCCGTCCTGAAAAAGATAAAAAGGAGCCGGAAGAAAAAAGCACCCAACAGGAGTCTCCGGTAATAGGATGTCATTGCCCTGCGTGTGGTGATGCGTCGGCTCACTACATAGGTGAAGTCACCTCGAACCGTTGGAAGCGAGAAAGATTAAGAACATGCTAGTGGCATAAAACGAACACGAACGTCAGCGAAAATAGAATCAGGTCAAAGAGCCTGAGGGGTTAGGCTTGCCAATCGCCTAGTAACTGGGTAAAACTATAGAGATAGACGATAGTAAACGATCAAAAAGAGTCTTCTTAGCCTAATTTAAAGGCAAGAGCACTCGAAAACACACCGCAAAAACACAGGGAGGTCACATCATGAAAAAAGCAAATTCCCTATATAAAGACGCGGCAGTTCAACAGACGGTTATAACTGAGGCTGCGCCGCACTATAACCATTAATTGTTATATTCAAGGAGTTTAAATTGAACAACTGGAGTCTCCAGTACACCTTTCAATATAAAGGGCGGGAAGTAAAGTACGATATTAAAGGTGAGGGAGAACCTCTAATTTTGGTACACGGTACGCCGTGGTCGTCTTTCAACTTAAGACATTTGATTGATGACTTAGCCTGCCATTATAAGGTTTACTTCTTTGATCTACTTGGATATGGAGAATCGGATAAAAGTGAAGCCGATGTTTCTCTTGGAATACAAAATAAATTATTGAATGCTTTAGTTAAACATTGGGAATTGGAGTCGCCTTTTATTGTCGGTCATGACTTCGGTGGTACGACAGTGTTGAGAAATCATATCTTAGATAAAGGTAGTTATAGAAAGATTGTTGTCATTGATCCTGTCGCGTTATCTCCTTGGGGATCACCATTCTTTAAGCATATCGAAAAACATGAAAGCGCTTTTTCTGGGCTACCAGATTATATTCATTCAGCAATAGTCGAAGCGTATATAAAAACAGCTGCACACCAAAATCTTACACAAGAAACAATCGATGGAATATTAACGCCATGGAGTGGTGAACAGGGAAAGCAAGCTTTTTATCGACAGATTGCTCAAGCCGATTCAGTTTTTACTGATGAATTTCAAGATAAGTTTAACGAGGTAAACGCACCTGTTCTCATATTGTGGGGTGAAGAGGATGAGTGGATACCTTGCGAACAAGCTTATGTACTTCAAAGTAAAATAAAAGGTTCTAAGCTTGTGACCGTGCCAGATACGGGGCATCTTGTGATTGAAGAGGCTCCTGCTTTGCTATCTGCTGAGATTAGAGCGTTCTTCGAAAGTTGAATATAACAAACGCGTCAATTAAGACGCTCGCGAGCTCTAAACCGTTTTATAATTATGTTCGAAGATCGACTATCTGAATACTTGTAACCAAGAGCAGTTACACAGAATTATTTACAGGGTCGAAACCGTCTTACTATAAATATCTCGGGAAAGTACGAATAAGTCTTATGGGCTTCAGTCTTAACGAAGATAAGCTGCTTCTCTGAAAGACCCGAAGGGCGTGGCGTACTTTGAGTTAACTTCGCGCTCTCTTTCATTCTTTGTTAGCTTTCTTACCAATATGTTCAATATTGGACAGCGACACTTGTCTCCAGACATTTGCCTCGAATAAAGAAGCGTTATCCACTCGCTGAAGCCAGTGGACTTGTTCACACCTTCCCTAGGTATCACAATAAGAGACAAACCAAATTACATGGAGGCTTTATATGACGATTCGAGCATATCGTGATCACGATTATCCAAGCATTGTCGACATTTACAATAGCTCGAAATTAGATGAGCTTCGGTTCGAGGCGAAACCGTTTGTCTTGCTTCGTCTTGAGGAGGATGAAAAGAGGTTATCCAGCCTAAAAGAGTCGGACATATACGTATATGAAGATGGAAAAGTGCTAGGGTACGGCGCGCACTTCGGTACAGAAATTAGAGCGCTATTTGTATGCCCTAGTGCGAGAGGAAAAGGCATTGGTAAGGCCCTTTTAAAATTTCTCTTGTCCAAATTAGACGGTAAAGTGAATCTGTTTGTTGCTAAGACAAATACTCCGGCGAAAGAGCTCTATAAGTCTTATGGCTTTGTGATATCGGATGAATTTATCACCGAATATAATTGTGAGCCTGTGCTTGCGAATGAGATGGTTCGTTTAAAAAGGAAGTGCTGATGATTAGTTAGTAATAAAGGACGGGGCTTCACGCGATAAATGGCTTATTAATCCATATAATCTAGCAAGTTTGAGTATTAAACTGCACAGAGAAACATGAACAAAAACAGACATGGAAAGGTTTTCCCAATGAAGGTGAAATGGAGCTTTATATTGGCATCTATATTGACAAGTGCTGGAGCTATATTGCATATAGCGATTATTATCGGTGGACCTGATTGGTATAGAGCGTCTGGGGCAGGGAATGAATTGGCTCAAATGGCCGAGTCAGGGTCGGTCTATCCCGCTTTTCTTGGCAGCGTCTTAGTACTCATTTTCTTTGGTTGGGCTATCTACGCACTTTCAGGTGCTGGTATCATCATGCGGTTACCCTTATTAAAAACCGGACTTGTCTTAATTGCCTTTCTTTGTACCGTTAGGGGGCTTTACGGCTTCTTCGTACCAGTCTTAATAAAAACGGAATACGTCGTTGGCTTAGGAATCGAATTTTGGGTGTTTAGTTCTTTAGTGTGGCTTGCTATTGGCTTAAGTTATTTACATGGTTTACGAACTAATTGGTCGTATATCGCTGGTAAAGAACAATAACATTTGTATTAAGGCCGACTGCTTAGGAGCAGTGCGTTAGGTTTCACAAGGAAAGTAGATGATAAAACAGAGAATTAACCTTCTTCATATAGTGGGAGTGCTTACGGTATTAGTCGCTCTATTTCACATTGTTTGCATCATTTTTGGTGGGGATTGGTATCGGTTGCTCGGTGCTGGTGAGGAAATGGCACAATTGGCTGAAAGCGGAGATCCTTATCCAACGATTGTGACGAGTGTCCTTTCGGCTGTTTTTCTACTTTGGGCAGCTTACGCTTTTTCTGGTGCGGGTTTAATTATTAAGTTGCCTTTGGTTCGGCTGGCTTTAGTGCTAATTTCTATTATTTTGTTCACTAGATTGTTTGGTTTTTATTTCATTATGCCCGCTTTTCCTGATAACTCGTTAACGTTCTGGTTCGTAAGTTCAGGTATTTGTTTGCTGCTCGGTTTAACATACCTGTTAGGTTTAAAGCAAAGATGGCGTTCAATTAGCGGTAGTGACTAACGAGGCCATTTGCTTTATTGCGAGTGGTAGCTTTTAAAAACTAGCTGTTTACGAACATGTGGTTCGCTTTGGTCACGCCACGATCGTAGGTGCAAAATGTGTCTGTTGCCGCTTCAGTCTTGCTGTGGATTTTAATGTTGGTAATGACTTCTACTGCGCCAGCGTCATAGCAAGCTTGTTGAGCGTCTTTTGCGATCTCTAATAATTCGTTGAGTTCACCTTTCATTGTCGTTTCCATCGCGCTCACTTGGTATGGAACGCCAGACGCCTTTACAACGTCTATGGCTTTGTCGACGACTTCAAAGTTGTTCCCTTCTTTGACTCTAGGGATGACTTGAAAGGCGAGCATGACTTCATTCAGTAGCGGCTTTTGGTTAGACATTAGTCCTTTCTCATTGCTTTTGTGTATAGTTAGTGACGTATAGTAGCATTAGATAGCTTTAGTTGGGTGCCAGAGCACCCTATCACTTAATGTGATGTGAGTTACACGAATGACTTTAAATTATTGCTAACTTAAATAGGAGAGGAATATGTCAGACTCTATTTCAACTTTCTTCGATGCATGGCAAATCGAAGACGCTAATGACCGACTTGATCAAATTACCCGCGCTGTCACGGTCGGAATCCTATACGACGACCCTCGTACGCCAAACACTGTAACGGGGATTGATGCGTTAAGTCACTATGTGGGTATGTTCAGTGCAAATGCGCCAGGTTGGTCAGCAAAAGTTGTAAGTAAAGATACAATCGGTAATGTGACTCGGGCCAACATTGCTTTTAGCGGACTTGACCCTGATGGCGTTGAAAAAACTCAAATAGGACAATATTTTGTCGAGAAAGAAGGCGACTTAATATCTCGTATGGTGGGTTTCGTTGGCACTGGCGAGCAGTAAATTTGGTCGCTGAGTCTTCGCTAAGGGCTAAGGGGAGTGCCAAAGTGAAAGAGGCGCTGGAATGGTTGGGTGCCGTACTGAAATCACAGAATGTACAGTACCAAATGTCCGAGGCCTTGCCGCTATTTGTTTTAAAGAAGGCATCATTAGTAAATATTAAAAGTCCTTCTTGAATATATGAGTCTTTGGCTCCACTAAGAGCAACTTAAGATACGATTTAGCATCCAGAAGGAATAGATTTAATGGAAGAGCAATATGAATACAGGGAGCGTAACGTTGAAAAAGATACGTCTAAAGAGTTTCGCTTTGGCGAAGGACGAATTAGCGGTATCGCTTCACTAATGCTCGGTGTCTTGAGCTTGTTGGCGGTGCTCGCTTACCTTTACCCTTCTTATTTGACGACGACCGAATTACGTAAAGTCTATGATGCAGAGCAGTTGCAGGTTGTTTTGAAGTATGGAATGTATTTTTCTTTGTTGCTAGGCGGGCTGACTTTTTTACTAAATAAAGGAAGGTATAAAGCGGTAGGCGTCTGTGGGATCGGATTGACGTTGGTGGCTTTCGCATTGGGAGGCTACAGTGTCCCTGTTGGGCCAGTTGAACCGAAGGCGCTTTCTTTAGGCGTTGATTGGCTTATTCTTGCTTTTTTAGGATCCGTTATCGTCTTTGTTACGTTGGAGAAACTGTTCCCTAGGTATCGTGATCAACTCATAATGCGTCCCGAATGGGGGACTGACATGTTCTACTTTTGCTTTAACCATCTTGCCATTTCTGCAATCTTGCTTTTTGCTAACTACCACACAAGTCATTTTAGTTGGGCGGTTAGTACTTCAATACAAGAGATGATTCGATCTATTCCTATATGGGGGCAGGTTGTATTAATTGTGCTGTGTGCAGACTTTGTGTTGTATTGGGAGCATCGTTTATACCATGAAGTCAATGCTTTGTGGCCAATACATGCAGTGCATCATTCGGTAGAGCATATGGATTGGTTAGCGGGTTCGCGCGGGCATTTCGTGCAGGTGTTCTCTGAAAGAGCGATGGTGATGATTCCGTTGTATTTACTTGGGCCTGATCAAGTTGCATTAAATATTTATGTCACTTTTGCCGCGCTTCAAGCAATCTTAATCCACTCAAATCTATCTATCCCTTTTGGTCCGTTAAAATTTGTTTTGGTAACTCCTCAGTTTCATCACTGGCATCACAGTTCTGAAAAGCCGGCTATTGATACCAACTATTCTGCTCATACTGTTTTGTTTGATGCCATGTTTAACACTATGCATATGCCAGGAAAACACTGGCCTGCGGAATTTGGTACAACCGTACGCTTACCTAGGTCAGTCATAGGTCACTTGTTTTACCCTATAACGGCGAACTTAAAACGCTTTAAGATTAACAAGCGCTAAGTGAGTGTGGTCAGTTTGCTTAGAGTTAGAGTCTGAATGGCAGAATTGAGCGAGGAGAGTGCATAATCACTCTCTTGTCACTGTTACTCTCTTGTCCCTGTCGGTCGAAGCGGGCAGGGCTAATTTATTCTCGTCGTATCGAGTATGGTTTCTTTCTCTACTAAGACATTGCTTACATGTCGAACCGCTCTGGCCATGTCGCGCGCTAAATTTAGAATGAGTATGCCAAAATCAAAGGCGTATTGATCGTGAAATTGGTTGAAGAGGTCGTTATTTACTTCAAGTAAAACACAGTCTGTTTTAGCTTTTGCTGAGCCAACTCGATCATGTAACGCAATCATGGAAACAAACCCAAGAGCTTCGCCAAACGAAACTGTGCGAGTGTGATAAATCGCTTCGTTATGTTGTTTGTAAAAATCAACCTCACCCTCAATAATAATGAAAAAGCTGCTTACCTTTTCACCAAATTCGAAGATGAACTCGCCCTTCTCGTAAGACAGGATCTTGCCTTCGTTGATCATAAACTGAATCGCGGGTTCTGATAGTGCACCGAAGACAGAGCCACTTTTAAAGTAATCAGCACGATAGTTTTGTTTTCGAGTTCTATTGACGGTGTTCATAAGCCACCCTCCCTTTACATTTACTCTTTCATTATGGCAGGCTGATGGGCTGCGTACTGTTAGTTTTAACTACGTATCGTAGAAGTGTGTAAAAAAGCGCGTTAATTTATTGCTCTGCGTCCTTAGTTTATGTAAAGTTCGCGCTAGTTACGAAACTTGATCTAACTGAGACGTAGCTATATAACTATAATGATATAAGATATGCTAAAAATCACGATTTTAGACTCATTTCTGTAAATTTGCATATAAGTTGAAAACGTGAAGAACCTTGTCAGCAAAGCATATTAATCAAAAGGAATATTGGTTATTTTAGGAAACTATGATTACGTTTCCTTCGCCTTACATAAGGATAACAGGCAAAAATTATGTTTTTTTCTAGATTTACATCACCTATTCACAGGTTAATTTCGTACTTTGGTCTCGACTTCATCTTCGTTGGCAAGTTGGGCTTCACACTTTCTACATTCTTTTTGGGAATCCAGTTTGCTGTAATTTGGGGCGGACTGATGTGGCTTTTCTATTGGTCTGTCAACCCAATTGAGTTGAGCTGCCAGTTTGTGTTATCTATCGCAGTTGGTCTGTTGGTCGGTGGTTGGATGACTTACACCAATTCAAAATATCCAGATTCCAATCATCACTATTTTTGATTTTTCTATTAGACTTTAATTTTTCACGCCCTGTTTTATAGCAGCAGGGCGCTCGTTCCCACATTCTATCGTTTATCTAAGTATGCCTCTGGTGTTTGGTATTCGATTATTTCGACTTTGTCGCCTTGTTTGATTTGCCCTTCATTTAACGCAATAAGATTCACGCCAAATGTCACGCCCTTTTTATCGAGTTTTCTAAATTTTGCTAACGTTCGTAATGGCTCTGCTAACTTATTTTGTTCTGCCGTGTCTGGATCAATGGTGGTGAACTTACAGCGTGCGCATGGTTTAACATTTTCAAATTTCACTTCGCCTATTTGAATTATTTTCCAGCTGTCTTCTTCAAATGCTTCTGCACCAGATACAACAATGTTTGATCGAAATCGGCGCATATCAATGTCAATTTCTGTCGTTCGGTTTAGCTCTTCCAGTGACGCTGTATTTGTTAAAAGGAATGGGTATCCGTCGGCAAATGCAACGGGAGACTCAGGTCGGCGACTGGTGAATCGTTGTGAATTTTCGCCAAAGAAAAGCAAGTTTACGGGTGTGCCGAGCAGTTCGGAAAACCACTCATCAGCTTGTGACTTTGTTTTTTGCCCTTTGACTGGCTGTTTAAAGACCGCTGTTTCGTTATATGAGCTTTCAAAAGAGGACGCTCTAAGCTCAAGCGTACTGGTCATTTTTGGGTGTGTAAGCGTTATTGATCCATTGTCGTGGATAACTGGGTGTACCAATGTTAGCGTGGGTTGTGTACGAGCGGTAATCATATTGCCGCTCGTGTCAGTAACCATGTATCGACGATCATGGGCTAGACCGGATAGGTTCACTACTGAAGAGTGAAGAGGGATACCCTTTATAGATTTTATAGGGTAAACAGCGAGCGACTCTATGTTAAACACGACATAATACTCCTTCATTGTGAACGAATATTATGTCGTTTAATGCTCTAAGAATGCCAGCCTATTAGATCTTAAAGTGTGCAAATACTGTGCTTTTAAGGTGTTGCCTTAGTGGCTTTAGGCTTCGAGAGTTCCTCACTCTTTTCGAAAGCGTAGCTTCCTGCAATAAGACTTACTAGAAAGATCAACCCTATAGAGGGGGTGAGGAAAGCGGTAAGAATGCCTGGGCCTGGGCAGTACCCACTCAAGCCCCATCCTACGCCGAACAGACTTGCTCCCACAATAAGCTTTTGGTCGATGTCTTTTTTTGTCGGCAGTTGCCATTCAATTTCGAAGATCGGTGTGGCACGCTTTTTGCGGATTAGGTTGCCCACCAGTCCGACAGAGATCGCGCTTGCCATAACAAAAAGTAGGCTAGGGTTCCAGTCTCCAAATAGGTCTAAAAAGCCAATGACATTTTCTGGATTAGCCATGCCGGATATTATTAACCCTGCGCCAAACAGTATGCCGGACAGTAGATAGTTGAATAAAGACATGGTTTGTTACCTCGTAATGGCAACGGTTAGAATTGCTGTGCTCATGAATAGGCAGGTGGCGACAATCGATCGAATGGATAAGCGAGGAATTCCACATACGCCATGTCCACTTGTACAGCCACTACCAAGCCGGGTGCCATAACCAACCAGTAAACCTGATACGATGATCACCCAGGTGGGCGACTGTAATGAAGAGCTTGAGGAAGTGTCGGCTGTTGCCACGCCTAATAAGTTGTGTGCGACCACGCCTCCGACAACGAGACCTGTTAAAAACAGTAGCGGCCGTACTTTGTTGTTTTTGAAGAGTGCGTTCGCTAGCAGTCCACTGATACCTGCTACGCGGCCTGATCCTATTAGTAACATTGTGGCGGATAATCCTATCAATAGGCCCCCTATAATGGGGTTGATGTACGCTATCATGGTTATACCTTTGGCTATTTTGTGAAGTATGAGTGAGTTTCTATATAAGATTTTTCTAATATAAGTGTATGCTAATATATTATTAGGTGTTGTGCACGGTTAATTTTGATTTGATGTTATTTCGATCGTTGTTAGTCTCATATCTCGTGGCTCAATTTACTGATTTGCTATTGAGGCGAAGTGTGGTTGTTCGGCGCTTTGTGACGTGTGTTACACTGATTGTTTTGCGATTTTATGTAGGTTTGCTGGTGTTAGTACAAAATGTTGGGTTGGGGGCGGAACTTAGTCGAGCGAATATGGTCTTTTGGTTACCGAATGCACCTAATTTGGATACGTTAGATCACTCTGATGTTCTATCCATTGAAATCCAAAATGGCAATCATTGGCGTAAAATATTTACTATCGCAGCGAAATTGGCGGTAGCGCCAACATGTGATTGGCGTCGGTACAAGATTGAAAGCCTGTTCAATGAGGTTCGATTCGTCTTTGATCGGATGGATTTCGAAAAAAGTCAGGCCAAGTTCAAATTCGTTGTAGGTAAGCAATTAACTGAGTTATTGCCTGTTCCTGATGGCGTTGATTGTATATATGAGGCAGGTAAAGACGATTTCGAGGACGCTTCTAAGCGTAGAGTTTTGGTTAATGATGGCGTCTTATGGACTCCGTATTTCGATTATAGGCAATTTCCCAATGCGTTAATCGATGCAGTACGAACGTATATGCAGCGTCGTGCTTAGTTCTCTGAATTTAAAGGTTTATTATGATTCAAGCGTTAAAAAAACTATTTCTCACTGAAGCGGAAGAGAAGGCGCCAGTGAGCTATCAAAGGGCTGTTGCAGCCTTGCTTATCGAGGTCATGTTGGCAGATCATGAAACGGATGAGCGTGAAGTAAAAATGGTCAAAGAAGGTTTGCGAGAAATTAGCGAGCTTGGTGATGATATTGAAGTGATCTTCGATGAGTCACTCAAAGGTGTTGATGAGGCGAACGATTTGTATCAGTTTACCAAAGTGATTAATGAGCAAGCATCAAATGCTCAAAAAATGGAATTGCTGAAAGGTTTGTGGCGCGTAGCGTTTGCTGATAACAGTCTGGATGCTTATGAAGATCAAAGAATTCGTCGAATTAGTGAGCTTTTGTTTATGCCTCATTCGGAATTTATTCAATGTAAGTTGGCAGTGCAATCTGAACTCAAAGGGTTGTGAGATGAGCGTTTAGAGCTTGTTGGTGTCAATGTTACATAAAAAATGCGGCAAAGCCGCATTTTTTATGACTGGTCGAACGCTTTATCTCGCTTACGCTGCGAAGTTTGCTGCCGCAAATTCCCAGTTAGCAAGTGCCCAGAAACCTTTAAGGTAATCAGGACGAACGTTGCGGTAGTCGATGTAGTAAGCGTGTTCCCAAAGGTCAACGGTAAGCAATGCTGTTTGATCTGTTGTTAGAGGCGTCGCAGCGTTGCTAGTGTTGATAATGTCTAGAGAACCATCAGCAGTTTTAACCAACCAAGTCCAAGATGAACCAAAGTTGTTAACGGCTTTGTCGTTGAACGCTTCTTGGAATGCAGAGAAAGAGCCCCATTTAGCGTTAATCGCGTCAGCTAAAGCACCAGTCGGTTCACCACCACCGTTCGGGCTCAAGCTGTTCCAGAAGAAAGTGTGGTTCCAGATTTGAGCGGCATTGTTGAATACAGGGCCAGCAGGTGCTGCCTTGATGATTTCTTCAAGAGATTTGCCGTCGTATTCAGACCCAGGAACAAGTCCGTTAAGCTTAACAACGTATGTGTTGTGGTGTTTGCCGTGGTGAAACTCTAAAGTTTCAGTAGACATGTGTGGCTCTAATGCATCTTTAGCATAAGGTAGTGCCGGTAGTTCAAAAGCCATATCTATATCTCCATGCTTTGTTTTTACGAAAAATGCTTGTTATCAAGCAGTTATTGGTGCTTATATAGTAGCACCGAACATTTGAATATTATATTCATGATGTTTGTGTGGTTATTAATTTCCTAATTTCAATTAATGTTTATAAGTAAAGTACGTTAGATTTCATGCAAAGAGATGACGAAGTAGAAATTCCAAGCTTAACTCTGGATCAGGATGAGTTGCAGAGTAGAAACCCGCAACCATCAAAGCCGAAGAGAAAGCTCAATCCTCCGCCAGCAAAGCCGACGTCTTCAGCGACTCAGGCAAAGGTCCCCGTGTATAAAAAGCAAAGCTTGGCGGGCGTGTATTTTTTGTTGTTGCTTATCCTTGGTGCTGCATCCTCTGCAGGGTATTGGTTATGGCAGCAAAACCAACAGTTGAAAAGCCAGCTTGCAGGTGCCTTGAATGAAATTCAAGATTTAGATCACCAGTTAATTGCGGCGGATGTGTCAGCTGGGAAACTGGGGTCAACTGTTGAGGAAACGTTGAAAACGCACGAAAGCGAAATTCGTAAACTTTGGGGGGTCGCATACGACCGAAACCGTAAAAATATTCAGACTAATGTAGATTCGTTGAAATCGACGCAGTCTAAGTTGGCTGAATTGCGAGAGAATGTTGCAACTCAAGGTAAGCTAGTGGCGGTTCAGGGCGATACGTTTAACGAAATAGAAGATGGATATAATCGTCTTGTTGAATCCGTTAGTGCTTTGGATAAAAAGGCAGACGAGGAGCTTTCTTCATTACAGTTGTCTGTTCAGGCTGTTCAACTTCAAGGTGAGCAGGTAAGCGGCAAACAATCGAACCTTCAGGCACAATATGAAGCGTTGGGGTTGCAGATTAACCAAGCGTTAGCGAACATCGATGCATTGTCTAAGAAGGTAGAATCTAATAAAACGGAAATCAGCGAAGTGGCTGTGACTGCGGCGGCTGCGAATGCTAAGCCGACTCAAGCAGCGCCGACCGTAAAACCGGAAGCATTGGCCAAGCTTGATAAGCAGGTTGCTGATAACAATGAGGCGATTGCATCGATTGACGTGTTTCGTTCTCAAGTGTTAAGTCAGCTTAATACTTTAAAAGCCCAGGTTAATCAGCTTGCACTTCAACAGCAGTTATCGGGCGACGAAGGTTTGTAGTCGCAGTTTGATTTAAATCAAAAAAAGGCCAACTTAGTTGGCCTTTTTTGTGCCTGATCACTTTTCACTGCCACGGTTTCGATAGAATGCGCGCGTTTTCTATTTAACAAGTGAATTAGTGAATATATGACAGAGTTACTTTCTCCCGCCGGTACGTTGAAAAACATGCGTTATGCTTATGCTTACGGTGCTGATGCGGTTTATGCAGGACAGCCAAGATATAGTTTGCGTGTGCGTAATAACGATTTTGATATGTCGAACCTTGCGACGGGCATTGAAGAAGCTCACAAACAAGGGAAGTCTTTCTATGTCGCGAGTAATATCGCGCCACATAACGCAAAAATAAAAACCTACCTAAAAGATATTGAGCCAGTGATTGAAATGGGGCCGGATGCGTTGATTATGTCAGACCCCGGAATGATGATGCTGGTAAAAGAAAAGTGGCCTGATATGCCTATCCATCTGTCGGTGCAAGCGAACGCTGTCAATTGGGCGACCGTAAAGTTTTGGCACGATTATGGGCTGACGCGTGTCATTTTGTCGCGTGAGTTGTCGTTGGACGAAATCGGAGATATTCGTCAGCAAGTTCCTGAGATGGAAATAGAAACCTTTGTTCATGGTTCGTTATGCATTGCGTATTCTGGTCGTTGTTTGCTTTCGGGGTATTTTAATCGGCGCGACCCAAATCAAGGGACCTGCACTAATTCATGTCGTTGGCAATACGATGTTAAAGCGGCAAAAGAGTTACCAACTGGCGATATTGTTCCAGCGGACGGCAGTCACTTAAAAGGTGTGCAGGAATTTACACCGGACGGTTCTGAAGAGAGCACGACGCTGGGTGTAGGTAAACCGTTCGATGATGTGGTTTTGCTGAGAGAGCAAGGGCGTGAAGGAGAGTATATGCCTGCGTTTGAGGATGAGCATGGCACCTACATTATGAACAGTCGCGACCTTCGTGCGATTCAGCATGTGGAACGCCTTATTGAAATGGGGGTGCATTCTTTGAAGATTGAAGGGCGAACAAAATCGCATTTCTATGCTGCTAGAACTGCACAGCTATACCGTCAGGCGATTGACGATGCGACTTATGGTAAGGCGTTTGATATGTCTCTTTTGGATCGGTTAGAGGGATTGGCAAATCGAGGCTATACCGAAGGATTTTATCGACGCCATGTTCATGATAAGTATCAGAATTATCAGCATGGAAACTCGACGTCAACGCACCAGCAGTTTGTTGGCGAAATGATGGAATATAACAATGGTTGGTTAAGTATTGATGTTAAGAATCGTTTTAAACTCGGTGACACACTAGAGCTTATTACGCCATCAGGTGGTTCATTTCACACCATTACTGAGATGGAAAACCTAAAAGGCGAACGAATGGATGTTGCACCAGGATCGGGTCATAAAGTGCGGATAGCGTTAGATAGACCTGATTTTAATACGGAATTTGGATTGGTTATGCGCAATCTGCCAAATTAGAGATCTAGCTTATATGTCTTTTTTTATATTTTTATATCACTAAAGTCTAGAAGATTTGGTTTTTATAACTTAAATGCATGTTATAGTGAGCGCAACAAAATCCTTCGATATTTAGAGATGGGGAATTATGACTACTGAGGCAAGACTGACTCATTTGAAACAGCTTGAAGCGGAAAGTATTCACATTATTCGTGAAGTGGCCGCTGAGTTTGATAATCCGGTGATGCTATATTCCATTGGTAAAGATTCTGCTGTGATGTTGCATTTGGCTATGAAAGCGTTTTATCCAGGTAAGCCGCCATTTCCATTGATGCATGTTGATACTGGATGGAAGTTTAAGGAAATGATCTCTTTCCGTGACGAGCTGGTTGCAAAGCTTGGTCTTGAGCTGATTGTTCACCAAAACCCAGAAGGTATTGCGCAAGGTATAAACCCGTTTACTCATGGCAGTGCAACACACACTGACGTCATGAAAACCCAAGGTTTGAAGCAGGCGCTAGATAAATATGGCTTTGATGCCGCGTTCGGCGGAGCTCGTCGTGATGAAGAGAAATCGCGCGCCAAAGAGCGTGTATACTCTTTCCGAGATAAGCAGCACCGCTGGGATCCGAAAAATCAGCGTCCTGAACTTTGGAATATCTATAACGGTAAAGTAAATAAAGGCGAAAGTATTCGTGTGTTCCCTTTGTCTAACTGGACTGAGCTTGATATCTGGCAATATATTTACCTAGAGCAAATTCCGATTGTTCCTTTGTATTTCGCTAAAGAGCGTCCTGTTGTCGAGCGTGATGGTACTATGATCATGGTTGACGATGAGCGTATGCCTCTTAAAGAGGGCGAGGTTCCCGAAATGAAATCTGTACGTTTCCGTACCTTGGGTTGTTATCCATTGACTGGTGCGGTCTCTTCCGATGCAGATACATTGCCTGAAATTATTCAGGAAATGTTGCTGACAAAGAGCTCAGAGCGTCAAGGTCGTGTGATCGATCATGACTCTTCTGGTTCAATGGAAGAGAAAAAGAAACAAGGTTATTTCTAATTTCGGAGTGGTATAAGAATGTCTCATCAATCAGAACTTATCAGTCAAGACATCCTTGGCTACTTGAAGCAACACGAAGAAAAAGACCTGTTGCGTTTATTGACTTGCGGTAACGTAGACGATGGTAAAAGTACACTAATTGGTCGTTTACTGCATGATTCTAAGCTTATTTATGAAGATCATCTTGATGCGGTAAAGCGTGACAGTAAAAAGTCAGGCACTCAAGGTGAGGAAGTGGATTTGGCCTTGCTTGTTGATGGCCTACAAGCCGAACGCGAGCAAGGTATTACAATCGATGTTGCGTATCGTTATTTCTCTACTGAAAAACGCAAATTTATCATTGCGGATACTCCTGGGCATGAACAATATACGCGTAACATGGCAACAGGTGCGTCCACTTGTGATTTGGCTATTATCCTGATCGATGCTCGTTATGGTGTTCAGACGCAGACTCGTCGTCATAGTTATATCGCTGCGTTGCTTGGTATTAAACACGTGGTTGTAGCGATTAATAAAATGGATTTGGTTGATTTTTCTGAGGAGAAATTCAACGAAATTCGTGCTGACTACCTCGCATTTGTTGATCAGTTGGGTGACCGTACACCAGAAGATATCCAGTTTGTTCCTATGTCTGCTTTGCAGGGTGACAATGTGGTTAATCTTTCCGAGCAAACGCCTTGGTATCAAGGACAGCCGTTGATGGCTATTCTTGAAACGGTGGAAATTAACCGAAATGTTAAGAAAGATGCATTCCGTCTTCCTGTTCAGTATGTGAATCGTCCGAATCTTGATTTCCGTGGCTTCGCTGGAACGATTGCGGCGGGCCAAATTAAGAAGGGTGATGAAGTTGTTGCTTTGCCGTCCGGTAAAACATCCACTGTCGCGGACATCGTTACTTATGATGGTAGCCTAGAAACGGCAAAAGCGGGTCAGGCTGTTACCATCACGCTGGCAGACGAAATCGACATTAGTCGCGGAGATATGCTTTCTCACAAAGGCGAAGAGCCGTTGATGAGTTCGACATTGCGCGCATCTATCGTATGGATGTCAGAGCAGGACTTAGTGCCTGGCAAGCTGTATGACTTCAAATTAGGTACACAAACGGTTCCGGGTAAAGTTCATCACTTTAATCATAGAGTTGATGTTAATACGCTTGAAACGAGTGATATAGATGCACTTGAATTAAACGGCATCGCTGACTGTACCATTCAATTTGATGCACCGGTTGCATTCGATCGTTATCAAGATAGTCGCCTAACGGGCGCGTTGATTGTCATCGATCGTTTAACTAACGTAACAGTTGGTGCTGGCATGGTTGAGCAGGAATTGGCGGACATTAATGAAGATGCGCCAGTAACTGCAGAAGACCGCGCCGCTCGTTTAGGCCAAAAACCAGCTGTAATCAAAGCAACGTCGGCATTAGTCGAAAATGGCGTTGCTTTAGAGCGTGCGTTGTTGCGCTCTGGTTTGGTTGCACTTGTTAAGTCTGGTTTGACTGTGGAACAGGTATCCTTGTTAAGTGAAACAGGTGTTGTTGTTATTACGGACGCTGAAGTGGGTGCTGATAACAGTATCGATGTTGCGGATGTCGCTGCAGCTGTTGAAGAGATTGCTGCTCTAGTTCGATTGTAAGTGAATGGCTCTGCACCTTTATAAGGTGCGTGGCTTGCTGAATGGCTAAAAACGCTCGATGTATCCCATCGGGCGTTTTTTTATTCTAGAATGCCTATTTGGATTGGTATACATGGAGGCGTGCAAAATGAAAACAATAAAATCCATTGGCGAGCTCGAATCGTTATATCCGCCAACGAAAGAGCGAGCTAAGCTAAAGCAAATGTCCGCGCTCGATAAGCATATGCGCAATTTTATCTCGAAATCGCCTTTTGCGGTAATTTCGACAAAAGGTGCAGATGGGTTAGGTGACGTTTCTCCGCGTGGTGGAGATCCAGGGTTCGCGCTGGTGGTCGATGAATTGACCATTGCTCTGCCTGATTGGCCAGGAAATAATCGACTCGATAACCTTAAAAATATTATTGACCATCCGGGAATTGGTTTGATGTTTATGATTCCTGGGGTGAATGAAACGCTTAGGGTTAATGGTCTTGCGTCTATCGTGGTGGATGCGTCTTTCTTGGCGCAGTTTGAAACGCGTGGGAAGCTACCTAGATCGGTCATTCTAATTGACATCAAAGAGGCTTACTTGCACTGCGCAAAGGCGATTGTACGTTCTGGTTTATGGTTAGATGAGAATAAAATAGAGCGCTCGGAATTACCGACATTAGGTCAAATGATAAAGGACCAGGTTGGTATGTCAGAAGAGCCAGAATCACAAGAAGAGATGGAGAGGCGGCAGGCGAAAAGCTTGTACTAGGTATGCTTGGATTAAAAGAAAGGCTTTTAGAGCTGTTGCCGACGTTCTTTCAGGAGCGACTTGATCGCGCGGTGTCGGCCGCGAATCAGGCGAGAGCGGCGGCGACGGACGCTGAAAGTGTGGCGGAAACAAAATACGACACGTTTGGGTTGGAGAACTCTTATCTGGCTCACGGGCAAACTCAAAGGGTATTTGAGTGTAGAGAAGATTTGCACTTTTTTATGAATTGGCGTCCAAACACTAAAGATCGGGGTGCGGTGTCAGTGGGTGATTTGGTTGAGGTTGATGTCAACGGAGTAACGTCATTTTATTTGCTCGTACCTCGATGTGGTGGCAACAAGGTAAGCGTGCAGGCAGCCGATATTCAGCTTGTTTCGTTGGATTCACCCATTGGCAAATCTTTGATGGGGAAAAGTGAGGGGGATGAGTTCACGGTTTTAAGGGCAGGCGTTGAGGTGTATGCAGAGATTTCTGATATTCACTATTAGATATTAGCGGTAAGAGTGATTGTCGTGTTTTTTAAGCTCTAAAGTCTGTCTGTAATTGCTGCTGAAACTCATTAGAGTTCTGCAAAAGTTTCGCTAGGGCGGGTAAAAGTCTGGAGAGTCGCTTTGGCTTCGCATATAATGCAGTGCTTTAAAAATTATCTAGACTTTTTCTGACGAGAATGACCGTGCTTACGGGTCGTCCAAAGAGAAACGTACATTTGCGAGACAGCTCCAAAGAGAGATAGGAATAGGAAACACATTATGCGCAGCCATTATTGCGGCGAATTAACAGCGAAAAATATTTCAGAAGAAATTACATTGTGCGGATGGGTACATCGTCGTCGTGACCACGGTGGTGTCATCTTTCTTGATATACGTGACCGTGATGGCATTACACAAGTCGTATTTGACCCAGATCGTGCTGAAAGCTTTGCTTTGGCTGACAGCGTTCGTAATGAGTATGTTGTAAAAGTCTCAGGCTTGGTTCGTCCTCGTCCAGAAGGTACGGTTAACCCGAATATGACAACGGGTGAAATCGAAGTGCTTGGAAAAGAGTTGGAGATATTAAACCGCTCTGAAACACCTCCATTCCAATTGGATGAGCATCAAAACGTGGGTGAGGATATTCGACTTAAGAGTCGTTTTGTTGACCTTCGCCGTCCTGAAATGCAGGAAAAACTGCGTTTCCGTTCTAAGGTGACTTCTGTATTGCGTCGCCATTTGGATGAGAATGGGTTCTTAGATATTGAAACACCAATTCTAACGCGTGCAACACCTGAAGGTGCGCGTGATTATGTTGTTCCTAGCCGTACACATCAAGGTAGTTTCTTTGCATTGCCGCAGTCTCCTCAACTATTTAAACAAATGTTGATGGTGTCTGGTTTTGATCGTTACTACCAAATAGCTAAATGTTTCCGTGACGAAGATTTGCGTGCAGATCGTCAGCCTGAATTTACTCAAATCGATATTGAAACGTCGTTCATGGGCGAAGAAGCGATCATGGAAATGACCGAGTCTATGATTGTCAGCCTGTTCAAAGAATTGAAGGATGTTGATCTTGGTGAATTCCCACGTATGCCATATGCAGAAGCAATGGAAACGTACGGTAGCGATAAGCCTGATTTACGTATTCCTTTAACCATTCAGACTGTATCTGATTTAATGGAAGGCGTTGACTTCAAAGTATTTTCTGGTCCAGCGGTTGACCCTAAAGGACGCGTTGCGGCATTGAAAGTACCAGGTGGTAATTCACTGACTCGTAAGCAGATTGATGCTTATACGAAATTTGTTGGTATATATGGTGCGAAAGGCCTTGCTTATATCAAAGTGAACAATAAAGCAGATCTAGAAGAGGGTCTGCAATCTCCAATCGTTAAATTTTTGCCTGTTGAAGTGCGTAAAGCGCTTCTAGAGCGTACTGATGCGAACGATGGTGACTTGATCTTCTTCGGTGCTGATAAAGCGACGGTTGTAAATGAAGCGCTAGGTGCACTTCGTTGCAAGTTGGGTGAAGACTTAAATCTTTATACTTGTGAGTGGGCGCCTCTTTGGGTTGTTGACTTCCCAATGTTTGAAGAGTTACCTGACGGTGGTGTCACTGCCATTCACCATCCGTTTACTGCGCCGTCTTGTTCTCCAGAAGAGCTAAAAGCGAATCCAGTTGCTGCCTTGTCTCAGGCGTATGATATGGTGTTAAACGGCACTGAGCTTGGTGGTGGTTCGGTTCGTATTCATCAGCCTGAAATGCAACAAACGGTTTTTGAACTTCTGAATATCAATGAAGAAGAGCAGCAAGAGAAGTTTGGCTTCTTATTGGATGCGCTTAAGTACGGTGCGCCGCCGCACGGTGGTTTGGCGTTTGGCTTAGATCGCCTTGTCATGCTTATGACGGACTCCGCTTCGATTCGTGATGTAATTGCATTCCCTAAAACGCAAAGTGCGACGTGTTTGTTAACACAAGCGCCTGGTGATGTAAGTGACAAACAGTTGAAAGAGTTAAGTATTCGTGTACGTAAGCCAGTAGCGGAGTAACGCTATTCGTTTTGTTTAAAAAGCCGCTTTAAGCGGCTTTTTTTATGAATCAATTGCATGATTCTATAATAACTGGTCAAATATACAGTTATTGAAGATGCTAGGTTGGAAGTTTGAGTGGCGCGTATATTGGCAATTGACCCCGGTTCTCGCATAACAGGGTACGGGGTTATTGATTCTAAAAATGGTAAAACGACATATGTATCAAGTGGTTGTGTTCGATTGCCCGATGCTAACCTTGCGGTGCGTTTAAGGGTGATATTTGAATCCGTTTCAGAGTTGATTTCTCAGTTTTCACCCTCAGAATTTGCTATTGAAGAAGTATTTATGGCTAAAAATGCGAGTTCTGCACTTAAATTGGGTCAGGCTAGAGGGGCGGCTATTGTCTCGGCTGGCGTTGCTGATTTACCTGTTTATGAATATGCAGCGCGACGTGTAAAGCAATCCATTGCAGGGAACGGGAATGCTGACAAAGCGCAAATACAAGCCATGGTTCAGCTTTTGTTAAAGCTGCCTTCGCCACCGCAAGCAGATGCCGCTGATGCGTTGGCAATTGCTATGTGTCACGCGAATACAAGAACGTCGGGTGGTTTAGAGTATGGCGTGGGTAAACGCGCTGGTAAACGTACCGGCCGTTGGAGTGCCGCGGATTTGAGGAAATACGGTGATAAGTAGAATTGTTGGTACATTGATCGAGAAAATGCCGCCAGAGTTGCTCGTGGATGTTAATGGTATTGGTTACGAGGTTTATGCCTCAATGACGACGATCTATGATTTGGCCTCGATTGGCGAAACGGTCGTATTGCACACTCATCTTCAAGTAAAAGAAGACTCTCATACGTTATACGGATTTCATTCAAAAGATGAGCGCGCTGTTTTCAGGGTGCTTATAAAGGTGAATGGGATTGGTCCTAAAATGGCCCTTGCCATTCTTTCTAGTATGTCGACAAGTGAACTGATAGAGAATGTTCAAGAATCAAATGTCGATGCCTTGGTTAAAATACCAGGTGTTGGCAAGAAAACTGCCGAACGCTTGATTATCGAGTTGCGTGATAAGCTTGGGCAGGCGGCGAAACAAGATTTGTTTTCTACACCTAAAGTGCTTAAACAGGTTCAAGCAGATCCAAGGCAAGAGGCGGAAGCGGCGTTGGTCGCGTTGGGTTATAAGCCTCAGGAAGCATCGAAAGCCGTCGCTAAAGTGCCTCAAGATGGCTCCGATAGCGAGACAATTATAAAGGCGGCATTAAAAGGTATGTTGAGGTAGGCGGAATTGATAGAACAAGATCGGATTATTTCTTCAGAAACTCAGGGTAGTGAGTCACAGGTTGATCGTGCTATTCGACCGCAGATGCTCGATGAGTACATTGGTCAGCCCATTGTTCGAGAACAAATGGAAATTTTTATTCAAGCGGCGCGTCAACGTTCGGAGCCGCTTGACCATACCTTAATTTTCGGACCACCAGGGTTGGGTAAAACGACGCTTGCTAATATTGTCGCAAATGAGATGGGAGCGGACATAAAAACAACGTCGGGACCGGTTTTAGAGAGGGCAGGCGATTTGGCGGCACTGCTTACTAATCTCGAAGATGGTGATGTATTATTTATTGACGAAATTCATCGTCTTAGTCCTGCTATTGAAGAGGTTCTTTATCCCGCAATGGAAGACTATCAGTTAGATATTATGATTGGTGAGGGGCCTGCAGCTCGTTCTATAAAAATCGAAATTCCTCCGTTTACTTTAGTCGGTGCCACAACTCGTGCCGGCCTGCTTACCTCTCCTTTAAGAGATCGATTTGGAATAGTGCAACGTTTGGAGTTTTATGATGTCCAATCGTTGACGACTATTGTTGGTCGTTCTGCTAGCAAAATGGGCGTTGTTCTGGATGAAAGTGGTTGCTTTGAGGTGGCAAGACGATCTCGCGGTACACCGCGTATTGCCAACCGATTGTTGCGTCGGGTGAGGGATGTCGCTCAAGTGGGCGGCGAAAAAGTAGTAGGGGAAAAGGTTGCTCGTCGGGCCCTAGATATGTTAAGTGTAGATAGTCAAGGTTTCGATCATCTTGATCGACGTATGTTATTGACTATGATAGAGAAGTTCGACGGACGTCCGGTAGGTTTGGATAGTATTGCCGCGGCAGTCGGAGAAGATAAAGATACGATCGAAGATGTGATCGAGCCGTTTCTAATTCAGCAGGGGTTTGTGATTAGAACTCCGCGTGGAAGGCAGGTCACAAAGCGTGCTTACGAGCACTTTAATTATCAGTTACCGTCAGAAGATTTTAAGTAAGAGGTTATAGATGTCGATTTGGGGGCTTATTGCCAGTGCTAGTATTGTCGTTCAGTTGGTTATGTTGACACTACTGCTAGCGTCATTGTTTTCTTGGATTGTTATTTTTCAACGTGTTCGCATTTTAAAGCGGGCAAAGGTGGTAAGAAATCGATTTGAAGAACAGTTTTGGTCTGGGATCGATCTCAGTAAGCTGTACAAACAGTTAACTGCGGATGGGCGAAAAGTAGAAGGTATTGAGAATATTTTCACGTCGGGGATTCGTGAGTTTACCCGCTTGCGTCAAGGTTCCAGTGTCGAGCCTGATGCCGTTATGGAGGGTGTAGCGCGTTCTATGCGCGTTGCCTTGTATAAGGAAGAAGAGAAATTAGACCAGCACCTTCCTTTTCTGGCGACGGTTGGTTCTATTAGCCCTTACATTGGCTTGTTCGGAACCGTGTGGGGTATCATGCACTCCTTTATCGGCTTGGCGCAGGTTCAGCAAGCGACTATTGCCACAGTTGCGCCAGGTATTGCGGAAGCATTAATTGCCACGGCTATTGGCCTAGCGGCTGCTATTCCTGCTGTCATTGCCTATAACCGCTTCTCGGCGGGTGCCGATAATCTAGCTTCTAGTTATGAAAACTTCTCGGATGAGTTTAGTAGTATTCTCCATAGGAAGGTTCATTCTCGCGAGGGGGCAAGTGCATAATGGCTCGCACTAGAAGGCGGCGTGCGCATCGCAAGCAAGTTGCAGAAATAAACGTTGTACCTTATATAGACGTTATGCTCGTTCTGCTGGTTATTTTCATGATCACCGCTCCTATGCTGACCCAGGGTGTTGACGTTGAGTTACCTAACGCTAATGCGGCGCCTATTCAGCAAGAAGAGACGGATGTGTTGATTGCCTCCGTAGATAAAAGCGGACAGTACTTTATCGATATTGGTGGAGAGCAGTCTCCAATATCACTGGCGGACCTTCAGACTCGCGTTAAAAAAGTACTTAGTCAAAATCCTAATATTCCTGTTTTGGTGCGTGGCGACAAAAACGTTTCGTATGGCGAGGTGATAGGCCTGATGGTGTCACTTCAAGGGGCGGGAGTACCAAACGTTGGTTTGGTGACGGAGCCAGAATAAAACATGAAATGGCTCGATAAAGAAAACTACTCGTTGCCAGTTGTGTTTGCGATTGCGCTTCACGCTGTTGTATTGGTAGGTGGTGCGTTTGCGGTTAACTTTTCAGAGGAGGCCAAAGTCGCGCCTAAGCCTGCAATTGTCCAAGCTACCGTGATTGATATTTCTCAAACCATAATTGGAAAGCGAGAAGCTGAAAATAAAGCGGCAGCAATTCAGGTAGCGAACGAAGCGAAGAAAAAAGCAGATAAAGAAAAAGCGCGATCAATCCAGAAAAAAGCGCTTGCTGAAAAGAAAAAGCAACTGGCCGAAACAAAGCGTAAACAAGAAGAGGCGCAAAAACGGGCTGAACAAGCTCGTAATAAAGAGTTGCAGCGTCAAAAATTAGAAGCGCAACGTAAAGCTGACGAGAAAAAGAAAGCGCAAGCAGCTAAACAGAAAGCGAAGGAAGAGGCTGATAAAAAGGCCAGAGATAAGGCGAAAGCGGACGCTGATGCGAAAGCACGCGAGCAGGAAAAGGCAAAAGAAGAAAAACGTAAGCGTCAAGAGGTTGAGCGGCGTAAGCAGTTAGAAGCTGAACAAAAGAAAAAAGCTGAGCAGGAATTGTTGGCGCGACAGCGCGAAGAGACCGCGAAAAAAGCCGCTGAAGCAAGAAAAAAACGTGATGATCAAAAGCGTCAACAGCAAGAGGTTCAGGCTCAAAAGGACCGGGATGTTGCCGAAGCGCAAGCGGTTCAGTCTTTGAGTGGTTTGATTAATGAACGAATTACAGCGTCGTGGATACGTCCGCCAAGTGCGCGTAATAATATGAACGTGAAGTTGCGTATTTTCTTTGTTCCAACAGGAGAGGTGCGTGATGTACAAATTATGGATAGAAGCGGTAATGATGCTTTTGACCGAAGCGCTATTGCAGCTGTTAAAAAAGTTGAGCGGATAGAGGAGTTGTCGGAGTTAGATTCTTATATTTTTGAGAGAAACTTCCGTCAAGTTGATTTAATATTTAACCCACAAGATTTGAGAAACTAATGAAGTTATTTAAGCCGTTGTTTTTGATGTTTGTAATGGTCATTACGTCGCAAAGTGTAAGAGCACAGCTGGTGATTGAGATTACAAGTGGGGCTGATCAGCTTTTACCGATAGCGGTGGTTCCATTTGAGTATTCTGGAGCGAATCCTCTGCCAGAAGATATTGCGCAAATTGTCGAGAGTGATTTACTTAGAAGTGGTGTTTTTGAAACCATTCCGAGAGCTTCAATGTTAAGTGAGCCAAGTTCTTCTGATAATGTATTTTATCGGGATTGGCGAATATTAAAGGCTGAATATATTTTGGTGGGGGCGGTTCTAAATGCATCTAACGGTAACTACCAAGTTGCATTTGAATTGTTAAACGTCAATACTCAACAACGAGTTGGTAATAAAGAGGTTATCTCAGTTACGCCATCAAGTTTCAGAGATGCTGCTCACTTTATTAGTGACAAAGTGTATCAAGCGCTTACAGGTATAAAGGGTGCGTTTAGTACTCGTATATTATATGTCACAGCTGAAGGCGATCGATCGGCGCCTAATTATAAGTTGCAAGTGGCGGATGCTGATGGTCATCGAGCTCAGGTAATCGTCGAATCGAAAGAACCGATATTGTCTCCATCATGGAGTCGCAATGGACGTTTTATTACTTATGTTATGTTTAGAGATCGTCGACCTAATATATTCATTCAAGAGTTGGCAACGGGAAAACGCAGTAAAGTTGCGCAATATAAAGGGTTGAATGGGGCGCCCGCCTGGTCTCCTGACGGTAAAAAGTTAGCGCTTGTGTTATCAAAAGATAACAATCCAGAGGTGTATGTGCTTGATATAGCGACTCAAAAGCTAGATAGAATGACAAATCATTACGCCATAGATACGGAACCAAGCTGGGAGCCGGATGGAAAAGGTATTATATTTACCTCTGATCGGGGTGGTAATCCTCAGATTTACCGATTGGATGTAAAAAGTAAAGAAGTCGAGCGTGTGACATTTGAGGGGGATTCAAATACGCGTGCTCGTATGACACCTGATGGTCGTTACTTGGTGACGGTTCAAAAAGACTCAGGCAATTATCATATAGCACTTCAGGATATGAAAAATGGCCGAGTGACTATTTTGACACAGACCTATTTAGATGAGTCTCCAAGTATCGCACCTAATGGAAGTATGGTTATGTACGCAACAACAGAAGGAAATAAAGGTATACTTTCTGTAGTTTCCGTTGATGGTTTGGTGAAATATAAGTTACCATCATCAAATGGTGATGTACGTGAACCTGCTTGGTCACCGTATTTCAAATAAAGCGCATTAAGGAGCGAATAATGAGTGTAAACAAACTAGGTAAGTTTGCTGTGATCGGTTTGTCTGCGGCTTGGATCGCGGGCTGTAGTACAAACGCAACTGAAACTGATTCTTCATCTACTGTAGCAGAAGATTCTGCATCAGCTACTGAAGAGCAAAGTGCAGATGCTGCGGGTCAAGAGGCTGGTTCAGATCAATCTTTTGGTGCTGGTGAAGATGGTAGCATCACAAGTGTTGTTGTAGATGATTCAGGTTCTGCTAGTGCTGTAGATCAAGATGTTGACTTGCTTGCTGGTGTTGAAACAGTTTTCTATTTTGACTTCGACAAGTCTATTGTTCGTCCAGAAGCTCGTGAAGCGTTGGCGAAGCATGCAGAATTCTTAGTAGCCAACCCTGATGCGCGCGTTGTATTAGAAGGTCATGCTGATGAGCGTGGTACTCGTGAATACAATATGGCACTAGGCGAGCGTCGTGCTAAAGCCGTCGCACGTTACTTAACTATTCAAGGTGTTGCAGCTTCTCAGATCGAATCTGTAAGCTTTGGTGAGGAAGTGCCTGTAGCATTTGGCCATGACGATGCGTCTTGGCAGTTAAACCGTCGCGTTGAAGTTCGTTACGAATAATGGCGTTTAATAAGGCGGTCATTCGCTCTATTGCTTTGGTGGCAGCTTCGGCTGCCTCTTTTGCATCTGCAAATACTGTTCAAGGTTTATCTCCTGCGGCAGCGGCAGATCTATTATTCCAACTCGAATCATTGCAACAGGAAGTTCAGCAATTGAGAGGTTTGGTTGAAGAGCAAGAGTATGAATTGAAAAAAATGAAGACGCGTCAAAGGGATCGCTATATCGATCTTGATAAGCGTATTTCGCTGATTATGTCTTCTAGTCAAGCGCCTCAGGCTCAGGTGGCTTCAGTTTCGCAAACGGAGTCTCAACCTCAGCAAGAGAGCGGCTCAATTTCGGTTGCCTCTGCTCCGATTAACTCAGCCGGTAGTGATATAGGTAGTGCGTCATCGGATGCGATGGAAACAACACCTGTCGTGGCTATAACCGAGCCGAGCGATGAGGCAAAAGGAGCCTATAAGGCTGCTTATGCACTTATTCGAGAGAAGAAGTTTGAAGAAGCGGCTCAAGCATTTGATGATTTTGTTTTGGTTTATCCGTCTAACACATTGACTGGTAATGCGCATTATTGGCTTGGCGAACTAAAGCTTGTGCTAGGAAAGCCTGAAGAAGCTTTAAACGAGTTTAATATGGTTGTAACGCAATTTCCTAATCATAGTAAAGTTGCTGATGCGACTTATAAATTGGGTATCGTTAATGACCAGCTTGGCAATAAAGAAGAGGCTAAACAGTTTCTTCAAAAGGTTGTTTCTCAGTTCTCCGGAACGAATTCGGCCACACTTGCTGCGGGCTACTTAAATAATATGGAATAATGGCTTGCATTTCCCAGTGGGTGCTGTATTATACGCGCCCGTTGGGTCGTTAGCTCAGTTGGTAGAGCAGTTGACTTTTAATCAATTGGTCACTGGTTCGAATCCAGTACGACCCACCAACTATTCTCTATATATAGCCTTCAAAAGGTGTGCGGGTCGTTAGCTCAGTTGGTAGAGCAGTTGACTTTTAATCAATTGGTCACTGGTTCGAATCCAGTACGACCCACCATATACACCGGTTTCAATTGCAGTCCTTTAAGGGGGCGAATATGTCTCAGTCTGTTGATAAAGTTGCATTGAGAGAGACCGTTCAAAAGTTTCTTTCAGAAGCAGAACAAAACCTACTGCAACCGACTCTTGATAACCAAGAAATCCGTCAGGAAATTAAAGATCTCCTCGTTGAGAAAAACGCGGTTCTCGTTGCTCATTACTACACCGATGACGCTATTCAGGAATTAGCTGAAGAGACTGGCGGCGTTATTGCTGACTCTCTAGAAATGGCTCGTTTCGGAGCAAATCATCCGGCTCAAACACTGGTGGTTGCTGGCGTTAAGTTCATGGGCGAAACAGCGAAAATTCTAAGTCCTGAAAAGACAGTCCTAATGCCAACGCTTGAGGCTACCTGTTCTCTCGATATTGGCTGTCCTGCTGATGAGTTTTCGGCTTTTTGCGACCAGTACCCTGATAGAAAAGTCGTTGTCTATGCGAACACTTCCGCAGCGGTTAAAGCAAGGGCGGACTGGGTGGTTACATCCTCGATTGCTCTCGATGTTGTTGAATACCTTCACGATCAAGGTGAAAAAATCATTTGGGCGCCAGATCAGCATCTTGGTGGCTATGTACAGAAGCAAACAGGCGCTGATATGGTCCTTTGGGACGGTGCGTGTATTGTGCATGAAGAGTTCAAAGCCAAAGGCGTGCTGGATTTGAAAACGGTCTATCCTGATGCGGCGATTCTCGTGCATCCGGAATCTCCGGAGTCAGTTGTAGAAATCGCAGATGTCGTAGGTTCAACTTCTCAATTACTTAATGCTTCTAAGAGTATGAGTAATAGCACATTTATTGTGGCAACAGATCGAGGGATTTTCTATAAGATGCGTCAAGCATCTCCTGAAAAACGTTTTGTAGAGGCTCCTACAGCGGGCTCCGGTGCGACTTGTCGTAGTTGTGCGCATTGTCCTTGGATGGCGTTAAATAGCTTGGAAATGTTGCGGGACGCACTGAAAAATAATGACGGAGAAGTTTTTGTAGATGAGCAAACTCGTCATAAGGCGTTGATTCCTTTGCAACGAATGTTGGATTTTAATGTTGCGTAAATTGCTCTAAAGAATCAAAACGCCGTAAAAAAATTAGCTCCTACTATTTATTTAGTTGGAGCTTTTTTGTATGCGAGGTCTATAAGGGTGATTTAAGATGACTTTGCTTGAAAAAATTATCAAACACGTAGCTTCGATTATGGGCCAATGTCTAATAATTGCTCAGCTTCAATAATGCGTTGAAAGAAGTCTGCTAACTTCATTGCTTTAGCGTTGTCCGCGCCTTGTTTTTTCGCTCTGTCTAGAAGTACCTGTCCAATGTTGTTTTTACCCTTATTAAATTCTAGAAACGCTTTATACAATAGGGCAGATGCGTTGTCGCCGCGTTTGATAGCAATTTGTATGTTGGTTTTTAATTTTAGTCGTAGCTCGTACTGAAGTTCATCAATTGAGTAGGGCAGATAGTGGTTGCCTTCTATTTGAGCTAGGAGAGGCTTAAATATCGCGTCACCTGGTGCTAGATCGAGGCGTTTATTTAGGATGCTTGTTGCTTCGCTAATAGCATTGTTTTTTATGTATGACAGAGCGAGTAAGTAATCGCTGAATCGATTAATGCTCGTCATCTTTTTGAGTGTCTGAATTGCTTTCTCTGGTGTTTCTGATTGGTAGTTGACAATGGCTGTTGCGAAAAGAGCCTCATCAGTACTAAGTTGTTGGCTGTTAATGTAGTAATTTGGCCTGTCGTCTAAGAGTGCTCTGTAGCCAATGAGTGTCGCTCTAAAAAAGCCAAAATTTGATGAGGTATGTAACGTTGATGCCTCAAGAGATGTTTTTGTTTTTGGCAAGGTTTTACCGGTTATTGAGTCGCTTAGTCTTGTTTTCGGGAGTGGATGCGTCGATAGAAACTCTAAAGAGTTACCTCCTAGTGTCTTCTTTAGAAATTCATTAAAAAGCTTTGTCATTGCATCACTACTAATGCCTGCTTGATTTAATAGCTGTCTACCGTTCCTATCTGCTTCTTGTTCATTTTCTCTAGAGTAAGCGAGTTGGTTGGTTGTTTGGTTTGCGATTCCGCCGATCCATAATGCGGATGTGGTTTCTGAGTCATCTGTCATAATGGCGGCCGCGACACCAGCGGCAAGCAGCATGAGTAGTTTTTTCTTTTCTTGTTCTGCATTTTGAAGTCTGCGTTCGTAATGCCTTAGCTCTAAGTGGGACAATTCATGGGCAAGTAAAGCGAAAAGCTCGTCTTCCTCTTTAATCAGAGATAGTATATCGCTGTATATAAATAGATGATTTCCGGGGATTACAAAGGCGTTGGATTGACTGCTGTTCAATAAAGCAAGTTCAACATTTTTGTTGTATAGATCACTGTAAGAGGCGAGTTTGCTAACGGCGTTGCGTAAGAATTCATAAGCAGGTGGAAAATCGATGAGTGCGTTGCTGCCATTGTATTGCCTAAACCAATATTGCCCTAACACATAGGAAGGGTTAGAAAGGCTTCGCTCATCTTTGATTGCTTCGAGATCCGGAATGTTTGTTGTTGCCCAAGAGCTTGATGAGAGCACTGTTGTGAGACTGATCAATGCCAATAGAATGTTTACAGTATTTTTGAGTCGTTGCATCGTGTAGTGTATTCGGCTAAGGACTAAAATGATAACAAGGTGTGTAAATGTTACCTATTGATAAGACGGAGTATGACGTATTCGTCGATGCTTTAGAAGATAGATGCCCAATGCCATTGCTAAAAACGAAAATGGCGCTTGCAAAAATGGACGTGGAAGGCCGCTTATGTGTTCTAGCATCAGATGAAGGATCAATGAAAGATATCCCAAAATACATAGAAATATCCGAGTATATATTGGAAGATAGTAAAACAATTGACGGGATATTTATGTTCGTAATAAAGAAAGGTAGTGTTTAGTTTTATGTTTAAAATTGTCGATTCATTGATCAAAAGATACCTTTCTAATGAAGAAGTTGTGGTCTTCATGCTTCTTTTGACTGCATGTATTTTAGTGCTTGCGTTTTGGGGGGGTATTTTAGCGCCCGTTCTCATTGCGGTTGTCTTGGCTTTTTTGCTTCAAGGCGGGGTGACTAGGCTAAAAAAAGTTGGGCTTGGGCACAACCTCTCTGTGTCTATTGTGTTCGTTTTATTTGTGTCTAGCTGCTCGTTATTTATCGGTGTTATGGTTCCTATTATTTGGCGGCAGGCGGTTAGGTTTGTGAATGACCTTCCTCGGATGTTTTTGGATCTACAGATATTTTTGGAGGCATTGGCAAAACAAAATTCGGCGTATGTAAGCGAGTCGGCTATTCAAGAGGTGATCAATACTGTGACGAATGAGCTGGCTGGATTAGGTCAGTGGGTTGTTTCATTTTCGCTATCAAGTATTCCCTCGTTATTTTCTCTTGCCATTTATTTGGTACTTGTGCCCTTGGTGATGTTTTTTTTACTAAAAGATCAGAAAAAAATAGTGGCGTATTTGACCTCTTGGCTTCCTCATGAGCGAAGCATGATGAGGAATATTGCTCACGAGATGAACGATCAAATAGCGAACTATGTACGCGGAAAAGTAATTGAAATGCTTGTTGTAGGTGTGGTCTCTTATATCGTGTTTTGGTTTCTTGGCTTGCGCTATGCTGAATTACTTGCGCTATTAGTAGGTCTGTCGGTTTTAATTCCTTATATTGGCGCGGCGGCAGTGACGGTGCCGGTTGTATTGGTCGCATTCTATCAGCACGGTACTAGTAACGAATTTTGGTATGTATTTGGCGCGTATTTAGTGGTACAGGCGCTGGACGGAAATGTCTTGGTGCCATTGCTTTTTTCAGAGGCGGTAAACTTACATCCGTTGGCTATTATCGTCGCTGTTTTGTTTTTCGGCGGTATTTGGGGCTTTTGGGGGATTTTCTTCGCTATTCCGTTGGCAACGTTGGTTAAGGCGATTATTAATGCGTGGCCAGATAGTCAAGAATATCGGCAATATAGTCGTTGATAGGTAAGGACTGCTCGTCGCTAGAACACTTGCGCTTTATCAACCTCTAATCAGTTTTTAGGCTGGTTAGAGGTTGAGGTCGGACTATTATTTTAGGATCTGTGCAGTGTGATCTTTTGTTTTTACTTTAGTAATGATGTCCTCAATTTTTCCCTGTTCATCAATAATAAATGTTGTCCTAACGGTCCCCATGTATTCTTTTCCCATAAATTTCTTCAGTTGCCATGTGTCATACAGCTCGTGAACTTCTTTTTCTACGTCCGCAATGAGGGGGAAAGGAAGCTCATTTTTTTTGATGAAATTTTGGTGGCGTTTTTCTGTGTCTGTGCTTACGCCGAGTACAACGTAGTCTTGATCTAGAAGCGCTTGGTAATTATCTCGAAGGTTGCATGCTTGAGCGGTGCAGCCAGGAGTAGAGTCTTTTGGGTAGAAATACAAGACGACTTTTTTGCCACTAAAATCGGACAATGAAATGTCGCTTCCTTCTTGATCTTTCGACGTAAAGTGTGGGGCGATATCTCCAATATTTAGGCTCATTGTGCCTCTCCTTAAAATCTAAATTTATAATAGTTTCAGTATTCTACCAGATTCAGAGCGCCGTAGAATAAAGCAAAATTTATACGAAATATTGAAGATTTTAGTTTTGTTTTGAGTGTCAGTGTGAAAAATTCACCTGATGAGTGTTTTTCACTAGGCCGTACTGATAAAATTACCGCACTTAAAGCTAAACTCGTGTTGTTTCCACCTAAGCACGACGGTACTATTAGCACGCTTAAAATTTTAATTGGAGTCTTGAAATGATCACAGGTAGTTTAGTTGCGCTTATCACCCCGATGAAGTCAAATGGCGATGTTGATAAGCAAAAGCTAGATGAACTTATTGAGTTTCATTTGGAAGCCGGTACGCACGGCATAGTGGCGGTCGGTACGACTGGAGAGTCCGCAACATTAACCTATGAAGAGCATGCAGATGTGATTCGACAGGTTGTTGAAACGGTGAAAGGTCGTGTTCCTGTTATTGCAGGAACGGGCGCTAACTCCACTCACGAAGCGATTGATTTAACTCAACGAGCGAAACAAGCTGGAGCCGATGCTTGTTTGCTGGTGACTCCTTATTACAATAAGCCGACACAAGAAGGTTTATATCAGCATTTTAAAGCGATTGCAGAGGCTGTCGACATTCCCCAAATTTTATACAATGTCCCTGGACGTACCGCTTGCGATATGTCTAATGGAACGGTTTTGAGACTTACCGGCATTGCTAATATCGTCGGAATTAAGGACGCTACTGGGGATCTATCTCGTGCTAAAGAATTGATTGAGGCTGCTCCATCTGATTTTGCTGTCTATTCGGGTGATGACCCAACTGCGGTAGGTTTGATGTTGTTAGGAGGTAAAGGAAATATTTCGGTAACCGCTAACGTTGCTCCTAAGCAGGTTGCTCAAGCAGCAGAAGCAGCCATTGCTGGTGATAAAAATACAGCAGAAAAAATTGATCAATCCGTTTCGATTCTTCACGAAAAACTATTTGTAGAGTCTAATCCTATCCCAGTTAAGTGGGCCTGTGCGGAATTAGGTTTGTGTGATTTCGGTATTCGTCTTCCACTTACTGTTCTTTCTAACGAGAACCACGACATCGTACGTGAAGCGTTAACTCAGGCGGGAATTGCCAAATAATGAATCTTAGCAAACAAAAAGTCCTTTTTGTATCGGCTGCGTTTTCTCTCACGCTTTTGAGTGGCTGCTCTGTGCTACCTGATCATGGACTCGATTACCAAAGTAGTCAGGCTTCTTCTAAAAAGCTCGCGTTACCAGAGGGAAGTGAGCAACCAATCGATAAGCTGCAAATACCAAATGAATCAAGAATAGCATCTTATAGCGAGCCGTCTGAGTTTGAAGCGCCTAGGGCGCCTTTTGTATACTCTCAAATGGCTAATATAGTGTTAAGTGAACAAGAGTCGACGGCTGTCTTTAGTGTACCGGCCCCTGTTACAACGACTAAGCGTTTGGTACTAAATTATTTAAATGCGCGTTATGGTGATGAAAAAGCGGTAGAGGGTGAGATAGACGGTGTTATTACAACCACTCCTCGATCCATTAGAGAAGTAAGTACGTTAAAACGTTTTTGGAGTAAGGTTACGCGTTTGCCGTTAGACACTGTTGTCTGGAAATATGCGCTGTCTGATGATTTGATTGCAGGTCAAACGCGAGTAAGTGTTTCTGTGCGTTTTAAGAAAGGCGAAGAGTTCGAAGGCGATTGGCAGTCTCCATTTGCTGATCTTGATACGGGAGAACAGGCTTTAGCCTTCTGGCGAAGTCTTGGTCAAAACCTAGATACAAGTTCGGTTATTTTGTCTGAACGGGAAAATAAAGAATTGCGTCCGTATTCTATTTGGTCTGCTTTGAACGGAAGTCTAGCATTGTACTTAGGTAGTGGTATTCAGGCTGCCCAACTTAAAGAGAAGATAGAATCCAACCCTAAGCTTTTTATCGATAATAATGGCCAAATGCTTTCTGTCGTTCCGCCTGAGCAAATTGCCAAAGTAGGTGATATTGTTCCATTTAGTTCTTCTCTTCTTGGGGAAGACGCCCAAGTGAAGTGGTTCAATGTTAGGCGCAAAGACCTTGATGACGTGACATGGCAAGAAAGGGAGTATCCCTTTAAGCTTGTTCAGCAACCGTCTGGTGTATTGTTGGAGGTTGATTCTTCGGCAGCAAAACATCCACTACTTGTTTCATACCGATTGCTTACATTGCTATCGGAAAAATAATTACCCCTCAAAGAAATAATCGGAGACCCTCCAATGGAAAAACGACAAGAGCTATATGCAGGTAAGGCAAAATCTGTATTTCGTACGGATGATCCTGACAAAATGGTTCTCGTATTCCGCGATGATACGTCTGCTTTTGATGGCAAAAAGGTTGAGCAGCTGAATCGAAAAGGCATGGTAAACAACAAGTTTAATGCTTTTATAATGCAAAAGTTAGAAGATGCGGGTATTCCAACGCATTTTGAGTCCTTGCTGAGTGACAATGAGTCCCTAGTGAAGCGCTTGGACATGATGCCTGTTGAGTGCGTTGTACGAAATGTCGCAGCAGGAAGTCTATGCCGTCGTCTAGGGGTGGAAGAGGGTGCTAAGCTAACACCACCAACATTCGAGTTGTTTCTTAAGAACGACGAGTTGGGTGATCCAATGATCAATGAATCTCACGTAGAATCATTTGGTTGGGCTGAGGCCACTCACCTTGCAGAAGCAAAAACACTCACCTATAAAGTTAATGATGTCTTGAAGGCATTGTTTGCTGAAGGTGGTATGACGCTCGTTGATTACAAGTTAGAGTTCGGCATATTTGATGGCAAAGTGGTGTTGGGGGATGAGTTCTCTCCTGACGGTTGCCGCTTGTGGGATGCGAAAACAAACGAAAAGCTTGATAAAGATCGATTCCGCCAAGGGTTAGGTGGTGTTATTGAAGCTTATGAAGATGTGGGCCGTCGTATTGGAATTGATTTCGACGCGTAACATTATGTGTTTTAAAAAAGGGGCTATAAAGCCCCTTTTTGTTTTAGAGAGTAGATTGATTTGCTTTGTTTGAATGGTTTCTTGCAACTTATACATTCTCTAAGTGTCCTAACAATCGCCTTTATTTAAGAAATTGGAATATTTAATTGAACTTGCTACCCGTAAAAATTGGACTTAGATACGCGCGAGCAAAGCGTAAAAATCACTTCATTTCCTTTATTAGTTTTTCTTCGATCGCTGGGTTGGCACTCGGTGTTGCAGTATTAATCACTGTATTGTCCGTGATGAATGGCTTTGATAGAGAGTTACGTCAGCGCATTCTTGGTATGGTACCTCATGCAACCGTTTGGGGAGACCCAACGTTAACGGATTGGAAAAGTACTGCTGAAATGGTCAGCAAGATGCCTGGCGTTGTTGGTGTTGCTCCGCATACTCAAGCGCAGGTGATGTTCCAGTCTACGCGCGGCGTACATGGGGCCTTGTTAAATGGAATTGATCCGGACATGGAGGCAAAAATTTCTATACTGGATGAAAATATGAAGTCCGGCTCGCTTAGTGCGCTTAACGAGAAGCATTTTGGGATTGTGCTTGGGGCCCAATTGGCCAGAATGTTGGGCGTGTCAGTCGGTGATAAAGTGACGGCGTTGTTGCCAAAGGCCAATGTTTCGATTGCAGGCGTGACGCCAACGTTAAAGCGGTTTACTGTCGTGGGTACTTTTTCTGTCGGAGCCGAATTAGACAGCTCGTTAGCGTATATCAATATTGCAGGTGCGGCTAAGTTGAAGCGTTACCCTGCTGGAAAAGTAGAGGCCTTAAGAATTAGCTTTGAAAATCTATTTGATGCGCCAACTAAGATTTGGGACATTGCACGAGCGGTGCCGGGACAAAATCGTATAAGTGACTGGACTCGAACCCACGGTAATTTGTTTCAAGCTATTCAGATGGAAAAGACAATGATCGGTCTATTGCTGACTCTAATTGTTGCAGTTGCTGCGTTTAATATTGTATCGACACTAGTAATGGTCGTGACGGACAAGCAAAGTGACATAGCCATTCTGCGTACTATGGGTTTAACATCTGGGCAAATAATGCAAGTGTTTGTGGTTCAGGGGGTCTTTATAGGTTGCTTGGGAACCGTGATTGGATTGGTTCTGGGGGTTGCTGCCGCTTTGAATGTTAGTGGTGTGATTGCATGGGTCGAAGGGCTAATGGGTACCAAATTTTTAAATAGCGATGTTTATTTTATCAACTACCTACCATCAGAACTTCAGTGGAGCGACGTGCAGCTAATAGTTGGAGCTGCCTTTATTATGACTGTCGTAGCCACTCTTTATCCAGCTTGGCGTGCATCTAAAGTTGAACCTGCGGAGGCATTGCGTTATGAATAATGCGGTATTGGAATGTGCTAACTTGTCTAAAACTTATCTTGATGGCAAGAGAGAGGTTGATGTACTTCAGGGGATTAATTTTTCGATAGAATCTGGTCAAGCTTTTGCCATCGTGGGTTCTTCTGGTTCAGGGAAGACAACGTTATTGAATTTATTAGCTGGCTTAGATTCACCTACTGACGGTGAAGTGCGCATTGAGGGTACCTCCTGGTATTCATTAAAAGACGCTAAACGTTCGAAATTACGCAATACTTCAATGGGTTTTGTCTATCAATTCCATCATTTGTTACCAGAGTTCAGTGCGCTTGAGAACGTTATGATGCCGTTGAATATTAGCGGTATGAAGTCTTCTTTAGCAAGGGATAAAGCGCTAGAGGTAATAGGACGCGTTGGATTGGCAGATAGATCTGGTCATCGCCCGGGTCAGTTATCCGGCGGAGAAAGGCAGCGTATTGCCATTGCGAGAGCGTTGGTTACGCAGCCCGCGTGCGTTCTTATGGATGAGCCTACTGGCAACTTGGATGAAACGACATCGAAAGAAATTCAGGCCCTTATTGGGGAGCTAAAAGAGGAGTTGGGGATGGCTTTTATTGTGGTGACCCATGATGAGCGAATGTTGAGTTGGATGGATGGTGCATATCGACTATCAAATGGCGAATTGAATGAAATTTGATATAGAGTCTTTGATTGGATAAAAAGGCTGAGTAAATAAAAAGAGAGCGGATGCTCTCTTTTTATTTTGTCTGGTTTTCTTGGACTAGGCCTACGATTTCTTTTTTCTGTTTTGCTTTCTATTTTTCCATCGCTTGATAACGTGCATTCGCCATAATACGAGTACTGCGATATAGGACAAAAGTCCGACAACCATGCCGACAATGACCGACCCAGTGTAAAGTGGTAGCCATATGTGTTCGATCTTTGCCCAAATCCATTCAACGGATAGGTGGAAGTCTCGATCACTGTCGTCTCCAACGAACAGACTGCCAATTAGGTAATTGAAATAAAACACAAACGGCATTGTGATTGGGTTTGTGATCCAAACCATTGCGATGGATAAAGGAATATTTGCGCGTAGCGGTATGGCAAGAAGAGCAGCTGCTAACATTTGCAGGGGCATCGGAATAGCCGCCCAGAATAGTCCATTCCAGCATGCTTTTGCTATGGATTTTCTGTTCATATGCCAGAGGTCAGGCTCGTAGACTTTGGAGCCTAGGATCTTTAACGCTTTGTTTTCGCGTAATTTTTCGGGGCGTGGGATGTATTTTTGTAAAAAGCGCTTTGGCATAATAGACGTGTAAAACGTTTAGCAATATTCAGGATAAGGAGGTCCGTTTGCTAATCATTAACCTTATAGTGTTAGTGAGTGGAATTTTAGTGCCACATAATCTAATTGGGCTGTATTCTACTTGTATCATCTTGCTATGTCTCTATCTAATCGGCACATATAGATATCTGTGGGTAATATTCGTTTTTTTATTGATGTTGCTCCTGTCTTTCCACAATACGTACTCTTTAAAGCAAGACTTTGAAGGCGATCCGCTTGATTCTATTCAAATCAGTGTGGCAGAGAATTGTTACTATGATGAGACTGGTCGTATGTATGGGGTGAACGTTCTTTTGGTGGATAAGCGTACTCGTCAAAAACACGTGTATTCCAAATGCTCCAACATGGCTGTTTCTCCTGCTTTAACCGACACGATTAACGACGATGTTTTAGGTGTTTCGATAGATCAGCAGTATTGGGCTGATGCGTTTGGAGGCTATTATCAAAGATTAGCTTTTCAGCATGGCAGTGGCGCAGCTTTTGTCGTTGACTCGCGTGAATCAGGTGTTTTTACAACGCATTTGTCGCTTACCTCAAAGGTGAATGTTGAGGCATATCGCTATTTTGAGCGATATGCCTCATGGCGAGTTAGTCAGGCGTTAGTGTTCGGTGAAAAATCCCTACTTTCTCAATATGATGTATGGGTGATTCGAGAGCTTGGTCTTTCACATCTCTTTGTTGTATCTGGTATGCATGTTGGGTTTGTCGTATTTTTAGGGTGGTGGTTGTCGGTTGTGATATGGCACTGCTTACCGAAGTTTGTTTTACGCTATATAACAGATATTCTCGTTTTGAGGGTCTGTGTATGTTCCGCACTCGCTTTCTATTACGGTAATCTTGTTGGGTGGGGAGACCCTGTAAAGAGATCAGTGCTGATGGCATTGCTTTACTTTGCTGTGCGAATTATGGGGGCGCGGGTTGGAAGTTCTGTCGTTCTAGTTGTTTCCATGATTGTTATGCTGATATTTGCGCCTTTTCAATTGGTTGCTCCGGGTTTTTGGCTGTCGTATGGAATGGTGTTTGTGCTAATAGCAATTTCGTCTGCTTCGTCGCGCTCGAGGGTCTTGAGCGCCCAGTACATGTTGTCGTTATGTTCGTTGGTCCTAGTCTTTGGGTGGCAAGCCAATATAAATGCGCTGATGCCAGTCGTTAACATAATAATGTTGCCTATCGTTGGCCTATTCTGGTTTCCTGTATCTGTTGTAGCGAGCTTTTTTTGGGGTGCTTTTGATTGTGATTTGTATTTGCTGGTCGATCCAATTTTTAGTTGGCTAATTTGGTTGCTAGAGAGTGTCGCGTTAAACGGTGTTTCTATGGGTGTGATCTTATCTGGACTAGCGTTAAAGAAATTACTGCTAGTGCTCGTCGCTCTGTGCTGCCTTGTCTTTTATTCGCTTAGGCGAATCGTCTTGTTTCAGCTTTTCTTGCTGTTATTGATGTTTACGCCAAACTACCAAGAATACGTCCATGAAGGTGTTGTGCTGTATAATAAGTATGGCGATCTATATGAAAAAATGGGGGATCAAATGTATCCGATGGCCCTTCAATATGATCAAGCAATTTCTAAGCTGGAGGGTCTGAACTCCAATCAACAGCAATATAGTTCAACATTAGGTATTCTCATTGACCAACGGCTTTTTTCTATAGAGGATATATTTTCAAGTGACGCGGATTGGCTAGTTGCGACGGGCCCATTAAAAGAGAATATATCCAAAACGTTGTCAGCGTTGAAGGTGAATGTATTGGAGGTTCCAGTTAATGAAAGGCTCTACTTTAGCTCTGATAGTGAGCAAACGTCGATAAGATCAAGCTCTTGTTCAGAAATAAATTTTATATTGAAATCATTGTATTGTATGCGTGTTGCTGAACTGAATAGTGTGTTAAATTTGGAGCGTCTGTAATAGGAGGTGTTGTGCTGGAGTTTATTCAAACAGGTGGTGTGTTTATGTGGCCTTTATTGGGCTGCTCAATTTTAACACTGGCCATTGTGATAGAGCGATTTTGGACTTTGCGTCGTTCAAGAGTCGTGCCGAAAAATCAACTGTCGGAAGTTATGGCTCGTTTAAGAGAAGATCGCATGAGCTTGGAATATATCCGAAATATGCAGCAACACACCGGATTGAGCTCTATTTTGGCTGCTGGACTGCTGAGTTCTAAGCATGGTCGGCGTGTTATGAAAGACTCAGTTCAAGATGCTGCTTCTCATGTCATACATGAGTTAGAAAGGTTCATGAGTACGCTTGGAACAATCGCGGCAATTTCTCCTTTATTAGGTTTGTTAGGAACCGTTGTTGGCATGATTAAAGTCTTTTCTGTGTTGATGGAAGAGGGAGCTGGAAATACGTCTTTGTTAGCTGGCGGGATTTCTGAAGCCTTGTTGACGACCGCCGCTGGATTGGGTATTGCTATTCCTGCCATCATATTTCACCGATTTTTTAGCCGGAAAATAGATGAACTTGTTGTTTCCATGGAGCAACAGTCGTCCAAACTGATCGACGCACTTCAAGGCGATCGAGATTCGAATTAAAGAGAATCTGAACTAGAGGCTCCCAATGAAATTTCGTCGCCAAAAAATCGAGGACGTACAAATAAACCTAACACCTCTTATTGATGTGGTGTTTCTTCTGTTAATCTTTTTTATGGTGAGTACAACGTTTAAACAAAGTACGGAACTCACTATCGATCTACCGAGTGCGTCGAGTGACGCTCCTTCGTTAAATGCTCAAGATCCTATTGAAATTACTATTACCTCTGACGGGCAGTATGTCATTAATGGACAGACACTTGTAAATGAACAGGTATCTACATTGGTTCAAGGTATAAAAGAGACCGCGAACGAAAAAACAGATGATATGCCGCTGGTTATTACGGCAGATGCTCAAGCGCCTTATGAGCTCGTACTACGAGTATACGACGCAGCGTCTCAACTAGGAATTTATAAGATTGCACATACTGCGGAAAGAGAAGAGCAGTGAGTTTGGAAAAAAAAATTACTGATTCATGGTATAGAAAGAAAATCGGTGTTACTTGGTTGTTTGCACCTCTGTTACCTATCGTTAAATATATTACTTATAGAAAGCGCACTGATTTTGTTAATAAGAAGGGAGTATATCGATCCTCTCTGCCTGTCATCGTCGTCGGAAATATTACTGTCGGCGGAACAGGTAAGTCACCGATGGTCGTTGCATTGTGTCAGCTACTTAAAGAAAAGGGCTTTTCTCCTGCCATCGTGTCGAGAGGTCATGGAGGAAACAATGAGCGGCCAGCTTTAGTAACCGAGAAATCCTCGGCGCAAGAGGTGGGCGACGAACCAGTTATGCTGGCTAAACGCACTGGTGTTCCCGTTTGTGTATGTAAGCGCCGTATAGAGGCTGTGAAGCTCTTGGAGTCTACGTCTGATGTCGATGTTATTGTTAGTGATGATGGGATGCAGCACTATAGTCTAGATCGTGACATCGAAATAGCGATGATTGATGCTTCGCGAGGGGTTGGTAATGGCTTTTTACTCCCTGTTGGTCCGCTAAGAGAAAGCGTTGATCGACTTAATTATGTCGATTTTATTTTTAGCGTTGGGCGTCCTACCTTTAATATGGATTCGATTTTAAGCAGAGTGGATGTTTATCACGGTGAACTTAGTTTAACGGAGTTAAGGTCAGTCAAAGTTCCAACGAAAAAAATGTCATTGTCGCAATTAACGCAAGGAATGTGGCACGTTGTGGCAGGGATTGGAAATCCCAGTCGATTTTTGCAGACTCTAATCGAATCGGGCTTAAAAATGGACTCTAAATGCACTTGGTTTCCTGACCATCATCATTATAAGAAGGCGGACCTTCCTGATGATCGAGTAATCATGACGGAAAAAGATGCGGTAAAGTGTGCTTTTATCGCTGACGAAGAAAGTGATTGGTGGTACATGCCTGTATCACTGGAGCTAACAGATCAATTTAAAACGGCGTTGCTTGGCCGTTTAAACAATGTTGTAAGAGAGAAAAGTAATGAATAAGGCCTTATTAGATATCTTGGTATGCCCTGTGACGAAAGCACCCTTGTCTTTAAATGCGGAAGGGACAGAGTTGATTAGCAAAGTAGGCGGTATGGCCTACCCAATTCGAGATGGTATTCCTGTCCTTTTGGAAACGGAAGCTCGCACCCTAACGAATGACGAGCGCTTAAATACAGAAGAGAAATAAGATGAAGCTGCTAACTGTTTGCTTAGGAAATATTTGTCGATCTCCAGCAGCACAAGGGATTATTGAAAATTTTGCTCAAGAGCGTGGCATTAATGTGACCGTCGATTCTGCGGGTACAGCAGCTTATCATATAGGTAAATCGCCAGATAGACGGTCGATTAACGAGTTACGTAGCGTCGGGATCGATTTGTCACAGCAAAGAGCGAGGCAGGTCGTTGAAGCGGACTTCTATCAGTATGATTGGATTTTGGCTATGGATGCGTCAAATTTGCAAAATCTAAAAGTGATCATGCCTGATGATGCGTCGGCTCAGGTGGTTATGTTTGGTGAGTTCGCCGAGTATGTCAGGTTGGGCGAAGTTGAAGACCCGTATTATGGTGATGACTCTTCTTTTCACTCAATGAGACTTCATTTAACTGAGATCGCAGAGTCATTTTTCGACTCTATTTATTCTGCAAGCTAAGTAATATGCCCCATATTTATTCAAATATCAGTTTGAAACCCTATAACACCTTTGCTTTTGATTATGCCGCTGAGCGATTTGCCGTAGCTGATACGATAGACGCTCTGATTTTCTTAGTTCAGTTTGCAAAGAAAGAGTGTCTTGATGTCACGGTGATTGGCGGTGGAAGTAATCTGCTAATTCATGGAAATATAAAAGGTTTAGTTATTCTAAATCGAATCATGGGGCGAGAATACTCTCAGAATGCTGCTGACGTCGACGTTGTCTTCGGGGCTGGAGAAGTGTGGGATGAGTGTGTTGAAGACAGTGTTTCACGCGGGTTTGGTGGAATAGAGAATCTTGGTTTAATTCCAGGGACCTGTGGTGCTGCTCCAGTGCAAAACATTGGTGCTTACGGCGTCGAAATTAAAGATGTTCTAATGAGTGTTGAGGCGCTCAATAGAGAATCTATGAAGATTGAAACAATAAATGCCTATCAGTGTGGCTTTGCTTATCGAGAAAGTCATTTTAAGAGAAAGTGGTCATCTAAGTATATTATTACGCGTATCCATTTGAGACTGAGTTCTCTATCTGAACTAAAACTAGGTTATGGGGGGCTTGCTAAGGTGCTGTCTGAGTCTTCTGGTTTTGACGATGTGTATCATAAGGTGTGTGATATTAGGCGTTCTAAATTACCTAACCCTGTTGATATCCCCAATTCTGGCAGTTTCTTTAAGAACCCTGTGGTCAGCGAGGCAACGAGAGAAAGGCTGGTGGCCGAATTTGAAGACTTGGTTAGCTTTAAAGTAGAAGGTGGCTGGAAGTTGGCAGCTGGCTGGTTGAACGAGAAGGCGGGGTGGAAAGGGGTTAAGGTGGGCAATGTTGGTGTTTATGAAAAACAAGCATTGGTTCTGGTTAATTTAGGTGATGAAAAAGCGACCGAGTTGCGTCGCCTAGAAAAAACAATTATTCAGTCTGTCCACGATATGTTTGGTGTGACATTGGAGCGCGAACCAGTACTTCTCGGTGATTCGCCATGAAATACAATGTCGCCATTATTGATTCAGGGTCAGGCGGACTGTCCGTATTGAATACCATTCGTCGACAATCGCCAGAGTTGAATCTGCATTATTACGCAGATAGCTGCTTCTCTCCTTATGGGGAAAAATCGTCAGAATTTTTAAAATCTAGATTGGTTCAGATTGGACGCTATTTGGAGGCTTTGTCTGAGCCTGTCCATGCGATTGTCTTAGCTTGTAATACGGCAACGGTTGAAGGGATTGACGCCTTAAGGCGCGCTGTATCAATTCCTGTGGTTGGGGTGGAGCCAGCGGTTAAGCCTGCGTTAGTTAATCCGAATGTCAGTCGTGTTTCAGTATTGGCAACGCCTGTAACGATTGGCAGTAATCGTTTGCAGGCGCTAATATCTCTTTGGAAAAATGATAAGCAGGTTCAGTTGATTTCGAGTGCCGATTTAGCTCGGTTAATCGACAGTGCTGATTCTCGTTCTGAGAGTGCTTTATGCAAAGAGATTGAGCGTATATGCAGTGAAGTAACCGTATTTCGCCCTGATGTCTTGGTTCTTGCTTGTACTCACTACCCGCTGGTTAGAGATCGATTTGAGGGAAGCTTGCACGGCGTTGAAATTTTAGAGCCTAGTAGTAGTGTATCAAACCAGTTAATTAGACGCCTTGAGCAGGAAATATGCATTGATTGCATTTCTGATGAGGGTCTGCCGATAGGAGGCGTTACGCTTCACTCGTCAGGTGATGAAGGGGATTTAAAGTCTCTGCATAGGTGGTGCGACGATCAAAGCGCAGTGATGGGAAAGTGCCATTTAAACTTCCACACCACTGTACTTTCTTAAGAGCCTCTAGGCTGTCTTCGGTCTACAGCGTTTCTTTCTATTCTTGTGTTTCTTTCTGTTCTCGTGTTTTTCTCTATCCTTGAGCTTCTTTTTCGGAACTTGTTTCTAGGTTAATTGAGGTAACGGCAGACGTTAATGCATTTATTCGTGTGTCGCAGAATGTTTCATTGGGTAATCGCGCCATGACTCCAAGTTTTTCCAAGCGTTCTGTAGTCTGTCCGTTTGGACTAAAAATATACACCGCGCAGCCTGCATCGACCGCATCAATAATGGCGTTTTCCAATGCTAATCCAATTGTTAAATCCATCATCGGAACGGCGCTTAAATCGATCACAACCGCTTCGTATTCGTTGATTCTGTTATGCTGTCGCGCAATTGCTTTACTAACTCCGAAGATCATTGGGCCAGACAGGTAAAAGAACAAAACTTTTCCTTTCGCACTGTCGAGCAGCGCTCTTTCATCGTCCTTAAGGGGGACTCCATCGTCTGCATCGCTGATGGCTTTAACATTTGTCTCTTGTAATCGACTTAGTTTTTCGATGGTTAAAATGTTAGCAATAAAAACGCCAATGCCGACAGCAACCATCAGATCAACAAATATTGTTAGGGCCATTACGCCATACATAATGATCGTTGGGCTTAATGCGACTTTATGTGCTCGTTGTATGAAGCTCCAATCCAGTATATTTATGCCAACATATAGTGAAATGCCAGCTAAGACGGCCATCGGTATCATTTGTGTTAACGACGAGGCGCCTAAAACAACTGTTAGTAGGATGAGTGCTCTTGTAATGCCTGCAAGAGGAGACTTTCCTCCGGATTGAACGTTGACGACGGTGCCCATTGTTGCGCCAGCGCCAGGTAAACCGCCGCAAAAGCCAGAAAGGGTGTTAGCGATACCTTGCCCAATAAGTTCGCGATTAGAGTCGTGCTCGTTCCTTGTTAGGCTGTCTGCAATGACGGCGGTAAGTAGGGTATCTATGCACCCTAATGTACCTAAAACAAGTGCATTTAATACCATGGTCATCATCTGGTCGAACGTGAATGTTGGGATGTGAAAATCAGGCAGACCGGATGGAATTGCGCCTATACGTCGCACGCCATCATCAGAGAAAATGATGATCGATAGCAAGGTGACGGCAACAAGCGCAACGAGTTGAGGAGGGATGCGCCTTCTCCATTGCTTCGGTAGGTAAAACAAAATTCCAAGGGTGACTAGTCCAAGAAAAAGTTCAGAAAATGAAATGTTCAGCAATAGGTTTGGTAGCGCCGAAAGTGTTCCTGTTACACCACCAGGAGGGGTGGGTTGACCTAAAAATGGAGCAAGTTGAAGGATAATTAATATCACCCCGATGCCAGACATAAAGCCAGATATGACACTATAAGGCATAAGTGTGATGTACTTACCCAGCTTCAATGCACCTAGGCAAATTTGAAATACCCCTGCCATCATCACAACAGTAAATGCCATTGCGACGCCTTGATCTGGGTTCGCGGCAATCATTGCGCTTAGTACTGCGGTCATGACAACCGTCATTGGGCCTGTCGGTTCGGAAATAAGGGATGTGGAGCCACCGAAGATGGAGGCAAATAAGCCGACCAGTATTGCACCCCATAACCCTGCCTCTGCTCCGGCGCCAGATGCCACGCCAAACGCAAGCGCTAACGGGAGGGAGACAATTGCGGTTGTTAATCCGCCAAATAGATCTCCGGCGAGAGATAAGTTTTTGAATCTAGATAGGTCTATAAGTGTTTTCATTTTTCCAAATAAAAGTTATTAACCAAAATTAATGATTGATAAAAAAGAGCCCGCATGCAGCGGGCTTTTTTTGAGCTAATAGCTAAATTTATTCAGCGGTCTCTGTTCCGGAGCTAGCGCTTTCTGGAGGAGTTGCTTGTACGTCTTCTCCTCGTGATAGTCTCGGATCATTTTTTACTCGTCCTTGACGTCTTCCGCGACGTTCACTCGACGCTGCTCGTTTTTCTTCCAACGCTTTTCGAGCTTCTTCTTGTTGTTTGAGTATTGCTTCAGGTAGCTCTACTGATGCTCTTTTTTCTGTCACTTTCGGAGCAGGCTTGCCGCGACCGCGTCTTGGGGCGCGTGCTCGTTGAGTCGTAGGCTCTGGCTGATCGGCAGTGGGCTCTGGCGTTGGTTGTGCTTCGGGCTTGCTATCAGGCGTCTCTGTCACTGCTTCAACTGAGTTGTTTTGCTCTGAAGAGCTCTCTTCGGAATCCGTTTTCTCTAGAATGCTTTCCTGAGTACTAGACTCTTCGGAATCCGCTTTCTCTAGAATGCTTTCCTGAGTACTAGACTCTTTGGCATCAGTTTCTTCGGTGTTAGCCTCTTCAGTACTAGTCTCTTTTGTCGTTGTTGCCTCGGAGGTAGATACAGCGGGTTCGTTATCAGAAGAGGTCTCGTTAGAGGCTGTCTGCTGATTCTCGTTTGTCGAACTTACTTCGACAGTGTCTGGAGTGGGTGCAGTTTCAGTTTGAGCTGCTTCCATTACAGGCTCTTCCTGTTCAGTTTTGACACTTGTGTCTTCTGCATTCGCCGCTTCTGAAGAGGTGCTTTCAGGATCTGTAGTCTCTACTGGTTCACTTTCAGCAACAGGTTCGCTTGCAGGTTGTGCGCTATTCTCAACTGCATTTTTAGTGGTGTCATCACTAGCGGTTTCCTTTGCAGGTTCCGCGTCAACGATTGGCGTAGTTTGAGGTGCTTCTTCGTTTGATGACGTTTCTTCTTTCGCAGCTGTTTTAGGAATTGAGGTAGTCTCAAGTTCCTTTTTCGCAGTGTTCGCTTCTAGCTTGCTCTCTACAACTTCAACAGAAGAAGGTGTTTCAGTAGCGACAGAGGTTTCTTCAGTTGCTGGCTGAGTAGCTTCTGCTTGCGTCGGTGCTGCATCACCTCGTGGTGATTTACGAGAGCGTCTTGATCTGCGCGGTTTTCTTTCTTTAGTTGAAGCTGAGTCTGTAGACGTCGCGTCGGAACGTTGTCCTTCTTGAGCTTCAATTTGAGCTGCTTCTTTCGCATCAGCTTCTTGTTTTGCGTTTTCTTGTTTTGCTAGTTCTGCTTCATCACGAAGTTTACCGTTTCGACGCTTGTTTTCATTGCGTGTACGTTTGCGCTCTTTTACTTCGGGAACTTTCTTCTCAGGTGCAACTTCAACGGTCGCTTTACGCTTGGTTTCACTGCGCTCTTCGGATTGCGGCGCTTTTTTCTTCGCTTGAGGAGCGTGAGTTTTTACCTGCGCTTCCGCTTGCTCGCGACGGGTTTTGCGTGTCGAGCGCGGTTTTTCTTGTTTGCGTTCGTCACCTTGATCGCGCTTTTGGTGTTTGTTCGTACGTTGTGGTTTGGAGCGTTTGTTTCTATCTCCTTGCGTACCTTGGTTAGAACGGCTTTTAGTTGTTGTGGATGGTTTGCTGTCCTTTTTGGTTTCCGCTTCTTCCGTTGCACCAAACAGTGCGCGGAAAATGCGTGTTAGCAATCCAGTTTTTTCAACTTTTTTAGGTTCTGGAGTGGGGGCTGGAGCAGGGGACTTGGGAGCAATACTTGTTACCGCCGCTTGTGGTCGAGCTTGCTCAACCGCCTGGCGAGGCTCGTAAGGTGCTTCATCGGGAGTTTCTACAAGGGTGTAGCTACTGTCGTCCTGAGTGATTACGGCGTTGTCGTCGCGAATTCTCTCCACAGTGAAGTGCGGTGTTTCCATGTGTGGATTTGGCACCAAAATGATGTGCACGTCATTGCGTTTTTCGATTTTCGCGATGTTTGTACGCTTTTCGTTTAACAAGAAAGTCGCAACAGAGACCGGTAATATTGCGCGTATTTGAGCGGTGCGTTCTTTCGCACACTCTTCCTCAATAAGGCGAAGTACGGACAGGGCTAGTGATTCAACGTCACGGATAAAGCCTTGTCCATTACAGCGTGGGCAAACAATGCCGCTTGTTTCGCCTAGAGAAGGGCGCAAGCGTTGGCGGGACATTTCTAGAAGTCCAAAGCGCGAGATACGGCCTAGTTGCACTCGAGCGCGGTCCGCTTCAAGTGCTTGTTTCATGCGGTTTTCAACTTCTTTCTGGTTTTTTAGTGGTGTCATATCGATAAAATCAATGACAACCAGTCCACCTATGTCTCGTAGGCGCAATTGACGTGCAATTTCGTCAGCGGCTTCTAAGTTGGTTTGCAGTGCGGTCTCTTCGATATCTCCGCCTTTTGTTGCACGTGCGGAGTTGATATCAATCGATACGAGCGCTTCAGTCGGATCAATTACGATGGAGCCGCCTGAAGGTAGTCGAACTTCACGTTGGAAAGCGGTTTCGATTTGCGTTTCGATTTGGAAACGATTGAACAGCGGAGTGGTATCAGAGTATTGCTTAATGCGACTCTTAAACTGTGGCATAACTTGCATAACGAAGTTGATTGCGTCTTGGTAGGCGCCTTTTTCGTCGATTAATACTTCGCCAATGTCATCGCGCAAGTAGTCACGAATTGCTCTGATAACGATGTTACTTTCTTGATAGATCAAGAATGGAGCTGGCTTTTCTGAAGCTGCTTTTGTGATCGAGCTCCACAATGTATCGAGATAGTCTAAGTCCCATTGTAGTTCTTCAGTTGAGCGACCTACACCCGCTGTACGAACAATTAAGCCGCCATTTTCAGGGGTTGAAAGGCCGGACATTGCTTCTTTTAATTGCGTACGATCATCACCATCGATTCGGCGAGAAATGCCGCCTGCGCGAGGGTTGTTTGGCATTAGTACTAAGTATCGCCCTGCCAAACTTACGAATGTCGTCAGTGCTGCACCTTTGTTTCCACGCTCTTCTTTGTCTACTTGAACTATGACTTCCTGACCTTCGGTTAAAACATCTTTGATGTTTAGGCGTCCGTCAGAGTTAGATTTTTTTGAAAAGTAAGTTTTAGAAATTTCTTTAAGAGGGAGGAATCCGTGTCGTTCTGCGCCGTAGTCAACGAACGCCGCTTCGAGGCTAGGCTCAATGCGTGTGATTTTCCCTTTGTAGATATTTGCTTTTTTCTGTTCTCTTGACCCGGACTCTATATCTAAATCATAAAGGCGCTGGCCATCCACTAGTGCAACGCGCAATTCTTCTTGTTGCGTCGCGTTTATTAGCATTCTAATCATTAATTTTGAACTCTGTTTAGTCACGAACAGAGGGAGCGGTTTGAGTGGCGTTGAAAAATAGTGCTTTTCCAAGTACGGCGGACACAACATATCTGTTGATGGGTAACACGCAAAGAGGATCTACTGCGAAATTATATCAGTGGACTGGTTATATCTTAGCTAGTTACGTCATTTTACGGTTGTATTTTGTCATCAATGGCTTTCAGCAACTTTTTATTTTGAAAGCGTCTCGTACTCAGTCAAACGAACTACAAAATCAGGCAACCCATGGTCGACTTCTCTCGATTCATGCGGTTTATTATTTAAGCTTAACTGTTACAGAGGTAAGATATGAGCCAGAGTATCGCTCTGGTGGTAGTAAATTCGGTATCATACGTTTTCTTCGAGGCGTTTTGTTGCCTCTTACCCTCTGCGGAACTGAATATAGCAGTAAAAACTAAGTGCTTCAATTATAAAGGAAACCATTCTTTGGATAACAAAGACAAAGTTGTCGTCGAACCTACCAAAACAAAGGTCCGGTTCGTTGATATTGATGAAAATAATCATGGCCAACGCATAGATAATTTTCTTATTACAGAATTGAAAGGCCTTCCGAAAGGTAAAATCTACAATTTGTTAAGAAAAGGTGAGATACGCGTTAATAAAAAGCGAACAAAACCAGATTATCGCCTCCAGTCTGGCGACATTGTTCGCATTGCTCCTTTGGTTCTTCCAGAACGCGCTGATAAGCCGACGGTTGCTGAAGGGCTAAAAGCGCAGATTGAATCTCGTATTATTTATGAAGATAAAGGCTTGTTGGTTGTTAATAAGCCGTCAGGGCTGGCTGTCCACGGCGGTAGTGGCTTGAGCTTTGGTCTGGTTGAAGTGGTACGTCAAATGCGGCCGTTAGAGAAATTTGTTGAGCTTGTTCATCGACTAGACCGAGACACATCTGGTTTGATTATGATCGCCAAGCGTAGAAGTGTATTGAAGTTGCTTCATGAGGCATTGCGTGAAAAAAGTGGTGTTCAAAAAACGTATTTAGCATTAGTGCACGGAGCTTGGTCTAAGCGTAAGCAGAAGGTTGATGCTCCACTTTTGAAAAATGAATTAAAGTCGGGTGAAAGAGTCGTCCGCGTGAACCCAGAAGGAAAGGAATCGTTAACTCGATTTAATTTAGTTCGAGAGTTTGAAGGGTTTAGCTTGATTCAATGTGAGCCGGTCACTGGGCGGACTCATCAGATTCGTGTGCACACTCAATTTGCAGGACATTCTATTGTTGGTGATGATAAATACACATCGAGCGAGCTCAATAAGCAAACCAAAGAAATGGGGTTCAAGCGTTTGTGCCTGCATGCAACTCGATTAGAGATTGATTACGAAGGTGAGAAGTTGATTTTAGAAGCGCCACTTGATGATGAATGGAAAGCGCTGATGTCTAATGTGCTTGTCTCGAGGTATTAGTTTCGAGGTATTAGTCTCAAGGTATTAGCACTAAAAGTGCTAGGGCTATAAAAAATAGGTGAATAAAAAGCGGAACATCTGAATGTGATGTTCCGCTTTTTATTTATGGGAGCATGATGGTCGCTTCCCCAGTAACGACTTTTTTACTGTCACAATGGCATACTGTTTCCAACACAACACGTCTGCGACGTTCATTGATTTCTTTTACTGTTACCGTCGTTTGAACTTCTTTTCCGATTAATACGGGGGAGCGGAATTTTAGTGTCTGCTCTAGGTAGATACATCCTGGCCCAGGAAGCTTCGTGCCAATGGCAGCAGAAATAAAGCCTGCTGTTAGCATGCCGTGAGCGATAGGTTCTCCAAAGCTGGTGTTTGCGGCATATTCTTCATCTAAATGAACGGGGTTGTTGTCGCCGGTCACAGCAGCAAACGTATGTACGTCTTCTTTGGAGACGGTTTTTGAATAAGTTTCGCTTAGACCGACTGAAAGGTCTTCGAAAGAATAACTCATTTTGTTGACTATCCTTATTTTACGTTAATTCGCCTATGGTACACTTACGCGGCATAGTCTTAAAGGTATTGAGCGAACGAGACTAAGTCTATGATAAAGAAATCGTTTTGAGGGTTGTGAATGAGCTGGAATGAAGAGGATGATCGCAAGGCATCCAATGATATGTTGTCATCTGAAGATGCGTCGTTTTCAAATAAAGCGCAGTCAAATGATATGTATGTGGATGTAGATCAAGGAACGGACGCGAAGGCTGATAGCACATCAAAGCCAAAACTAACGTCTTCTAATAATGAAGATGTTGCGTCGCAAACGGCCGTTTTCGAATTGCTAAAAGAGGCTTTGCTGGAAAATGTGGTAGAAAAGCGTCGTGCTAGACGCTGGAAAATATTTTTCCGCTTCGTCGGTTTGTTTTTAATCGTCGGTATTTTTGTTGGATGGAGCGCGTCTAGTGTCGTTGAGGATGCCGCTTTAACTGGCGACTCTGTCGCACTTATTCCTATGCGGGGGACGATTGGGGCTGGGCTGGACATCGATGCTGATGAATATTCCCTATTAATAGAAGATGCCTACGCTGATGCTCGTACGAAAGCGGTCGTAATTAAGATGAATAGCCCTGGCGGAAGTCCGGTGCATTCGGGCATTTTGTATGACCTTCTCATGAGTAAGCGAAAAAGTTATCCAGATATCCCTTTGATTGTGGTCGTTAGTGATATGGCGGCAAGCGGCGGTTACTATATTGCTTCTGCTGCTGACGAAATTTATGCAGACAAGGCCAGTCTTGTCGGTTCTATTGGCGTTGTGTCGCCAGGGTTTGATGCGAGTGGTCTTCTTGAGTCTATTGGAGTGGAGCGCAGAACCTTTACTGCTGGGGAAGATAAAGCGTTCCTAGATCCATTCTCTCCTATGACACCTAGTGCTGCGCAAAAATGGCAATCTGTATTGGATAGTACCCATAAACAGTTTATTGAAGCAGTTAAAAAGGGGCGGGGAGATAGGCTTTCACTAGAACGTGACCTATTTACTGGTATGGTGTTTACAGGTGAACAGGCGGTCTCTTACGGATTGATAGATGGACTTGATTACACGGGACATGTGCTATCAAGTCGTTTCTCCAATCTGACACCTGTTTACTATGAACCTCGCGAAGAGCCTTGGAAAGAAGTTGCAAAGGAATTGGGTATCTCGTTTGCAACGCGTTTATCGACTATTTTCTCTATGAGATAAAGGTATGTGTAACGGCTTTTTAATGAGATGCTTTAATCGGATGCATAGCTCAGTGGGTCTGCGCCGAATTCACAAAGTAGTTCGCTAGTTGCGATAAGGGGAAGACCCTCCAATGAAGTGGGGTCGTCTCCTTCCATCTTTTCGAACAGTCTTATACCTAAACCTTCGCATTTAAAGCTTCCTGCGCAATCGAATGGTTTTTCAATGTCGAGGTATCTTGAAATCTCTTGAGAGCTTAGGTTTTTAAATTGAACTGAGTAAGTTGTGATCTTTGAACTGCGTTGCTTGGTCTTGCAGCAGGTGATCGTTACGCTGGTGTAAAATTTAACGGTTCTTGATGAAAAAGACGTAAGTTGTTTTTCTGCGTTCTCTTTCGTAAGGGGCTTACCAATAATTTTGCTGGTTAAAAGGCCGTCTTCGTGTGAGTTTTCTTCTAAGGTGGCGGACTGATCTGATGTGATGATTAGTGTATTCGATGTGTCGTAAATTTGAAGGATGGCGTCTGCTTTTTCTTCGCTCATTCGTAAAACGTAGTTCTCAATTAACTCTTGTTTTTTCGGTGTCTCATCAATATTTGGTGAGTGCGTTGAAAAAGGTACCTTTAATCGATTCAAAAGTGTTTTTCTGTAGGGGGATGAGGACCCCAAAATAATCTTTGGATGCATTGTGCTTACTGACTTTTTATTGATTTAATGTATTCGCTATCACGTTAAAGACTGACGTAATGTTGGTTTGTTTAGAATAATATACGCATTGAATTTATGAAAATCCCTTTCTTATTCGTTTTTTTACTAAAAAAAGCGATTTAAGTGCCTGAACTCTTTGACAATGCCGCTGCTTGGCAATATTATTCCTCGCCATGTTGAATGACTCATTACCCAAGTATTTTGACCCCCGAAAGTATGCGACTCAAGAAGTGACTTTAGAGGGGCGTTTGCCACTCCGTGATTTCAGTGAATTACGTGAACTTTTGGTGTCTGACGAAGGTGATGTCTCTATTCATCTGAACTTTAAAGTCGATGAAGATAGGCGCTACATCGCAAAGGGTTCAATGAGCACTACTGTACAAGTTGTTTGTCAACGATGTATGGAGGGTGTTGATTGCAATCTGGAGGTGGAGTTAGCGTTAGGCTTTGTTTATGACGAAGAGCACGCGAATAACCTACCTAAGGAATACGACCCCGTTGTCATGACCGAAGGTGAAGTAATTCTTGCGGATATGGTAGAGCAAGAGCTTATTCTTGCTGTTCCAATAGTTGCTTATCACGAAGAAACTGGTTGCAACCCTGTGGCTTTAAAGTATGCCTCGTCTGCCGATGACGCACCGGATGACGAAACTAAACCGAATCCATTTAGTATATTAGCTGATCTAAAAGCTAAGAAAAGTTAGGAGCTCCAAAAATGGCTGTACAAAAAAGCAAAGTAACTCGTTCACGTCGTGGCCAACGTCGTTCTCATGATGCTTTGACAAGCGCAACACTTTCTGTTGAACAAACTACTGGTGAACTACACCGTCGCCACCATGTTTCTGCAGACGGTTTTTACCGTGGTCGTCAAGTAATCACCCCTAAAGGTGAATAAATAGTTACCCTTATGATTCGGGTAGCTATCGACGCTATGGGCGGGGACTTAGGTCCCCGCATTGCTTTTCAAGCAGCGAAAGAAGTGCTTGATCGCCATGAACGCGTTAACATCACACTCTATCTTTCACAGGATGATGGCCTTTCATCCGATGATTTCTCTCAACTCGATTCTTCTTCACGCCAACGCTTAAAGACCGTATTCTGTCAGGATTTTATTGCTGGGGATGAGCAAGTCGATCGCTCTCTTTATAAGCGTTCAGAAAGCACTCTCTACAAAAGTTTGTCTGACATGTCAGCGGGTCAACATGATGTCGTCGTTACGTTAGGTAATACTGCGGCAATGGTCGCTTTGGCGCGTCGTCTGTTAGGGTTAATCCGCCCCCGACTTTACCCAGCTTTAGTTAGAGAGCTACGTCTTAATCCATTGCGTTGCTTATTGGATCTTGGTGCAAATGTTCATTGTCCCGCTCAGATGCTAGAAGGCTTTGCCATTTTGGGCGCTGCTTATACTGAGGTGCTTCGCTCTGAAGTTGCTAAAGTTGCACTGCTTAATGTTGGGGTGGAGAGTACAAAGGGGAATTCCGTTATTAGGCAAGCAGACTCTGCCTTATCTTCGCGGCTATGGCCTGTCTATAATGGCTACGCCGAAGGTTTTGATCTATTTGATGGAGAGAATAATGTGCTTGTCTGTGATGGCATGGTGGGTAATACGGTATTGAAGGCTTCTGAAGGCTTATTGACATACTTTTCACAGAAGCTCGTTAAAACTGGGGCAAATAAACAAATGTTAGAGTCTTTTTACGAAAATGAACGACACCATGGGGCGAGTTTTATTGGTGTGCGTGGCAATTTGGTAAAAGGGCACGGCAGATCTGATTTCCGCGCAGCTATTGGTGCAATTGAGCACGGCATCGAAATGGCGCGAGCAGACCTTTGGTGTGCAATTGATAAAAAATTAGAAAAAGAGGGCTTTGTATGAATAATGAGCTAGCTTTTGTTTTTCCTGGACAAGGATCACAAGCTTTAGGTATGTTGGCCGATTTGGCCGAGAAACATGATATTGTGACGGCGACGTTCGCTGAGGCTTCAGAGATACTTGGCTATGATTTGTGGGATCTCGTTCAGAACGATTCCGAACGTCTAAATCAAACAGATAAAACGCAACCTGCGCTTTTAACTGCTAGTGTTGCTTTGTGGCGACTTTGGGAAGAGCTTGGCGGTGACCAGCCAGCTTACGTTGCAGGCCACAGTCTTGGTGAATATTCGGCGCTCGTGTGTGCGGGTGTGATTGAGTTTAAAGATGCTGTTGAGCTGGTTAAGCTTCGCGGTGAGTTTATGCAGACAGCGGTTCCTGCTGGTGAGGGTGCTATGGCTGCTATCATCGGTTTGGCTGATGAAGATGTCGTAGCAGTGTGTGCTAAAGTTGAATCTGGCGTCGTGAGTGCTGTTAACTTTAATTCCCCCGGCCAAGTTGTTATCGCAGGGCATAAAGAGCCTGTAGAACAGGCTATGGCGAACGCCAAAGAGGCAGGTGCTAAGCGAGCGTTACCTTTACCGGTAAGTGTTCCTTCTCATTGCGAATTGATGATTCCAGCGGGTGAGAAGCTTGCTGTTAAACTGGATAGTATTGCGTTTAATGAGCCAAAGATCACCTTGGTGCAAAACGTGTCTGCAGAAGCGGTTTCTGATGCTGCAATTATTAAAAAGAATTTGGTGGCGCAGTTAAGTCAGCCTGTGCTTTGGACGCAATCTGTTCAGTTGCTATCAAGTCTTGGTGTTGTTAAAACGATAGAATGTGGTCCTGGTAAAGTGCTTTCAGGGCTGAACAAACGGATTGTTAAAGGTATTGGTGCTGCTTCAATTGGAGATTTGGCTGGATTGGAAGCAGCGCTTTAAGCGAATACAGCATTAAAATTAGAACTGAGGTTGAAATGAGTCTAAATGGAAAAGTTGCTCTGGTAACGGGAGCTACGCGAGGAATTGGCAAGGCGATTGCGCAGGCATTGGTTGCACAAGGTGCTACAGTAATCGGTACAGCAACTAGTGAATCAGGTGCTCAAAGTATCAGTGAGTACTTGGGTGAGCACGGCAAAGGTTATATTCTAGATGTTTCTGATGCTGATTCAGTAGACAGTACTATAAAGCAGATTACAGCAGAATTTGGCGCTCCCACTGTATTGGTTAATAATGCAGGCATCACGCGTGATAATCTCATGATGCGCATGAAGGGTGACGAATGGGATCAAGTGATCAATACAAACTTGAGCTCTGTTTTCCGTGTATCCAAAGCCTGCCTTAGAGGCATGACAAAGGCTAAATTTGGCCGCATAATTAGTATTAGTTCGGTTGTCGGTTCAATGGGCAATGGAGGGCAAACAAACTATTCAGCTGCAAAAGCAGGGCTTGAGGGTTTTAGTCGTTCATTGGCTGCGGAAATTGGCTCTCGTGGCATCACAGTGAATTGTGTTGCTCCAGGTTTTATTGAAACCGATATGACAAAAGTTTTACCAGAAGAGCATAAAGCGAATCTGGTATCTAAAGTGCCTGCTGCTCGCTTGGGTCAGCCTGAAGAAATCGCTTCTGCGGTTGCTTTTTTGGCGTCTGAGGGTGCGGCATACATAACTGGAGAAACGTTGCATGTCAACGGTGGCATGTACATGTCATAATTTGGGTTGAATTTTATATCGAATTCAACGAGAATACGTCTCCGGTTCAGATTGAGAATCACGCCAGCAGGCGTTAGAACATTATAATATGCTCAAATGAGCTATTGACGAGTAGAGTAGGAACTTCCAATGAGTAGCATTGAAGAACGCGTTAAAAAAATTGTTTGTGAACAGCTAGGTGTTAAAGAGGAAGAAGTTGTTGCTTCAGCATCTTTCGTAGATGACTTGGGCGCTGATTCCCTAGATACTGTAGAGCTTGTTATGGCTCTTGAAGAGGAATTTGAAACTGAAATTCCTGATGAAGAAGCTGAAAAAATCACTACTGTACAAGCTGCGAACGATTACATCAACGCTAACTTGTAATACTCTAGTGATCTGAGTTTCCGAAAAGCCGCTTGTATTTTGTTGTACAGCGGCTTTTCTTATTCATGGTAATAGGTGGAATTGCCTACGACCTAGGAAGAGCGTAATTTGGAGGATTTCTATGTCTCGTCGTCGAGTTGTGGTCACAGGAATGGGAATGGTGACACCCCTTGGCAACAATGTGGAAGACACATGGGATAAGGTGCTAGAAGGGAAAAGTGGCGTATCCGATATAGAACATTTTGATACTAGCTCATTTTCGACGCGATTTGCGGCGCAAGTACGAGATTTCGATGCTGCGCAGTATATGTCTGTGAAAGAAGCTAGAAAAATGGATGTGTTTATCCAATACGGTATCGCAGCATCTGTGCAAGCACTTGATGATGCAGATATCAATGAAACGACTGCAGATTTGTCGCGTGTCGGATGTGCGATTGGTTCTGGCATTGGTGGTTTACCAATGATAGAAAAAAATTTAGCGCTTCTAAATGAATCTGGTCCTAAGCGAATTTCACCATTCTTTGTTCCTGGTGCGATCATTAATATGATTTCTGGGCACGTAGCTATACGATTTGGGTTTAAAGGTCCAAATATATCAATAGTGACTGCGTGTACGACTGGAACGCATAATATTGGCATGGCTGGAAGAATGATTGCTTATGGCGATGCTGACGTTATGATTGCTGGTGGCGCTGAAATGGCAATTACGCCACTTGGTATTGGTGGTTTTGGTGCTGCTAGAGCGCTGTCTACTAGAAATGATGACCCGAAAACGGCTAGCCGTCCATGGGATAAAGACCGCGATGGTTTTGTCATGGGAGATGGTGCTGGAGTGTTGGTACTTGAAGAGTACGAGCATGCAAAAGCGCGGGGTGCGAAGATTTACGCTGAACTTGCTGGTTTTGGTATGAGCGATGATGCACATCATATTACCGCGCCACCAGAAACAGGTTCTGGAGCGATCGCAGCGATGTCTGCCGCATTGCGAGATGCTAAGGCTTCACCTGCGGATATTGATTATATAAACGCTCACGGTACTTCGACACCTGCTGGTGATTTAGCAGAAAGCGAAGCAGTGAAAAGTTTGATGGGCGCAGATGCTTCTGATGTTGCTATAAGCTCTACCAAATCGATGATAGGTCATTTATTGGGTGCTTCTGGAGCAGTAGAGTCTATCTTCTCCATCCTAGCCATTCGAGATCAAGTTGCTCCGCCTACTATTAACCTAGATGATCCTAGTGACGGGTGTGATTTGAACTATGTATCTATGACTGCTCAGAAGCGAAATATTGAGCTGGTGCTTAATAATTCGTTTGGGTTTGGCGGTACGAATGGAACCCTAGTGTTCCGCAAGGCTAGCTAGTATTTAGATATGTTGCGTTCAAGATTTTTTTATGTTGGTTTATAGTTGTTTTGAAATATAAACCAACATAAATAAGAAATTATTAGTGAAGAGGTTGTTTGGGCTTTCTGATTTTTTCTAAAAGTTCAGAAATACTATATTCTTGACTCGAACTTTCGAGTTGATAAATTTCTTCTTCCAATAATTCATATACAGACAGTTCTTCATCTCCTAGAAAGTGTAGGCACTCACCGCCAGCAAACCATAGAAGCTCGCGTTTCATTAGAGGAACTAAGTTAGGGTAGCAGCGAACAAATCTTGAAAGCAGCTCCTGAATTTCAAATAGGAACTCGGGATTCCCTTCTGCAGGAATAGTAAAGAGGTCGCCCATCTTTTCGATGAAATCAGATTCTTCCTCTGCTAAATGCTCTCTATTAAATGGGTCGTGTTCTAGAAGGCGATCATTAAGTTGTTTGAGCGTATTGATAATGTACGCGGTACGTATATTCACAGTTTAACCTTTCATTTTGATTGTGTAGCAATATGCTGTTAATTATATTGCGCATTGTACGATAGATGTTAGCTAAGCCACAGAGATCTATATTATGACATATGCACTTGAAATTAGTGACTTAAAGAAACGATATGACAATGGTTTTGAGGCGTTAAAGGGCGTTAATTTAAAAGTAGAGAAGGGCGATTTTTTTGCTCTATTAGGACCCAATGGCGCCGGGAAGTCCACGACCATAGGTATAATGTGCTCCTTGGTAAATAAAACATCCGGCAAGGTTTCTATTAGCGGTAACGATATTGACGATAACTTCGCTAAAGCGAAACAGCATCTTGGTGTTGTCCCACAAGAATTCAACTTTAATGTGTTTGAAACCGTGTTTAATGTGGTTGTCACTCAGGCTGGCTTTTATGGTATTCCTGCTCAGGTCGCAGAAGAGCGTGCAGAAAAGTACCTCAAGCAATTAGGGCTTTGGGATAAAAAAGATGTGCAATCACGTATGTTGTCTGGCGGCATGAAGCGAAGATTGATGATTGCGCGTGCTCTTGTTCATGAGCCAGAAATCTTGATACTTGATGAACCTACTGCGGGTGTCGATATCGAATTAAGACGTTCAATGTGGGAGTTCATTACGGAGTTAAATGAATCCGGTACAACAATAATACTGACGACACACTACCTCGAAGAAGCGGAGCAGCTTTGCCGTAATATTGCGATTATTAACGCGGGTGAAATTGTCGAAAATACGAGTGTTAAAGCATTGCTTAAAACACTAAACCAAGAAACCTTTATATTAGATTTAAGCCAGTCAATCGATAACGATTTTGCACTTCCTGATTATAAAATTAGCACTTCCGCAGACGGCATGTCGTTGGAGATTGAAGTGACGAAAGGTCAATCTTTAAATGGCGTTGTTTTAGAGTTGGATCGTTTAGGCTGTCAGGTGCTAAGTATGAGAAATAAATCGAATCGACTTGAAGAGCTATTTGTAAAACTAACAAACGGGTAAGACGAATGAAGAACTCAGAAATATGGATTGCCTTTTTTACTATTTTTCGACGTGAAATTCGTCGGTTTATGCGAATATGGCCACAAACATTGCTGCCGCCCGCAATCACTATGACGCTCTATTTTGCTATTTTTGGTAATCTGATCGGCTCAAAAATCGGTGAAATGGGCGGCTTTAGCTATATGCAGTATATCGTTCCCGGTTTGATCATGATGTCCGTGATAACCAACTCATACTCTAACGTAGCGTCTTCGTTTTTCTCTGTTAAATTTCAACATAGTATTCAGGAAATGTTGGTATCACCAACGCCAAATTATGTCATTCTTCTTGGCTATGTTTTAGGTGGTGTCGCTCGAGGACTGGCGGTCGGTTTTATTGTGACTATCCTGTCGTTGTTCTTTTCACATTTGCCATTGGAAAACGTCTTCTTGACTATATTGGTCGTGATCTTGACGTCGATAATGTTCTCATTAGGTGGTTTTGTGAATGCTCTGTATGCAAGAAGTTTCGATGATATTTCGATCATACCGACGTTTGTGCTTACGCCCCTTACGTACCTTGGTGGCGTTTTTTATTCGATTGACTTGTTGCCTGACTTTTGGCAAAACGTATCCTTATTGAATCCAATTCTATATATGGTTAATGCATTTAGATTCGGTATTCTGGGTGTGTCTGATATTAATGTATACTGGGCACTAATTATTGTTTGTTTGTTTATCGTTTTATTGTATTGCTTTGGTTTAAACAGATTAAATCAAGGTCGTGGTATTAGAGATTGAGGTAGATGTTATGGGTGTGTTGCCCCTAGGTCAAAAGACAGAATACGTATCAACTTACGATGCGTCGCTGTTATTTCCAATTCCCCGCGTTGATAAATGGGGCGAAATGGGTATCGAAGAGGACAGGCTGCCCTTTTTTGGTGAGGATATTTGGAATGCGTATGAACTATCTTGGCTTAATTTAAAAGGTAAGCCGGTTGTCGCTTTAGGAGAGTTTCGTATTCCACATGACTCGCCGAATATTATTGAGTCTAAATCATTCAAGCTGTATCTCAATTCATTTAATCAAATGAAGCATGAGCATTTTGCTTCCGTGCAAGCGATTATGGAACGCGATTTAAGCGCGGCAGCAGGTGCTCCTGTCACCGTTATACTTCGAGACGTTGATTCAATGGAGTCTTTGGTTGTACTGACCCCAGACTACTGTATAGACGAGATCGATGTTGATATTGATACCTACCAGCCAAATAGTGAGTTATTGCAGCGCGAGCATGATGGTGTGGTAGAGGAGCGTTTAGTAAGCCATTTATTGAGGTCTAACTGCCCCGTTACAAATCAACCTGATTGGGGTTCGGTATTTATCGACTACAAAGGTATGAAGATCGATCATGCCTCTTTATTAAAATACATTGTATCGTTCCGAGAGCACACAGATTTTCACGAACAGTGTGTAGAGCGAATCTTCATTGATATTATGCAGCGCTGTCAGCCTGAAAGCCTGATTGTGTATGCACGATATGTAAGACGTGGAGGGTTGGATATAAACCCGTATAGATCTTCTACTGAGATTGTTCTAGGAAATGATCGACTAACCAGACAATGATAAGTCATAGGTAAGTTGAAAAAAGCGGCTTTCAGGTGAAAGCCGCTTTTTTTATATATTTCTTTTGGGTTGTAATGGGCGATCTTTTTAGTAATATTTCATGCCAATAGTAAATGTTACTAGAGTATATGAGGAACGTCCGAAAGAAACTTTTCAACATCATTCGGTTGTAAAGCTTCAGCAATAAAGAAACCTTGAAGTTCTTCGCATCCCAGTTGCTCACAAAGGTAGGCCATTTCTTGAGTTTCAATGCCTTCGGCCACCACAGATGCACTCATCGCGTGGCATATTTCAATCACTTTACCAACAATTTTTTCATTCTTAGGCAAACTTCTAATTAGGCTTTTATCCAGCTTGATACAGTCGACCGACATTTGTGTTAAACGGGCTAAATTTGAATACCCTGTACCGAAATCATCAATGGCAATCTTAATACCCGCTGCTTGTAGGTTTTCAATATTTCGCTGTGCTGCTGGGCTGTTTTTAAACATAGATGTTTCCGTTAGCTCAAGTTCTATTGATTCTGGAGGCAATTGCTCACGCTCAAGGTTATCTAGAATAAATTTTGAAAATTCTTCGCTATGCAGTTGGTTAATCGAAACATTGACCGACAGCGAAACAAAAATAGAGCGTTGTCGCCAATTGCAGAGCTGCTGAATGGTTTCTTCAATGACCCAGCTACCAACCGCATCAATAAGATTGGATTTTTCCAGAAGAGGGATAAAGTCTTCAGGATACAGCATTCCATACATCGGGTGCTCCCAGCGTATGAGCGCCTCTAAGCTATGTATCTGTTTGGTTTTAAGATTGAACCGAGGTTGAAAATACAGTCTAAATTGTTCGCTTAGTGGGTAGTGCTTTACGCTTTTTATAAGATTATGTTCACGATCCAATCGGCTTTTCATATCGCTTTTGAAAACACAGTGTTGATTTCTACCTGCGGACTTTGCACAGTACATTGCAATGTCTGCACACTGCATGAGTGTGTCGATTGTGTCCCCCTCTTTTTCGTAAAAAGCGATCCCAATACTTGGCGTGATTTTAATGTTGGCATCTTCAAGCGTAATAGGATGAGATAGGTTGGATAACACCTCATCAGACAGCCTAATTGCATCTGATTGCTCATCGGCTTGTATAAATAACAGGAATTCATCACCGCCGAGACGAACTATTTCATCGTCTACTTTAACCATCGAGCGCAGCCTATGTGCGATCTCGATTAGTACTTTATCGCCTTGTTTATGGCCAAGTGTATCGTTGATGGCTTTAAATTCGTCGAGATCTAGAAACTGAATACTTAGTAGGCGCCCTTTCTGAGAAGCTTGTTTTACAACTCGCTCAAAAATACGAGTCAACGATCGCCTATTTGGTAGCTTTGTAAGCGCGTCGGTATAGGCTATTTGGTGAGCGCGAGCTTCAGCCGCCTTCAATTCACTAACGTCAGTTGCACTTACTAGGACTGAAGGTTTACCGCTAATTGGATCGTGACACGATCGGGCGATGATTTCATGCCACTTTTCGCCAGTCGAAGTGAAAACTTTGGAGATACAAGTGCCGTCTCCTGTGCGCTTTATATCCGACATTAGTTTAAGGTAGTCATTAGGGTCGTAAAAACGATCGGATAAATCTGTGTTTGGGCTACCAAATGTGCGTCTCGCGACAGGGTTCATATACAGCGTTTCCCCATAAGCTACATGAAGCGATATCATAAGTTGAGTGTGCAGTAGGGCATCTATGCCACGAATCGCATCTGGCTTTGCTTCTTGAACATCGTACCCTTCACACAATATAGCGTATCGACCTTGTGCCAGCTCAATGCCGGAAAAACGAATATTAAGGGTGACCGGCTGTCCATTGGGGTAAAGCGTCCACTGTTCTTTGAAGTCAACCTCATTTTTTTTGAAGTCTGCTAAATATTGATTGAGCCGTTGTTTGACTGCTGGAGACATGTCAGTTGACATGTCTCTATCCAATAAGTCTGTTAGCTGCTTTGCATCCCAAAGCTCTAGGGCCGATTTATTTGCCCAAATAATATGCGACGTGTCGACATCGAATACCCATACGGGAAGTTCAACACGATTGTAGACGCTGCGTAACAGCAAAAGCTCGTCCATAGATCAAAATCCGATCGGTTAATATAGTCATTTAAAGGGCGTGTAGCCTCACCCTTAGCTGACATAGAATAAGTTAAACCTTAGTTTATACCAACCAAAAGAACTGTAATGTTTTACAAATCATACGCTTTTTTCCGGTGCTTCTCTGTTGGTTATGTAGCGTAATGTTACATAGTTGGCCTAAGAATTGAATGCAGTACTTATTTATATCACCACATTTTCTATGAAAACTGAGTTTAACGAGTATTGATGTAGACTTGAGTTATTGAAAAGTGCTGTTGAATCGACGCGCTTGTCACTAAGGAGTTTGTTTAATGGGAAATACCGCTTGGTTACTTGTGTCCGCTGCATTGGTTTTTATTATGCAAGCAGGCTTTTTATGTCTTGAAAGTGGGCGCATTCGCAATAAAAACAGCATTAATGTAGCCGCTAAAAATATTTCCGACTTTATTTTATCCTCTCTGTCTTTTTGGTTGGTTGGCTTCGGGTTGATGTTTGGTCAATCTTATTCTGGTGTCATAGGTGTGTCTTATTTCGCGCCTGACAGCTTATCGCTGGAAGGCTATGGTGCAAGCTTTCTATTATTTCAAATGATGTTCTGTGGCACCGCTGCGACGCTTGTCTCTGGAGCGGTAGCAGAGCGTATGACATTCATGGGTTACCTTCTGATTACGTTGGTTCTGGGTGTATTTATCTATCCAATTCAAGGGCATTGGGCTTGGAATAGTGTGTACTCTGGAAACGAGACGCAAGGTTGGCTAGAAGCAATGGGCTTTATTGATTTTGCTGGCTCTACTGTTGTGCATTCCGTCGGTGGTTGGGTTGCACTGATTGCTATTTACGTTATTGGGGCGCGCCATAAACGTTTTTCAGAAGGTGTTCATATCCCTCAGGGGAGTAATTTACCGCTGGCGGGGTTGGGTGCGCTTTTAATTTGGTTTGGTTGGATTGGTTTTAATGGTGGCAGTGCATTGGAGCTCAATAGTCACGTATCTGTGATCATCATGAATACGTTTTTGTCTGCGGCTTGGGGTGGGGCGGCGGCGGCGGTCAGTTTTTATCTGTCAAAGCGTTATGTTGATGTTACTCACCTCCTTAATGGCGTTATCGCTGGATTAGTAGGGATTACCGCAGGGTGTCACGTAATGTCAGGTGCATCCGCAAGTATTGTCGGTATTGTGAGTGGAATAATCGTTATTTTGGGTAGCCAGCTAATGGAGCATCTTAAGCTAGACGATGCTCTCGATGTGGTTCCTGCACACCTTTTTGCAGGAATCTGGGGCACATTAGCGGTTGCTTTGTTGGGAGATAAAGCGTTGTTTGGAACTGGATATTCACGCCTAGCCCAGTTTGAAGTTCAACTCATTGGCGTTGTTAGTATCGGTCTATACTGTGTTGTTGTTTCTTATATTTTCATTCGCATCTTGTCGCGCTGGGTGCCGATGCGAGTGTCTATTCAGGATGAAGAGCAAGGACTTAACAAAGCAGAACACCTTGCCACCACTGAGCTAATAGATTTGTTAGATTCGATGGAAGATCAGCACAATAAAGCTGACTTCTCGTCTCAGGTCCCTGTCGAGCCTTTTACTGAAGTCGGTCAAATCGCTAAAAAGTACAACTCTGTTCTAGAAAAAGTGAATCAAGAGATCGCTGAGCGTGATCAGGCGCTGTTTTGGTTCAAAGAAAGTGAAATGAGAAAAACGGCAATATTAAACTCGTCGATGGATGCGATCGTGACCATTGATGGTCAAGGAACGATTGTTGAGTTTAATCCAGCTGCAGAACGAACGTTTGGAATGTTAAAAAAGCAGGTCAAAGCAAAGAATTTTATTTCGCTTTTTGTTGGCAAAGATAAACGTGTTGAAATGTCACAGAGTCTTTCTCTTGGCTTTTCAAATTCTCAGGGTTTGGTGTTAAATCGGCGGAATAATTTCACGTTATTAAGAGGGGAGACGCAGCCCTTCCCAGTTGAAATTACGATTACTAAGGCAGTAAATGATCATGGGCAATTTCAAGAATTTACCCTTCATATTAGAGACATAACGCGCCATATTAAATTACAGCAGAGATTAAAGTTTCTAGCGTACAGTGACCCGTTAACAAGTTTGCATAATCGTACTTTTATGGCCGAACAATTAGAGCGTTCAATAAAAGTCGCCAATCAAGCCGGTGATACGGTTGCACTTCTATTTTTAGATTTGGATAAGTTTAAGTTAATTAATGACACTTTGGGACACAAAGCAGGAGATGAACTGTTATGTGAGGTTGCCTCTCGTTTGAATTCCATTAGCCATATTGACGATGTTATTGCGAGATGGGGGGGCGATGAATTTCTTATTATGGTAACGGATAAAGTCTCGAAACCTCGTATAGAGGATTTGGCGAATCGTATCCTTACCGCGATGAAAACGCCTTTTTTACTTGAAGGCAAGCCTGTCGAAGTGGCGACCAGTGTTGGTATTGCTTTGTCCGAAAAAGATGAGACCGCAGAAAAACTGATTCAAAGAGCTGATTCCGCAATGTACGCCGCAAAGCAAAGTGGCCGTGGCGTACTTAGGTTCTACGATGAGCATATGTCATTGGAACTAAATGATGCCTATCTATTAGAGAAAGAGCTCGTGGTTGCGCTGGACCAACGTCAGTTTGTATTGCATTACCAGCCTATTTATGACGCGTCCGCTAATCAACTTGTTCAGTTTGAAGCCTTGATTAGGTGGAATCACCCTGATAAAGGGAATGTTCCACCCATTGACTTCATTCCTATTGCGGAAGAGTCACATTTGATCTGTCTCATTGGAGAGTACGTGATCGATGAGAGTCTTAAGTTGATTGCTTCTCTCACCGAGCAAGATATAGACATTGTCCCGATTTCGATCAATGTCTCAGGTCGGCATTTGATGGCAAGTGGTTTTATAGAGTACATGGAAGACAAGCTCAAATTTTATGGGATCAATGGACGTTTTGTTAAAGTAGAGGTGACGGAAGGGGTGTTTCTTCACGATACGGAACTGTGCGCTGACGTAATGAGGCGACTAAAACACCTTGGAATTGAAATTTCTGTTGATGACTTTGGAACGGGTTATTCATCCTTGTATTATTTGAAATCATTGCCAATTGACACACTGAAAATCGATAAATCCTTTGTGAAGGAGTGTCATGATTTAGCAGAAGGGCATACAATTTGTGAATCCATAATACGCCTAGCGCAAGGCCTTGCTCTCGAAGTAATCGCAGAAGGCGTCGAAACGAATGAACAGGCAGAAACCTTGATTGAATGGGGCTGTAACAAACATCAAGGTTATTACTATTGCCATCCTGTCGACGAGGAAAAAGCTGTTTCTATTCTAAAAGAGTTAGTGGAGCCCAGGAAAAACAAGGCTGCAAAAATATAGCATGAGATGTTTGCACGTCTACGGTGTTCTTTAAGAGACAATGTTATAAATGGGCTATAAATACTCATTTACAGCCCATAATTTTCTCGTCTATTCCTGCCTTGCCTGAGGAGGTTGTTACTTCGTCAACGATTCTAAAGTAGGTGGGGGATTGTATAGTTATTTACTTGAATAACGGAATGCTTCATCAGAAAGTGCATCAATTTCTGCTTCATCCATGTCACTGGTTACAACAGTAATTCTTCCTAAGTAAATATTGGGTACTTCGTCTTTCTTACCTTGTACGTAATATTTTATCGCCTCGGCTGTCGCGACGCCTGCGTCATCGCTCATGCGCATAGGGGTGGCATTTAGTTCGCCCAATTTTATTTTTTCTATCTCTTTAGCGGTACCACCCCAACCAGTCACGTATATGTCGTCTAATTTATTATCTTTTTTTAACGCCTCAATTGCGCCCATGGTCATGGCCGTATTTGCATTGTGTAGTAGGGTTACTTCAGGAAAGTTTTTAGCGACTAAATGCGCTCCATCGGCGCCGCCGCCTTTCTGATATTGTCCAAAATGTTCATACACATTAAGCCAATCTGCTTTTTCTTCTACACAATCAGAGAAAAGTTGAGACCGCTGAGTGTCTGTTATACCAGGTATACCTCGATTGAGCGCAAAATAAACATCGGAGCCAAGTTTTTCTGATAATGTATTACACAACGCCTTAGCGCCTATAGCACTGGAAAAATCAAACCAGGCATCTGGAGTGTTCTTCCAATCAGGGTCTGGTGTATGAAAAGCCCAAATAAAGGTGTAGAACTCATCGCTTGCAGAAAGCTTTTGTATATTTTTGGACTGTATATTTAATTCTGTAGGGCCGAAAATAACAAAGTCGAAATCTGTTTCATTGCCCACAACTTCTTCAACGTACTTTGATTGCAGAAAGTGTTCTATCTGACGAGATGAGTATTCTTTAATTGTGTATGGAATATTTAATTCTGACAGCCTTCCTACCAAAGCCTTGTAATTACGAATCCAATAATCTGAAATATCGGCACTCGGGTATATCAATGCAATTCTTATAGGCGAGTCTATTTCTTGCGTTACCGGAACGCTATTTGTACTAACGGCATCGTTGAAAGAAATATCCATATCTGCATTCGCCAACTCAATTGTTGCCACCGTTGACAGTGCAAAGAATGAGGTTAGAAACGTAGTTTTTTGTAAGGTCATGGAGGTACGACTCTGATATTAGGGTTATTATAATAATCTAGCATATTATTATCGGGTCACCCTTGAGTAATCAACATTTATGTTCAAATTGAAGTTCACCGCGTTATTGTTATCTGCTGCATTTTGCCAGACCTTATTGGCAGGAGATACTGAGTTTTTAAATTATGCGAAAGACCGAGTTGCGAGTGCTACTTCTATTGCTGATAGATGGGATGGTCCGACAGAAGGTCCTTTGGCCGAACCCAGTAAAAAAATAGTTTTTGTTGCTTCTGACCTACGTAATGGCGGTGTAAACGGTGTTGCTCAGGGCGTATCTGAAGCGTCTAGCCATATAAACTGGGAACTTCGCTTTATTGATGCGCTTGGGTCAGAAGTAAGGCAAGGCGCAGCACTTCGTCGTGCCGTTGCAATGAAACCAGATGGCATCATCTTGGGTGGTATTGACATAAAGCACCATAGAGAGGCTCTCAAAGTCGCTAAAAAACTTGGGATTTCAGTCGTTGGTTGGCATTCGAGTGACTCTACAGAGGGAAACGAAGAGCTTGGATTGTTTGCTAATATTACTACTGACCCAATGGAAGTAGCAGAGATAAGTGCGCTTTTAGCGATCACTGAAGGCGCTGGTGATATGAAAGCGGCGATTTTTACCGATAGGCGTTACAGCATTGCTACGTTAAAAGCCAATGTTATGAAAAAAACGGTCGAGAAGTGCAGTCGATGTCTACTCATTGATTACTTTGATATTCCGTTGGATCAAGTCGCAAACCATACTCATAAAGTAGTCCAGACTCTTATATCGGATGAGCAAGTTACTCACTTGCTAGTAATCAACGATTTGTATATCGATTTTGCGACGCCTGTCTATGAACAAGTTCAAAGCAAAGGAATGTCTATCCCTGTGAACATATCAGCCGGTGACGGCAGTATGGCTGCATATGACCGCATTAAAACAGGACAGTTCCAGCTTGCTACGGTCCCAGAGCCTCTTTACATGCAAGGTTGGCAAGTTGTTGATGAGCTGAACCGAAGTTTCAATTCATCACCGCCTAGTCGATATACCGCCCCCGTGCACATCATCACGCGAGAAAACGTGACTAAGCTCATCGGTAAGTCCGGTGTCTATGAGCCTAGAAATAACTACCGCGAAGCCTATCTCTCAATTTGGCTTGGTAAAAGCGGTAAAGGGGAAGAGCAATGAAAGTATCCTCATTAGCAGCGCGATTGTACGCGTCGATTTTTATACTACTTGCTATCTGTGGTATTGGTTTCTATGTCGTTATAAGGTCTTTAGCGTCGGTTGAAGCGACGCTCGAAGAGCGCTCATCTGATCACATTCAGTCTTTAACGCAGAATTCGCAAGCCAGTCGCCAAGTTTTTGATCTTGTTACTCGCGTTCAGTTACTTGAACAGGCAATCCTTTATAGTGAGTCAGTGCTGATTGAGGAAAGCTTTAATATTGGGGAGCCCTTGCAGGCGCTAAAAGACCTGTCCGATAATGGTGGTTTTGGCGAGCGTATTGATGAGTTTGTGCATAACTTCCATCGTTTTTTGGGAAGTTCAATCACATTGAATCAGGTCATTAAAGAAATAAACAAACTCGATAATCGTATGGGGCGAGAGATTGAGCAGTTAGATTTCGAATACACGGATTATCAGCTTGGAAGACAGAGCGACGGAGAACTTTTCGACCATGTCTTTGAAGATCCTATGAATATGATCCGAGAAACGTATCTTACGATAGGGAAAAAAATAGGCTCCATTCGCAGTCGAATTGCACCAGAGACTGAAAAAGTTCTTATTATTGAGGTTCAGAAAGAACTCGATATCCTTTTACTTCATCTTGAAAACTTTCATTTGTCTTCCGACCCTAAAGTGGCGTTAGAATTCAACCGCAGCAAGAAGCAAATGATACGTACAATTAAAAAATACAAAATGTCGTTGCGAAAAATGAAAGCGAATTTAGAGCAGCGGTGGAACGTAATGGACGATTTGGTTGAGTCGCAAAACTTATTGCTTAACGTGGTTAAAATTAATGAAGAGTCTGTTAAGTCCAGTGCTCTTGGATTAAAGCAGCAGCTAGAAAAAAACGTGGCGCAATCACGAGCACAAGTAACCATAGTCACACTGGGCGCTTTGTTAGTCGGGTTGGCTTTTATTTATATCGTAGTTAGTAAACACATCAATAAGCCTCTAAATAGATTGGTTCGAGGACTAAGAAAGCTGGAAAAAAGTCAGTTTGATTTAAGACTCGACCTCGGCCGTGCAGATGAGTGGCGGTCTATTGAAACAGCCTTCAATAGTATGGCTCGGAAACTGAAAGAAAGTTATTCGCAGCTTGATACTGAACGCGAGAAATTTAATTATCTTGCTCATCATGACCCGCTTACAGGTTTGTCTAATCGTTTACTAGGAACGCTGCGTTTGAAGGAAGTTATTCAGGCAAACAAAAAAACAAGAAAACTTTTTTCACTCTTGTATCTAGATCTCGATCAATTTAAGAATGTTAACGACTCTCTCGGCCATGATGCCGGAGACAACCTCCTTGTGAACGTTGCTAATACCCTGAATGAAATAGTGAGTGACTACGGTGTGGTTGCCCGAATGGGTGGCGATGAGTTCATGATTATATTGGATAAAGTTAGCTCCGTTACTGCAACGGAAGCCATTGCGAAATCCATTAACCAAGCGCTAAGACAACCATATTTTTTAAATGATAAGACGATCTTTGTTTCATCAAGTATTGGTATTTGCGTGTATCCGGATCATGGGGAAGATGTAGATGTATTGATCCGTAATGCAGATACGGCAATGTATGAGACGAAGAAGAGAGGGCGTGATGGTTATCAAATCTATACGGATAATTTAACTGAAGAAGCCAAAGAGAGGGTATCTATATCAACAGGTTTGCACAATGCGATCGATAAGAGTGAACTCGACGTATTCTATCAACCTCAATACAACCTATTAACAGGGAAGCTAGTGGGGGCGGAAGCGTTAGTGAGATGGCGCCACCCCGAAAAAGGACTTTTGTTACCAGCGGAATTTATTGATGTAGCGGAAGAAACTGGCATTATTTCCGAGCTTGATGATTGGGTCTTTGGTCGAGTCAGTGCGGACGTAGAGAGTTGGCTTGAGCAGGGCCTTTCGCTCGAAAGTCTGAGAATCTCCGTTAATATATCTGGGCGGAAATTTTTCTCTGCTGAATTAATTGATCGCCTAGATCGGTTTAATGAAGAAAAGCCTGAGATTGTCGAGCTGCTTACGCTTGAAGTTCATGAGCAAGATGTCATGAAGAACGCGATCTATGCCCGTGAATTGATTCAAGATCTAAGAACAAAGGGCTACAAAGTAGCCATCGATGATATAGGAACAGGCCGTTCGTCGTTGTCATTTTTACAAGGCTTGCCTCTCGACTATATGAAACTTGATCGTACTGTTGTTCATAACGTTAGTTCAGGAGAAAATGACTTTGCGTTTGTTAAGGCATTTTTGTCGCTCGCACATGAACTGAACGTCGAGGTAATCGCAGAAGGTATCGAAGAAGAGCAGCAAGCGAATAAACTTCGCGAAGCGGGTTGCCACGTGATGCAAGGCTTTATGTATTCTCATCCGCTTCCCAGTGGCGGCTGGCTAGAAATATTGAAGAGTTCACGTCTACTTTAGTCAACCGCTCGAACCGTACATATTTAACATGAAGAAAGTGTGTTCTTGAGGTCCAAAAAGTGACCTCTACTATAGTGTGGGGCAAACGATTTCTTGATTGTCTTGTAAATTAAGCAGTGCTTTTTTCATCGCTAAAGGTGCTGCGAATGAGCTTCCTTTGATTGGTGGCCATACTTTTGCTGGAAGAGTTGTTTGTTTGGTCCGAGAAATCAACGCCAATGGAATGTCTTCGCAACCGTCATTGTTTATATCGTAGCCAACGGTTTGGCCTATCTGGTTGTCGATGCGTTTAATTTCATAAGCGGCCTGCTCATAGACGTCAACGAAGACGTTATTTGTGATAAAGTAACTGAGCTCAGGCTCTTTTGCGCCTACGGTCGTCACTCCTTTAGCGAATGAGAGTGTGTTCACTGTCCGAGCTCCGCTATTGCCTGCAATGGTAAATACTTTCACTCCTTGCTCTGTCAAAGCTTCGAGGGCTCTTATTACTTGGTAAGTATCGGACCAAATCTCGTCATTTTTCCCCCACGCTTTTAAAACTTGAATATAACGCTCGCTGTACCTTTTTTCAAAAGGTGTTGGGAAGGCGCTGATTAGTGTTGATGATTCCCAAGACAAGACTAAAGAATCGACTGGAAGGGTTGGCATTCTTGCTAGAATGACACGTAAGTTTGTTAAAATTTCTTTCATCGGCTTTTGTTTGCCTTCAATTGGATATCGGGTGAAAGCAATCTGAGGTGAAGCCGCTATGATCTGTACAATGTCTCCATGATAGTAAGGCTCTTTAACCCTGTCCCGATCTACGTCTACCAAACCATACATCCACGTGTGCGACTCCTTGTCTTTTGCATTTAAAAAAGGCTCACTGGGCGGGAAAAAACGGTCAATGATAGCTGCTCGATATAAAGGTTTTTCATTCAGCTTTGCTTCCTCTTCGTCAAAGGTGAAAGCGTACTGACTAGTGCATCCGATAAACAGCACTAGGGTAGTTATAAGGCTAAAGTTGATTTTTTTTGAAAGCTTCATACTTCATCTCCGACGATGGCAGAGAAGTAATAAGGCCGATTATTTTTTGTCTTTCTAAAGGAAATGTTGCTAGAAACTACTGCATTTACTAAGGGCCTTAATCATGACTGTCATACATAAAACGGTGTGGGTTACGCCTTAGATGGATATCTAAAACGACCTCTCTTTTAAGCTTGGTCTATAACCGTGGATAATTCAAATCGGCGCTTGTAAAGGTTTGCAATTATGTTCTCTGGCATAAGATTTCCATGCTTAATCAGACACTTAAGCTTCTGTTAATGTTAGTGTGGCATTATAATTTCTACAAAAATTGGGTTTATTACAGGTTGTAAGTTGCTTTAAATTTAAAGCCGTATCGGCGGATTTCGATTGGGGAGCTTGGTTAAAACGTTCTTCATGACGCTAAACATTGGGAAGGGTGAATATATGCGAATATTGGTGGTTGAGGACGATGAATCTCTTGGCTCTGGATTATGCACTGCATTAGGTCAGGATGGTTACACTGTTGATTGGCTAAAAGACGGCTTACACGCGTCTCAAGCGCTTCAATCAGAGCATTTTGATTTAGTTATCCTTGACGTTGGTTTACCTCGAATGGACGGCTTTTCAGTATTGAAAAATATGCGGCTACTAAAATCTGAAATCCCAGTTTTGGTATTAACCGCGCGTGATGCTATAGAAGATAGAATTACGGGATTAGATGCCGGTGCAGACGACTATCTCGTCAAACCATTCGAAGTGGATGAACTGAAAGCACGAGTAAGAGCGCTGATTCGTCGAGCGTCGGGCAGAGCAAGTGCTCATATTGAGTATAAGAATATTCGTATTGAGCCGAACGCCCAGCAAGTCTTTATGGAAGATAAAGAAGTTACGTTAACCCGTCGAGAGTATTCGTTACTTGTTGAGTTGGTGAGCCATCCAGGGCATGTATTTACGCGTGATGTACTACAGCAATTACTTTATGGATGGGGAGATGATGTCGAAAGTAATACGCTTGAAGTTCATATTCATCATATACGTAAAAAACTTTTTTCCGGGCTTGTGAGAACTGTCAGAGGGGTGGGCTATATTGTCGATGCTGAATAATTTTTATCATGAAAGAGTCGCACCTCATTTACCAAGTTCAATAAAGAAACGTACCGTACTTTTTGTTATGTCGATCATTGGGTTCACTAGCCTAATAGTTGGTGTGATAGGAACCTATTTATCTGCACATGAAGTGGAAGAGCTATTTGATGCTCGGCTTGCTCAACAAGCACGTCAACTCGCACAAATGACCGATGTTGAAAACTTTAATGGTAAAACCACTGTGATTTATCCCGCCATGGTGCTTGAAGAAGATGAAGACGACGAGGATGAATCGGGATTAGAGTATGAAGGTAAATTGCACTACCAGCTCTTTGTCGATGATAAGCTGGTGGTTATTTCAGGCGATACGCAGCTTCAGCCTTATGAAATGGATGAGTATGGTTTTGGCAAAGCGGAAGCAAATGATCATCACTGGTATACCTTTTCTTTGACGATAGACAAAGGTGGTAAGAAGGTTTCTGTTGTAGTTGGCGAGCGCTCTGATATTAGAGGTGAAACGATTTCTCAGATAGCAGCCCAAGCTTTTTTCTCCAGTTTGGTTACCTTTCCTATCTTAGCGCTTTTGGTTTGGGGGGCGGTACGGCTTGGTTTAGACCCATTGAATCTATTGGTTCAGCGAATTAAAAAGCTTAATCCGCATAAACTTGAAGTCATCGAGATGGATGATATGCAAGAAGAGTTAACACCCATCCAAACCGCACTCAATACGCTGCTTAGCGAAATTGATCTTGTAATGGAGCGTGAGAAACGGTGGATAGCGGATGCGGCGCATGAATTGAGAACGCCGCTGGCGGTGTTGAAGTTGCATGCGCAAAATGCAAGCACAGCTGAGGACGCAGGCGTAAGAGCTGAGGCACTCGCTCAACTATCGCATGGCGTGGATAGAAGCTCTAGAATTGTTGAGCAGCTTCTCGCATCAGCTCGAGTAGAAAATCAACGAGTACAGTCCACTGTAGAAGATATTGATGTTCTAACTGTGACGCGTTCTGTTGTAGCTGGCTTGTACCCGATTGCTTGGGAGCGAAGTGTGACTTTAGAGCTGATCGAGTCACTTGATGTGTTGTCATATCCCATTTCCCAAGGGCATTTAGAAATCCTTCTACAGAACTTGGTTTCAAATGCCATTAAATTCTCTTATGACAACAGTACGATAGAGATTGGTTTAGAAATGATAGACACGACCCATTTTCAACTGTCTGTGATCGATGAAGGAGTTGGAGTCAGTTCCGAGAATCGAGAGCGACTATTAGAGAGATTTTTTAGATCAGGTGAGCAGGCGGGAGCAGGCCTAGGTTTGTCTATAGTGAAGTCTATTGTTGATATCTATGAAGCAGAGATTCGTATAGAAGATACGACTCCGCATGGTCTGAGTGTCTTTATATTGTTCAAACTAGACTAGGGAAGGCGTTAAAAGAGTCTGTCAATTATGTAAATGGAGCCTTGTGGCTCCATTTTTTGCACTAAAAATATATAAAATAATAAATGTATACATTTTTTCATTGCTCACCTATTATGTGTTGGTGCTTAATCCAATAAAACTATGGGGTAGTGGTATGAGAATCTTGAAAGACATAAGCGTAAGTGCCGTCTTAGCCGGGTTTGTTGCGGTTTTGGTTGGGTTTTCAAGTTCCGTTGCTATTGTCTTTCATGCCGCTGATGCGTTGATGTTGAGTGATAGTATTAAAATATCTTGGATCGTAGCACTTGGAATAGGCATGGCGACAACTGGGTTTTGTTTGTCTCTCTATTATAGAGCGCCAGTAGTGACGGCGTGGTCGACACCTGGTGCTGCTCTGCTAGCGACAAGTCTAGAGGGCGCAAGTTACCCCGAGGCGATTGGTGCGTTTATTTTCTCTGCACTACTCATGGTTCTAGTTGGCGTGACGGGCATGTTTAATCGTTTAGTGGCCTTGATTCCTTTACCTATCGCATGTGCGATGCTTGCAGGAATTCTTCTCCAGTTTGGTCTTTCCATATTTACGTCGTTACAATCAGAGATGCTAATGGTTGTTACAATGACACTCGGCTATTTATTGTCTAAAAAGGTCTACCCAAGGTACGCTATTCTAGTGGTTCTTTTTATTGGGTTTGCATATTTGGTACTCGATAATGATGTCGTGTTTAATAACCCAAGCTTTACAATAGGGGCATTGATATGGACCTCTCCAGAATGGAACCTTGGTGCGATATTAGGCGTGGGCCTGCCGCTTTTTCTAGTTACTATGTCCTCTCAGAATATTCCTGGGGCAGCGGTTTTAAAAGTAAATGGGTACCAAGTTCCCGCTTCGAGTTTAGTCGGGTGGACTGGAGTTGCATCAATGGTTTTAGCGCCGTTTGGTGGTTATGCCATTAGTTTGGCTGCTATTACGGCAGCGATTTGCACTGGTGATGAAAGCCACCCAGATAAGACTAAGCGTTATGTCGCAGGCCTATCAGCCGGACTCTTTTACTTATTGGCTGCCGTATTTGCATCTTCTATTGTTGTTTTATTCGCGAGCTTGCCAATCGAAATGGTGGCGGCATTAGCTGGATTAGCATTGCTTGGAACGATTGGTAACAATATAAGGACGGCATTGGACCCTGAAGAGACACGCGAAGCTGCGCTGATTACATTTTTAATGACCGCATCAGGCGCATCTCTTTTTGGTATTGCATCTGCGTTTTGGGGTATTGTCTTTGGTGTCATATGCTTAATAATTCAGAAAAAATGGCGTTAAGCGGTGGTATCCATTGAAGCTTGATCTAATCGATAGAATTAAATCCGATATTCTTGCTGGTGTCTTTGAGAGAGGCTTACCTATTCGACAACAATTCTTGTCCGAGCGATATGGCGTGAGTCGTATCCCTGTAAGAGACAGTCTTACACAACTAAAAGCTGAGGGGTGGCTTGTTAAAGCTGGTAAAGCGGGTGTGATGGTGCCCAATTTGGATGCTCAGGTCGCAGAAGACTTATATTGGATGCGTTCGATATTGGAGCCTAAATTGCTCAGCTTGGCATTTGCTAACATGACTCACGAGCAACTGGGAAAAGCGAAAGATACGAATTTATTATTGGATAACGACACGTTATTGCTGATAGAAAAGGGCAAGTTAAATTGGCAATTTCATGCTATTTTGTATGCCCCAGCTAATCGAGTCACTTTGTTTGAAACGGTTCAGCGTTTGAATATCCAGGCAATTCAGTATCTAGGGTTTCAATACGGACCGATGTCGTATCGCGACGTTAGTCAGCAAGAACATCAAGATATGCTACGGTTAATAGAGGAGCGCCAATATGATGAGGCTCAAGAATTACTAAGAGCTCACATACTTCAAGCTGGAATAAAATTGGTTGATTATTTAAAAGCTCTCTAAAGAGATATAAAAAGATAGGAAGATAAATCCTTTGGTTGATAGTTCGTTTCTAGCGGGGAAAAACACCCAAAAATCCCCTTACGCTAAAATGCGTGCTTTGGTTGCCGATGAGTTTGAAAACTCGCGTCAGTCAATTCGCAAGATGCTTGTTGCACTCGGTTTGGAGCAAGTCGATGTCATTTCGACGGGCAAAGGCGTTATCGATTCATGTCGCTCAAAAAAATACGATCTTATATTGTGTGATTTTCGGCTAGGTGGCAGTAAGAATGGCCAACAAGTCTTTGAAGAGTTGCGTGATTCAAAATTGCTAAAAAGTGATGCTATCTTCGTCATAATTTCAGCCGAAACCAGTCGTGATGTAGTAATGGGGATCATGGAATCGCAACCCGATGAATACCTAGGGAAGCCTTTTACTCAAGGCGTGCTTGAGAAACGCCTGCAAAGGCTTTTCAATCAGACTAAGGCCCTTTCCAAAATGAAAGTTTTCTTAGCGAACAATGATTATGAGAAGCTAGTGCCATTGTGCAAAGAGCATGTATCAGAAGAGGGAAGATATTCACCGTGGTGTAAAAAAGCCCTCATTGACGCTTATTTGGGGTTAGAGCGATGGCAGGAGCTTGAGGTGTTATGTAAAAGTGAGTTAGAAGTTCGTGATTATGATTGGGCTTGGCTTGGTCTTGCGAAACTGGCTATTGCAAGGAAGCAGTGGGATGAGGCAATCAAACACCTTGAGCACGTATTAAAGTTGTTCCCGCAAGCTATAGCAGGGTATGACTTGCTGGCAGAATGTTTCAAAGAAAAAGGCAAGTTGCCAGAAGCTCAAAAAGTGCTGGAAGATGCTTTAAGTATTTCTCCCAGAATACATAAACGCCAACGAGATATGGCGGTTGTGAGTATGGAAAATGGCGATGTTCAATCTGCGTTGAAGGCTAGTCAACATACTTTAAAGCTCGCGGTTAACTCGATACACGAAAACCCAGATGACTATATTAGGTTGGCAGATGCGCTCACTGAAAGTGTTCAGTCCACCGATAATGCTAGTGAAAGAAAACGGTTCAGTAATGAAGCTTTGTCTACTTTAGGTCAAGTATCCAAACGCTACACTGCTGATGATAAAGTGCGTCTGCGTAAGACATTGGCTGAAAGTCGTTTGTATGCATCTCAAGGTAATGTAGTCCTAAGAGATAAATGTTTGCAAAATGCCAGTGAGCAAATGAAGGAAAATCCTAGCTTAGGTGAGCCTGAAGTGGTGCTGGAGTTGGGTAAGTCGTTATATATGGCTGGGCAGGAAGATGAGTCTCAACAGCTACTATCCGCGTTGATAGAGTCGGACGATGCCGCCCCGTCGTTAAAACAGCTTGCTTCTGATTTCTTGGATGAGCCAGTATCGACGACCAGTCGAGCAAAAGCTAAAGACCTCAATAAGGTGGCGTTGGAAAACTATGCTAAGAAGGACTACCTCGCAGCGGTAGAGGCGTTTAAAGAGGCGTTAGAGTATTCGCCCCGACATCCGGGGTTAAACTTAAATTTGGTTCAAAGTTTGTTGAGACAAATGGAAAATGTTTCGAAAAGCAAAGCAATCGTTCATGAATGTATTAAAGCGCTAAAGCGAGTCGAGCATATTTCGGCTGGTCACAAGCAGCATAAACGTTATGAAGGCCTTAAGAATCTTGTAGGGCAATATGAGGCGAAGTTATGAAGGGAAAAACGTTAACACAAGAGTCGAGCTTATCTTATCCTGCTTTTCGAGAAGTGTTGCCTGCTTCTGTCAATGATATGAAAAACTCTTTAAGTCTCGTCTTGCAAACATTGGACCTCATACAGGAGGACGCGACAAACGGTATCGACTTGAACGCGTTGGCGATGGTCCAGTATGAAGCAACTCGAATGCAGAATACGCTTACGGAACTACAAAATTTCTATTTGTTTGAAAGGGACCTGCTGACCATTCAGATGAATGAAAGCTATGTGGTAGACATCGTAGAAGAACAGGTTGCTGCCAATGCGACGCTATGGAAAACGAAAAATATACAGGTCGATGTCGCTGGAGATGAAGACCTATGCGCCTATATCGACGCTAGCCTTGTGTCGAGTGTTATTAACATAGGGTTGGTGAACGCCAGTAGATACACGCGTGATCGAGTTAACGTTCAGGTGGAGCAAGTTGAGGGCTCTGTATTGATTGCGATTGATGACAATGGCGATGGTTATCCCGATTTTATTCTTGAGAAGTTTTCGAACTTACTTGCTGGGGATCAAGCATCTGAAACAAGTGCGCAAGCGTTGGCTTGGTACTATTGCAATGCAATTATGGAAATACATAAGAACCACGATCTAAAAGGTAGGATTGATTTGAGTAACTCTAGCTCTCTTGAAGGCGGTCGTTTCGAAATATACCTCCCTTAGAAAAGGAGATGTTATGTGTCTGGACAGGTGAACTATTGTGTCTAAATACTAAAAGAGACTCTATGTGTAGGGACGGGCAAAAATACGGACGTATGTGCTCTTCTATTGAGGTAAGAAAATTGACAATTTAGCACCGCCTAAATACGTTGAGCTACCTTTTTCGATGTAGCCTTCTTTCTCTGACTTAACGTGAGCTTTAGCGGATAATTCGGCAAAATAGAGGCCTAGGCCAGTATTTGCTTCGAATAATAACTCGTCTTCTTGCAGGTCTTTATGATCGAATCCTTTTCCATCATCTTCAATCGCAATTTCTAAAAAGCCGTTACTTAATTGCGCCGAAATCTGGATTTTACTCTGAGCAAACCTTAATGCGTTGTATACACCCGTACTTACAACAGCTGTGAGCAATCGTTCGTCAAATGCAGCGACAAGGTCGTCGTCTGTGCTATAGGAGAGTTCAAGCTTTTTGGCGTTGGCAGACTGGGTTAGCGCGAAGACCTGATCGTCAAGAAACTCATCTAAAGAGCAGAAATCGCAATGTAGTTCATACCCCTCAGAAGCAAGCTTGTAAAGATATAAATATTCGACCCATTCGTCATTGAGCTGTTTTAGACCTTCTTCCAGTTTTTCAACTTGCTGTTTGCCTGAGTCCGAGCTTACGACGTCTTTTATACTTTGAAGCTGATAGAGTAGTGTGCCAACTTGGTTTTTGCTTTCATGAATGGCGCTCGCCAAAATGGTGCTGATATCTATCTTTTTCATGACGCTCTACCTTAGAACAAGTTGCTGAATTTTTGTTTGAATTCGTTGTCCGGCTCGGACGCCATACCACTTTCTGCTTCGTGCCTCCACATTTCTAGAAGCTGCTTCGCTGTTTTTTCGTCACCGTTTGCATTATATAGCGACACTTCTGATTGATAAGTGTGAGCTCTTACTGTGGGATCTTCAAAGAATTGTTGGTGTATTTTCTTTAACGTCGCATTAAAGTTATCTCGTTGTCGTGGCGTAAACTCTCCTGCCTCTGCAATCGCAACGATAGAGCGTAAGTGATCAACGTAAACATCCGCGTCATTGAAACAGGAGTTCTTTGCAAGAAATACTGCACGTCTAAAGGACATCTCTGCGGTTGTACTATCGTCGACGGTCATGCTTAACTTACCGAGCTCTATTTGCCTCAATAAGTTTTTCGGTGAGCGCATTACTGCATCGACCAAAACCGACTGAGCTTCTTCTAGGTCACCTCTTTTTACGAGTGTTTTGGCGAGCCAGTCATAGGAATTAACGAAGAATTTATTGTCTAGCATCAATTGTCTAAAACCAGATTCGGCTTTATCAAGTCGCTCGAGGTAATAGTTCGCTTTAGCTTTGCCAAATAGAGCCCAGGGCATTTTGCGTTCTTTAAGGTGGCTGTCAAAGACGCTGAGTGCTTCTTTGTATCGCTCTAGCGTTAGCAAGCAATCACCAATAATTCGACCACATTTACTCGCTAATGAAGGATGATTTGTTGCAACCTTGTTGGCTTCGACAATCGCCTTTGCGTAATCTTTGGCGTCTAATGCGACGTTTACGTCTCTCAGCTTATCTTTCATGGCAATGAGCTTACTTAAGCGGCGCTGAAGAGTTGCTTGGGAAAAAGGTTTTGTAATGTAGCCATCTGGCTGATATTCAATGGCGCCCATTACCATTTCAATTGATGTCTCAGCAGTGACCATAAGGTAGGTTGAGGTGTTTTTTATAAGATGTGAATACCTGACTTCTTCAAGGAGCTGTTGACCATCCTTGCCTTTTCCTAAATTATAGTCGGATAGAATAATATCGTATTTATGACTTTTCAGGAGCTCAATAGCTGTCTCTGCCTTCATAGCGATATCGATAGATTTAAAGCCAAAATCAGTCAGCATTTTTTTCTGCATGATTCTGGCTTCGGCCATATCTTCGATTAACAGAGCTTTCTTTTTAGAAAAGTCTTCTGGGTTCATAACACATTCTCACTACAACTTACTAAAGGAATGATCTGTTTTGCTGAACAACAAGGTCTTCCGAAAATATTTCATCTTCTTCTGAAGTTTGCTGGGGAATTGCGTAACTCTCATTTGCCCATTCACCAAGATCAATTAACTTACAGCGATCACTGCAAAACGGTCTATTTTGGTTTTTTGTAGACCAAGGGGATTTCGTTCCGCAGGTAGGGCAGGCTATTCGCGGTGTAGATTCACTACTGCTCATGTAAGGTCTCTAGAATTTTTATATGTACATGTTTCACTTTATCACCCAAGGCTCCTGTTTTTCCAGTATTTTTAATAATGTAGTCTGCTTTTGCGTCCCTGTCAGATTGCGAATACTGAACATCCATTATTTTTCGAACTTGTGCAACGGTTTGATTGTCACGTTTAGTTACTCGTTCAACTTGAATAGCCCCTGGAACACTGATCGAAATAACAGCATCGCAGAGTGATTCTTGTCCTTTCTCAAATAAAAGAGGGTGGACTAGAACTGCATAAATCGAGCCTACTGCCGCTAATTTTTGTTGAATAAGTGCTCTTATCGCCGGATGTGTGATGGACTCTAGCCAGAGTCGTTCATCATTGTTTGAAAAAATAATATCTCTTAGCTTTGTTCGATTTAAACCGCCTTGTTCGTCGATGATGTCGGAGCCAAAGTGATCTTGTATTAGTTGTAAGGTTGGCGAATTTGCTGACACGACTTCACGCGCGACATCGTCAGCATCTACGGTCTCTATTCCCAGCTTATTAAACTCTAATGCAATGGTGCTTTTTCCCGAACCGATACCGCCAGTAAGGCCAATAATAGGAGGAGTCATTAAGTTAACCTTAAATAATAAAATAGACTAATAGAAGATATTACTAAAAATGGACCAAATGGAATTCTTGTTGACCGCGTTGCCCTTATTATCAAGGCGCCAATCATGCCTAAGGAGGCAGCAAACATAATGACATAAGGGAGGTTGGAAAACCCTAACCAAGCGCCAATGGCAGCCAATAGCTTTGCGTCTCCTAATCCAATCGCTTCTATTTGTCGAAAGTGCAGATAAAAAAGTCTTAAAAAATACACTAATGCGTACCCACAAATAAGGCCAAGCACGTTATCTGCTAAAGGTTGTGCGTTAAGCAAAAGAGCGACAAACGAGCTAGCTATTATCATTAGGGAGCATTCATCCGGTATCCATTTGTTTTCAATGTCTATGACGGCCGCAATGAATAGACTTAAAAATATGAGAAATAGGGACGCGAATTGCAAGGGGGATGACGTAAGTAAAATGAGTGGGAATGAGATCACTGCAAAACTAATCTCAATCAGAAGATATCTCGGCGAAATAGGGCTTTCGCAATGTCGGCAACGGCCCTTGTGAAGGATGAAGCTTAGAACAGGGATTAGGTCTAAAAAACCTAACGTGTGATTGCATTTTGGACAAATTGATCTACCTGAAGTGAAAGAGGGTGGTGTATCGATGTCACTCTCTAAGGTTTTGTGTGCAGAGCTCGTGTCACGAGAAGACTCCAAAATATGTTTCGCTTCGAGCTGCCACTCTCTTTCGCTGCGAAGAGGGAAGCGCCATGTAAAACTACTCACCGCACTTCCTATAATGAATACAAAAACTGTGTAGAGTATTGGTAGTGCGACGTTAATATCCAATGGGTTTTGCTTCCAAAAGAGGGCTGTATATTTCTAAAATCGTAAAACCGACTAAACAACCAGCGACTAATAGACAAAGAACAGGCATCGTTTTCGTTATACATGATAATAAGGATACACAGCGCTGCGAGTTATATTCGTAGCCTCTTATAAGGGCTTTTTCTATCTTTTCTCCCGTTCTAGAACTTGAGATTATACTATAACCATCTGAATCGAACCATGTTTTGGGAAGCGCTCTTTGTATCTTGATACCTAATCGAATATTTAGTTCAAAACTCAACGCTTGTGCGATGAGTTGTGGTGATCTTAGATTGTGTCGAGCGGATTTTATTGCTAGGTGAGTCGGTATTCCTGATTTGACTAAATGCAAACTTAGTTGGAAAAGATTTTTTAATTGAAGTGCCTTAGAGTGGCGCTCGAGTAGGTTAAGCAGTGTGCCATTTTTTGCACATATCGCAATGGCGGTTTGTATTAGGGTGATGGTCGCCCAACTTATGAGCACCAATGGTATTGTTGATCTGTCGGGATTAGTGTTCACCATCAAGGCGTTTAGCGCGAGTAGCATAAACGATGCTTGTACGACGAAAAATGGGTAAAGCAGTGATTTTGTCAGTGATTTACTTAACTCAATGGAACTCGCCAATTCGCTAATTGCTGCTTCTATCATCGTCAATGTGACTTCATGAGTCGAGTCATCAATAAGATAATTTGTATAGTAATGCAGTCGTTGATCACACATCGAGGCGATAGACTCTTTAAGTGAAGTCCCTTCTTGTATTTTTATGAGTATCACTTCTATTGAGTACGAGCTCTTGTCTTGCTGGCGTTGAGATATCAAAGAGTCTTTGATTGATAGCCCTTGTTTGCAGTCTAGAGATATTTGCTGTAACAAATTATAAAACGCCTTTGTTGATAACTTGCGAAGTTTCAAAACTAGATAACGGTTGGGAAGGCGTCTATTTTTGACCGCATGTTTTTTAACGTCGCGAGAGCTTTCGAACCATCGAATGTAATAGTTGCGATCAATAGTGTTATTCGTTTCTATATTGTCTTGTGTTTCCTCAGTAAGGTTAGAGTAAGCAGGTTGTTCATTTGACAATACTTTATACCACGCCATGTTTACTGCTCACCTCGCTTAGCTACTGTTTTGCCCTCGTTAATTTTCCATAAGTGCATATTCTGATGCATTGCGTCGTAGCTGGAAGGCATTGTTGTCCAAGCGGGTGATAATGTGCTGAATATAGGGTTCGCAGCGCTTTGCTGGTATGTCATGAACTGATGGACAATGATGTTTAACGAGCTGGCAAATGAAAAGTAGTCAACATTCCAATGCTTGAATCGGTGAATAACATCAATGGCAGAATTCGCATGAATGGTGGCAAGAACTAGGTGTCCGGTGAGCGCAGCAGATACCGCAAGGTCTGCGCTCTCTGCATCTCTTAGTTCTCCGATCATAATAATATCGGGATCTTGTCGGAGAAGGGACTTTAGTATTCTTTTGCTGTCTTGTTGAATTTTTAAGTTCGGTTCGCATTGAAATGCGCCGGGGATTGGATATTCAGCAGGGTCTTCAATAGTAAAAATCGATTTCTCGCCACCGTTAACGTGTTGTAAGCAAGAGTATAGAGTGGTTGTTTTCCCTGCTCCGGTTGATCCACAAACTAAGCACAGCCCCGAATGCAAGGTGGTCGCTTTGATGAGTGAGTTTTGTTGTGCATTGGTGAGTCCAAGTTCGGCGATTGGCTTAAGCGACTTTTGCGGCAGGAGTCGTAATGCGGCTTTCTCTCCTCGTGTTGTGGCCAAGATGCTTACTCGAACGGGAATTTCCTCCCCATCATGAGAAAATATGAATTGGCCTTCTTGAATCTTTTTTGTTTCAGACGTTTCTAAGTTCGAGAGTACCTTAATGCGGTTGATTAGATTTAGTGTCTTTACAGTATGTGCAGCTTCACGGAGAACTCCGCTAATACGCCTTTGAATAACCATGTTGGTTTTCAGTGAATGTATATGGATGTCCGTAGCACCCAACTGAAGTGACTCGGAGAGTAAATGTTCGAGTGTCATGGTTTACTCCTCGTCAACTGAAGTGGCGGATACGCAGTAACTTGGTGTGATTGTGGCGTCTAAGTTACTCGTACAGTTCCATTGCCCAGCGGCACTTTTCGTAAGCTTAATATAACTGCCTGTATTGATGCTTAGGTTGTTGTTCAAAGAGAGGGTAATTGTCCCTGATATTCCATTGATATCGCTTACCGAATATGAATTTAACAGATCAGATGAGCTATTTGTTACGTACTGATTGAGAATGGCTTTGGTAGGAAATGAGGTTTTATGGATCTGATATTCGTCGACCGCAGACTGTAGTTGTCCTCCGTACGTTTCTATTTCGACTAATTTTGCTTTCGTTATGTGGCGTTGTAGAGATGGTGCAGTTGCTGAAGCCAGTATTGCTATGATGGCAATCACCACCATAAGTTCGATGAGTGTGAAGCCTTTTTGAGTGCGATAAGGGGTATTTCTCATTTCTTCCTCCATGAAGAATATGAATTTAAAGTCGCTTTAATTAAATCAAATTCCGTATGATTTTAGTTAGCAATGGGATGTTTTTGATAGGCCTGTTACGCTAGGCGATAGCGGAAAACACGCTCTGGTTGCCAGTGTAACTATTTTCATAGGCAGATAACAGAGTCTGATTTGAATTTACTTGTGTGGCTTTAGAAGAATCGATTGTATTACCAGATTGTGCTGGTTCTTCTGAGTTGGACTTGCCAGCCTCAGAATCATTTTCTCCAGATTTAACCGTCTCACTTCCAGAGCTTGTTTCTGTAGTGCTCTTGGCAATATCTGCTTTAGCTTCGGCTATATTAGACTGCGCTTCTCTCGCGACATTTTGATCAGCGGCGGAAGGTTCAGCTGGTGCAAGAGCTGCTCGGTATACTTGCTCCATTTTTGCAATGGTTGCCTCTGGATCGCCAGAAACTTTACCAACATCAATCTGAACTTCACCATCTACAGCATACCTTTGTCCATCTGGGCCTTGTTCATATGAATATTGCGGAGAGCCTGCATATTGTCCACCAACACTGGCGTGAGCTTGTTCATGGGTAACAACCTCATCATGTCGGTCTTGAAGTTTTTCTACTTGCTGCTGTTCTTCTTCAGACAGTTCATTTGGGGAGCTGTCATCGGATGACTCTGCTTGTTCGGTAGAATCTGACTCCTTGCTTGAGTCAATAGTGGGCTCGTCTTCTACATTGTTACTTTCTTGACGAGCAGCATCATCACTGAAAGCCTGTTGGGATTCTTCGGACAGTGTGACAGAGTAATCGCTCGCCGCTCTTAATCCAATTGAATCCTCAGTATCAACACTATTGCTAGACACAGCAACACCTTCCTGGCGTGAGGAATAGGCTGAATATGACTCAATGGAGAGAGATACACTACCTGACATAAAAAATCCGAATTTAAGCTTATTCTAATTTTAAACCAGAGATGATTTTTTATCCAGTCTTAGTGTCGTTCTGGCTTGGAAGGTGGTCTCTATAGAAAGCGGGGGCAAAATGAAAAAGCGAGCCAGTAAATAGTAAGAAACGATTTATTGTCTCGCTTTTTAGGAGGTGTTTAGTCAAAGCTCGTTTTGGTTAACTTGCTAGTTCGCTTTTGCTTCAGCTTGGCCTGCTTGAATGGCTGTGATTGCAATGGTGTAGACAATATCGTCTACCAGTGCTCCGCGAGACAAGTCGTTCACAGGTTTTCTGATGCCTTGTAGCATCGGACCAATACTGACAACATCTGCGCTTCGCTGTACCGCTTTATAGGTCGTGTTTCCGGTGTTCAAATCCGGGAATACGAAGACCGTTGCTTTACCCGCAACTTTGCTATTTGGCGCTTTTTGCTTAGCTACTTTTTCCATGATGGCTGCATCGTACTGGAGCGGTCCGTCGATCAAAATGTCAGGGCGTTTCTCTTGCGCTAAACGTGTTGCCTCTCTTACTTTGTCAACGTCGTTACCACTGCCAGACCCACCTGTACTGTAACTAATCATTGCCACTTTAGGCGTGATGCCGAATGCCGACGCTGAATCAGCACTCTGAATGGCGATTTCAGCGAGTTGCTCAGCCGTTGGATCTGGGTTGATGGCACAGTCACCGTAAACAAGTACCTGATCGGGCAGACACATAAAGAATACAGAAGAAACCAAAGAGGCGTCAGGAGATGTCTTAACAAGCTGAAGGGCAGGGCGAATGGTGTTTGCTGTCGTGTGAACTGCGCCAGATACCAAACCATCGACGTCGTTTTCCTGAAGCATCATGGTACCGAGGACGACATTATCTTCGAGTTGCTCCAAAGCAACAATGTCAGTTAGTCCTCTGTGCTTACGGATATCGACCATAGGCGAGACGTAATGTTCACGAATGGTCGTGGGCTCAATGATCTCGACCCCGTTGCCTATTTCTATGCCGTTGTTTTGAGCGTTGCGCAGAATTTCTGCTTTATTGCCTAGCAGAACAGGTCTTGCAATCCCTCGTTCAGCACAAATAGACGCTGCTTCAATGGTTCTAATTTCTTCGCCTTCAGGCAGCACAATACGCTTGTTAAGTTCACGAGCCGTTTCAATAAGGCGGTATCGAAAGGCTGGAGGTGAAAGTTTGCGTTCTTCTTGGTTGCGGGCAAATGAGTTGATCCAATCGTGATCGATACAGCGTGCAATGTGCTCTTTTACCAGAAGGATTCGGTCTTTGTCATCTAGCGGGATTTCTTTGTTGAAAGACTGCATGTTAATTGCAGTATCCCAGCTGTTTGAGTCTACTGATAAAACAGGTAGGCCTTTCGCCATGGCCTTGCCGCACAGTTGCATGAGAGATTCGCTAGGCTGGTATCCACCCGTTAATACAAGCGCTGCGATTTTCGTGTCGTTAAGTGCAGCGATTGCTGTCGCCATTATGATATCGGTTCGGTCGCCAGGCGTAAAAACAAGCACGCCAGGTTGAAGGGCTTCAAGCATGTTTTCAACGCCGCGAGCACACAAAGTGTACGATTGCACTCTGCGGGTTTCGATTTCTCCAGCGTTTATGATGCGAGCATCAAGGTAATCAGCTACGTCTTGTACTCGAGGGTAAGTCAGCTCTTCTGCGGTAGGGATTTGACCTAGCAGTTTGAAGTTGCGTTTAAAAATGCTGCGCTGTGCGAATGAATCCCCATAGGATTTGGCACCCAGTGATCCGGGTGTCGTCTTGTTAAGGATGCATCCAATCACGTCAGCCGCTTTGATGCCACCATAAGAGCCTGCTGCAATTTCCACATGGTGTTCTAGCTCTTTAACGCGCATCTTGTTTGGCGCTGTAACGAGTACTAAGTCGGCATCAAGTGTTTTTGCGATCGCTTTATTTAAGCGTGTTGCATATGGGTGGCCCGGTATTTGGGCAAGGCCTTCGACGATGACCGTTGAATCGGGTTCAATGCTGTCTTGGAAGCGACCTACGACTTCTTCCATCAGTTCGTCGATGTTGTCGTTGTATAAATAACGTTCAGCTTCTTGTAGTGGTATAGATTCGGCTGTCGTCAGTGTGGACCCTTGAGCGACCATTGCCGCAGATCGGTCTGGGCCTTCATCGCCAGGTTGAGGCTGCGCGATGGGCTTGAAAAAGCTCGCTTTTAGTCCTTGTTGTTCTAGCGCACGTACGAGGCCAACGGAAACAGAGGTAAGTCCAACTCCGGGACCTGTTGGTACTGTCATTAATACATTTATAGGCATTTTTTTGTCGTCCCCAAAAAATTAGTGCGCTTGTTGAATTAAACTGATTGTGTCCATTGCAATCATGAGTTCTTCGTTTGTTGGAAGAATCCAAACCTTAACATTTGCGTCTTCTTCTGATATCACACTGACGTCGCCTCTTGGAGCGTTGTCATTTTTATCAGCATCAATCGTAATATTTAATGTGCGCAATGATTCGCAAATCTTTCCGCGCAAGTAATTAGAGTTTTCTCCTATCCCACCAGTAAAGACTAAGTGGTCTAAGCTGTCTAATGTTGTTGCAACGCTTGCGAGGTTCTTTGCTGCACGTGATGCAAACATATCCAAAGCGAGTGTTGCTCTTTCATCGCCTGCAAAGGCGGCATCTTCTAAGGTACGGCAGTCACTTGATATTTCCGAAATACCTAGTAAACCACTTTTTTTGTTTAAGAGGTTGATAGCGTCATCACCGCTGATGTTTTCGGCGTGGCTGATGAACGAAACTAAGCTTGGGTCAACACTGCCTGATCGAGTCCCCATCATAAGGCCATCGAGTGGTGTCATGCCCATACTTGTGTCGGTTGCTTTGCCGTTTTGAATGGCACACGTCGATGCGCCGTTACCTAAATGCGCAACAATGATGCCTTGCTTAGTGCTTTCTGGCTCAAGCTGCGCCAATTCTTGGGAAATAAAACGGTAACTTGTTCCATGGAAACCATACTTTCTAAAGTGATGGTTTCTGTACATTTCCATAGGGATGGCGTAGAGGTATTGGTCTAACTCTAATGTCTGATGGAATGCAGTATCAAATACAGCTACTTGTGGGAGACCTGTAAAAAGATTCTGAGCTTCTCGGATGCCTTTGATGTGAGCTGGGTTATGAAGAGGCGCAAAATGCGCGCAATCTTCAATTCCTTTGATCACATCTTCATCAATAACGGCAGAAGAGCTGAATGTCTCGCCGCCATGCACAACTCGGTGACCGATTCCAACGATAGCGTCGCGAATGTCTACTCGCTGATCCAGCCAATTTTTAATTTCAGTCACGGCTTCGTGGTGGCTTCCTTCCGACAGAGAGATGGTTTCTTTTTTTCCTTCAAACTTGAAGGAAATGGTGCTGCCATCAATCCCGAGTCTATCTCCAATGCCTTCAACTAATACGGTGTTGTCTGGTGTTGACATAACGGCAAATTTTAAGGATGAACTACCGCAGTTTATGACAAGTACGTTGTTATTCATGCGGGCTCCTTACTTACTCGCAAAGATAAATCGATTGCTTGAACATGTTTTGTCAGCGCTCCGACCGAAATATAATCGACGCCAGTTGCTGCGACCGCTTGAATGTGTTCATTAGTCATATTGCCGGACGCTTCAAATCGGACTTGCCCTTTGTAGGTTTCAACCGCTTGTTTCATGTCTTCTAGACTGAAATTATCTAACATAATTATATCGGCGCCTGCATGAACGGCTTGACGAACTTCGTCCAAACTTTCAGTCTCGACTTCAATGGTTTTTCCAGGAGCTATTTGAGCGGCTTTGGCGATGGCGTTGCCAATTGAACCTGCTGCCATAATGTGATTTTCTTTAATTAAAAAAGCGTCATATAAGCCAACTCTATGATTAGAGGCTCCACCAACCTTTACTGCGTATTTTTGTGCTAGACGAAATCCCGGTATTGTTTTTCGTGTGTCGAGGATGGAGAGCTTTTGCCCTTCTACCAGCATCGAATATTGTCGCGATACGGTTGCTGTGTAGGATAATGTTTGAAGGAAATTTAATGCTGTGCGCTCGCCTGTTAAAATGCTTCGCGCGTTTCCTGATAATGTTAGAAAAGGAGTGTTTGGCGCTAACTCATCACCTTCTGAGAAGTGCCACTCTAGAGACACGCTTTGATCTAATTGCTGAAATACTTCATTCACCCAAGGTATTCCGCACAATACGGCTTTCTCTCGTGATATCACGGTAGCAGAAAAGGTATTTTCTTCTGGTATTAGTTGTGCAGTGATGTCGCCAGTTTGAATGTCTTCATTTAGGGCTTCTTTTACCTGTGCTATGAGGCTTTCTTTGAGCTGCGCATCCAAAGATGTCATTTTGGCTCCGTATTTTACTAAGTAACAAAAAAGCGTATTGTAACTTCATATTTCTGTTTCGTCAGTTAAGATTAAGTTTCTAAAGTGCGAAAAGTGTTATGAGATCATTAATATCATTAATATCATTGATTTTTTTGCTTGATATCAAAAGAGGTAGAGATGGAATTACTGTTTTTTCTTGCAGCGATACTCATTAGGGTTATGTTTAGCTCTTCGCCGATGACCTTTTCAATCTACGAAAAAGCGTCGGGTGTTATTTCGGATAAATTTGATATCAAGGGAGTAGGGGCTGAGGTCGTTGTCTTGATTGGTGTGTTAGCGCTTATTTCTGTTTTTGGTGAATGGTTCGGGGCTTGGATAGTCGATTTATTGGCAGGAGTCGTTTTTATATGGTGCTTCTTGTCGTGGGGACAGTTTGATTTATGGACTAAAACGCACACGGTGTCATCGAGTGAGCGAGGTGAGCTGATCGCCTTAATAAATCAATTTGGCGATGAGCACGTTGATGACAAAGGGCAGCCTCTTTCTGCATTACAAAGCAAACTTCAAATCAAAACACTAAACTATTACTTTTTATCTGTGTTCGTGCTTTTATTTTGTTATCTCTTTTTGGGGTTGTTTGGTTTGTTGCTGTACGTCTTTTTGTATGCGGTGCCGACACAGGAAAACAGTCTGTTTAAAGATGCCATGAAAAAGATTGTTGAGTGCCCGGCGGCCCTTCTAACAACCTTTCCTACTGCTGTCTCTGGCAGTTTTAGTGCGGTCATTCAAGAATGTAAGCAGTTTCAATTTTCAGAGTTAATAGATGGTCGAGGTGTCTTTATTGGTAACGTGATTGCAGCGGCAGGCGAGGCTGAAAAGGGAGAGGGCGCGTTTGAAGAGTTTAGAACACTGTTGATTCGCGCCGTATACGTTATCTTATTCTGTTACTCTGTCTATGTTGTTTTGTGATAAATATTTTTAGGTTGTACGTTAAAGTAGACTTTAATAGTAGATGATGGTCTGGTGATAGGCTGGTTGACGTGCAACTACGTTAGGTTCGCTTTATCGAGAGTCTGATTGGTTTTCTTAATTTTATCTTTAGTGTCAATTGTCAGGTCTTAGGTTGTTTATTATTTGTGCGCAAGTGGTAAATAATAACTTCCAAAAGTCTTTGTGGAGGCGACTATTGATACAGATTACTAGGCGTTTTGAATTTTAGGTGTTAACCTAGCGCTCGAAATTTCTATGTTAAAACAAAGGAAAAAACAACCAAAACGTTGTTTCTAATGGCTATAGAGAGAGAAGAACAACGTGAGCAAGGAGCTCTAAATCGATCAATTTTGTTGGTTGAATACTTGGTTGGGACGTAACTGTGAAGGCAGGTATTTCGTACAACGTTATACAAAGCTGTCTGAGCTCAATCGGCTTTAACCGAAAGCCAAAATACGGAAGCAAGCTATAAACCTAATTAGGGTGGTCTCGTTTGCCTTTGAAAAAATTAATAATAAAAATATCTTAGGTGAAACGAACGAGTCTTTATTTTGCGATGGGTGAGGTGTCTATCAGATGCATATCGCAGCAGTCTCTAGGCCTGAATGCATGTTAAGCGTGCTTCTAGACATAGCTTGTTTAAATCGCTCATATATCTAGCTACAAGCTTGAAATGTGAGTTTGAAGTTCTGTTCTAATAGCGGGGTTATTAAAACTATGACGGAGCAGCATATCCTCAACGATATCGATCCGATCGAAACTAAAGAGTGGGTTGATGCACTCGATTCTGTCCTTCGTGAAGAAGGTCCTGAGCGTGCACAATACATCTTGGATCGTTTGACCAAAGAGGCTGCGAAAGCAGGCACACCAATGCCAGCCTCAATTACAACGTCTTACAAGAACACGATAGCGCCACATGAAGAAAAGCCGCTACCAGGTGACTTGTTTATGGAGCGTCGTATTCGTTCCATTATACGTTGGAACGCATTGGCAATGGTAATGAAGGCCAACCGCGTAGATTCCACACTTGGTGGACACATCACTAGTTTCTCTTCTGCCGCAACTCTATATGATATTGGCTTTAACCACTTTTTCCGTGGTTCCAGTGATAAACAAGAAGCGGATATGGTATTTTTCCAAGGCCATATCGCACCTGGCATATACGCTCGCTCATACATTGAAGGTCGCTTGACCGACGAGCAGTTGGATAATTTCCGTCGTGAAGTCGATGGTAAAGGTCTTTCATCGTATCCGCACCCTTGGTTGATGCCCGATTATTGGCAGTTCCCAACCGTTTCAATGGGACTTGGCCCACTACAAGCCATATATCAAGCCCATGTTCTTAAATATCAACATAGCCGCGGCTTAATTGACCATGGTGACCGTAAAGTTTGGGCGTTCCTTGGTGATGGTGAGTGTGATGAGCCAGAATCATTGGGAGCTATCGCTCTTGCGGGGCGTGAAAACCTTGACAACCTGATTTTCGTTATTAACTGTAACCTTCAGCGTTTAGATGGTCCAGTGCGTGGTAATGGCAAAATCGTTCAGGAACTTGAAGGCGTATTTCGTGGCGCTGGCTGGAACGTTGTTAAGTGTTTATGGGGCCGTCACTGGGATCCGTTGTTTGAAAAAGACGATAAGGGTCTTTTGGTTAAGCGTATGGATGAAGTTTGTGATGGCGAACTTCAGAACTATAAAGCTAACGGCGGCGCTTACACGCGTAAACACTTCTTTGGTAAATACCCTGAGTTGCTAGAAATGGTTAAGGATATGTCTGATGACGACATTATGAACCTTAATCGTGGTGGCCATGACCCATACAAAGTTTACGCTGCTTATAAAGAAGCGACTTCTCATAAAGGTCAACCTACCGTTGTCTTGGCACAAACTGTCAAGGGTTACGGCATGTTTAAGGCTGCTGAAGCGCAAAACACTGCGCACCAAACGAAAAAACTGGATGAAGAGTCTTTGGCTCAGTTCCGTGATAAGTTTGGTATCCCAATCAGTGATGAAGAGCTGAAAAATTTACCGTATTACCGTCCAGCTGAAGACAGCCCTGAAATGAAGTACTTGCGTTCACGCCGTGCTGAACTTCATGGTGATTTCCCTGTTCGCCGCAAAGACTGTGAAGCGCTTGAGGTGCCTTCTCTTGAAGCATTTAAAGCGCAAATTGCTGGCACCAAAGGTCGTGAGATCTCAACGACTATGGCGTTCGTGCGTGCATTGAATGTGATGGTGAAAGACAAGCAAATTGGTCCTCGTGTCGTACCAATTCTTGCCGATGAAGCGCGTACTTTTGGTATGGAAGGCATGTTCCGTCAGTTGGGTATTTACTCTTCTGAAGGTCAGCGTTACACGCCACATGATCATACTCAGATCATGTACTATAAAGAATCTCACGATGGTCAGATTCTACAAGAAGGGATCAACGAAGCGGGTGCTTTCTCTTCTTGGTTGGCGTTAGCTACGTCTTACAGTAACAGTAATCTACCTATGATTCCTGTTTACATCTACTACTCCATGTTTGGTTTCCAGCGTATTGGTGACTTGGCGTGGGCGGCAGGTGACTCTCAGGCGCGCGGTTTCTTGATCGGTGCAACTGCAGGTCGTACAACGCTAAACGGCGAAGGTCTTCAGCATGAAGACGGTCACTCACACATCATGGCTGGTACGATTCCAAACTGTGTGTCTTATGATCCGACTTACTCTTACGAAGTAGCTGTTATCGTTCAAGATGGCTTGCGCCGTATGTACAAAGAGAAAGAGAGCGTTTTCTATTACCTAACCGTAATGAATGAAAACTATGCGCATGAAGATATGCCAGAAGGTGTTGAAGACGGCATCATAAAAGGCATGTATAAGCTGAAGTCGCAGGCCAAAAAGGGTAATAAGCTTTTTGCTCAGCTACTTGGTGCTGGTGTTATCTTGCGTGAAGTTGAAGCTGCTGCTGAAATATTGGCAGAAGAGTTTGGTGTTGATTCTGATATTTGGAGTGTTACTTCGTTCAATGAATTGCGTCGTGAAGGTTTGGATGCAACTCGTTGGAATATGCTGCACCCAACAGAAGAAAAGCGTGTTTCTTACGTTGAAGAGTGTTTAGCTGGTAAAGGCCCTGTTGTTGCGTCTACTGACCATATTAAATTGTACGCAGATCAGATTCGCCCATTCATTGGCTCTACATACAACGTACTTGGTACTGACGGCTTTGGTCGTAGTGACACACGTGAAAAACTTCGCCACTTTTTTGAGATAAATCGCTACTGGGTTGTTGTTTCGACTCTTGAAGCGTTAGCGAAAGATGGTGAGATTGAAGCGTCTGTGGTTGCAGAAGCCATTGTTAAGTTTGGTCTGGATCCTAATAAGCCAAACCCTGTAACTGTATAAGTTGCAACATAATTAGGGATCAAGTTTGTGGTTATTCTAATCACAGGCTTGGTTTGTACCAAGAAAGATTCGTCTTTTTAGACAAAGGAGAATTCCGTGAGTACTGAAATTATTCGAGTACCGGATATTGGCGGTTCTACTGATGTTGATGTCATCGAAGTAAGTATTCAAGTTGGTGATATGGTTGAGGTAGATCAATCAATTATTGTTTTAGAAACTGACAAGGCTTCTATGGATGTGCCGTCTCCAGTAGCAGGAAAAGTGGTCAGTATTACTGTGAAAGAGGGCGATTCCGTCTCCGAGGGTGACGAGGTTCTTGTTCTAGAGGTTTCTGGTTCTGTTGCAGATACAGCGACGCCTGAAGCAGTGGCGCCTGTTGAAGCTGCGCCAGAAGTTTCTAAAGCCATTGAGCAAGCTCCTGCAGCAAAGGCTGTAAGCTCTGAACAACCTGTTTCAGTTCCAGATATTGGTGGTGCTACGGATGTAGATGTCATCGAAGTGTGTGTAGCGGTTGGAGATTCCGTCGCTGAGGGTGACTCTTTAATTGTATTAGAAACCGATAAAGCATCGATGGACATCCCTGCACCTAGTGCCGGTAAAGTCGTAAGTGTTTCCATTAATGTTGGCGATACGGTTTCCGAGGGTGACGCTATTTTAGTGCTTGCTGTTGAATCTGTAGAGGATTCGGTGAGTTCTGTTGTGGCTGTTGCACCTGCTCCAGCAGTAGAGGCGCCGGCTGAAGTTGCAGTGCCAACGATTATTCCTGGTGGTGTTGAGCAAGTTGTTGTTCCTGATATTGGTAGTGCGGAAGCGGTTGATGTCATTGAAGTAAGTGTCGCTGCGGGAGATGTTGTATCCGAAGGTGACTCACTGATCGTTTTGGAAACTGATAAAGCGTCCATGGACATTCCTGCTCCTAAAACAGGCACGGTGAAATCTATCGTGATCAAAGAAGGTGATAAGGTATCTGAGGGTGATTTGATCCTTGATCTTGAGGTTGAAGCTCAAGTTGTGGCTGAGGCTCCAAAGGTTGTTGCTCCAGTTGCTGAGAAGCCTGTAGTCACTTCTGAGGCTCCAAAGGCTCAAGCGACGGTTCCTGCGCAGTCTGCCGTTCTTTCAACGCCTTCTACGAAGGTGCATGCAGGTCCGGCAGTTAGGTTGTTAGCTCGAGAATTGGGCGTTGATTTAACGCTTGTTCGTGCGTCAGGTCCTCGTGGTCGAATCACTAAAGAAGACTTGCATGCGTACGTAAAAGACGCTGTTAAGAAAGCGGAATCAGGTGCTTCTAAACCGTCAGTTGTTGCGGAAGGTGCTGGTATACCTCGTGTGCCAGAAATCGACTTTAGCCAATGGGGAGACGTTGATGTTGTTAAGATGAGTAAGATCCAAAAGATCACCTCTTACAATATGACTCGTTCTTGGTTGAATGTTCCACATGTTACGCAATTTGATAAAGCTGATATCACTGACTTAGAAGCGTTCCGTAAAGGCTTAAAAGCTGAAATGGAGAAAGAGGGGATTAAACTTACTCCGCTTCCATTCTTGATAAAAGCCGTTGCTCAAGCGCTTGTTGTGAATCCTTCGTTTAATGTGTCGCTTCATGCTGATGGTGAAAGTATCGTTAAGAAGAAGTATGTGCATATTGGTATTGCGGTTGATTCACCGGTTGGACTGGTTGTTCCTGTGTTGCGAGACGCAGACAAGAAGTCGATCAAAGAGATTGCAGTAGAAGCGAATGCTTTGATTAAGAAAGCGCTTGCTAAGCAGCTTAAACCTGCCGATATGCAGGGTGGCTGCTTCACTATCTCTAGTCTTGGTGCTATGGGTGGTACGGGCTTCACTCCAATCGTCAATACACCAGAAGTGGGTATTCTAGGTGTTTCTAAAGCAGATGTAGAACCACGTTGGACGGGTAAAGAGTTTGAACCTCGTACTATGTTGCCGTTGTGTCTGTCATATGATCACCGAGCGGTGAACGGTGCTGATGCGGGTCGCTTTATGACATTCCTAAATGGATTGTTGAGTGATTTACGTCGCATGACGCTTTAAGGTAATTGTCTTATCTAAATTAGATTAGACGAAAAAAAGCCGCTGTTTCAGCGGCTTTTTTGTGTTCTATTTTTTGTGTTCTATTTTTTGTAGGCTCTTTTGATAAAAGAAGTCTTCAATCCGGTCTTTTTCCCACATCGCATCTTTATACCCTAGCTGAATAAGAGCCCTCAAATATGGCTGAGAAAAAAGCAAATAGCTTGCTGCGGTAGCCATGCCTGAATCCGAATTAGCGCCGAGATGTCTTAATGCGTTGTATACGGTTTTTGGCAGTGTCTCAATGTGCTCTAGCGCGATGTCATTTATTTCTTCTGAGGGCGAGACAATAAGCGTGTTTGTCTTTTTTAGTGTCTCGTTTTCATTGGTCTGATTTGAATTGGCCAATAGCCTATTTATAGTGCTTAAGCTCTTTATGTCTTCTTCAAGATTGTCGATAAAGGCGCTGTTCATAAGCTGGCCCGCGATTTGAGCGATGGAAGGAGGGCGAGAAGGTGTTTCCTCAGTGTTTGTTACTCTGTCTTTTTTGCGTTTTCTACTAACCCCTATAATAAAAAGCTCTGTCGCTCCGAGTTTTAGTGCTGGGCTAAGTGCGGATCTCTGCCTAATGGCGCCATCGCCATAATAGTGAGTATTTATCTTTTGAGCAGGGAATAAAATAGGAATCGCGCTAGAGGCTAGTAGGTGGTCGTGATTGATATTTTGTCTAATGCCTGAGTGTTTCTCGCTATTCCACTCTTCACAGCTACTGGTTCCTTGAAAGAAGCATTCGGATTTCCCGTTGCTGTAGTTCATGGCTGAAATAACCAGTGCTTTTAGTCGGCCTTGGTCGATCGAGTTTTGAACCTCATCGAGCTGTAAGTACCTTTCAAGTAAGTGCTTTAACGGTGTGTTCTCCATCAGTGATAAGCTGTCGCCATCAGATTGCTTTTTAAAGGTTGAAATGACGCTTTTTGTTAGGGAGGAGGCAAGTGGCCAGCGACTTGCTCTGTAAATTTGGTCGTGCGTTAGGTGTTTCCAAACGTATGAAAGTTGGCCTGTCGCTAGCCTGAAGTCCTCGCTGTAAGTCGCGAGCATTGCGGCATTCAGCGCGCCCGCTGAGGTCCCACACAGTATGTCAAAAGGCAGAGGATGGCCTCTAAAAAAAATTTTACCAACGGCTGAAAGAACGCCAACTTGGTAGGCTGCCCTGGCTCCCCCGCCAGATAGGATAAGTGCGCTATTCTTCATTACGACACCTTGTAAAATCTGTAATAAATGTCAATACACTTAACTTCATTATGAGTCATGCTTACATGTTTTTGTAGGAAAGTTGGCGTTTTATATAAGTGTGACCTGAGATTTCACTGTTTTGTTGCTCTTTTTGAGCGAAATTGTCACTAAAACCGAGTTTCCACGGCACACTACTTTGGTGGCTAATTGGTTAGAATAGTTAGAAAATTCATAATTAGAAAGAGATTTTCAATATGGGAGTTAAAGCCTCAATCAGCGGAATCGGTCTATGGACTCCGGCTAATACTATTACCAATGAAGAGTTAGTTGAGAGTTACAATAGTTGGGCTGAAGAATACAACCGTAAAAACAAGGAAGCTATTCAAAATGGAGCGTTAGAGTCGAAACCTTTTTCCAGTGCTGAATTTATTCAAAAGGCGTCAGGTATAAAGCAGCGATATGTCTACGAGAAAGAGGGCGTTCTTGATATTGCGCGCATGAGACCTAAAATAGCGGTGAGGGATGATGTTCAGCTTTCACATCAAGCCGAAATAGCAGTTAATGCTGCAAAAGCGGCACTGGAGTCTGCACGTAAAACCTCTAATGACATAGATTTAGTGATCGTTGCTTGTGCCTATACGCAGCGCTCCTATCCTGCTATTGCGATAGAGGTCCAGGCAGAACTGGGCATCAAAGGTCATGCCTTTGATATGCTTGTTGCATGCTCTTCTGCCACATTCGGTCTGCAGCGAGCAGTCGATTCGATCTCTGCTGGCTCATCAAAAGGGGTTCTCGTTATTAATCCTGAGCTGACATCTCCGCAGGTTAATTATGAAGATCGTGACTCTCACTTTATCTTTGGTGACGTGGCGACAGCTCTTGTTGTAGAGCCAGGTTCAGAAGTGGTGTCTGATCATGCGTTTGAAGTACTGGGTGTGCAGTGTGTTACGGAATATTCCAATAATATTCGTTCTAATTTTGGCTATATTACGCATGCAACGGACGAGGATCCGTATGCAAATGACAAATTGTTTCATCAGAATGGTAGAAAAGTATTTAAAGAGGTATGCCCTATGGCGGCAGCTCATATCGAGGGGCATATTCATTCGTTAAATATACAGTCAGATGCTGTTAATCGATGGTGGCTTCATCAGGCTAACATTAATATGAATACCTTAATTATTAAGCGTCTCTTAGGGCGAGACGCGGCTGCCGAAGAAGCGCCTATTGTACTTGATGAATATGCCAATACTGCATCGGCAGGTTCTATTATCGCATTGGCAAAGCACCATGTTGATATGCCTTCTGGGGCGCTAGGCGTACTTTGCTCTTTTGGCGCTGGCTACTCAATAGGAAGTCTGATTCTTAGAAAGCATTAGGTGAGTCGTTAAGGTCTCGAGAAGGGCTATATTAGGTAGCGTTGGTGATAATGATTATTTTTGGGTCTAAAGAAGTGATCTACTGAATTGAAATAAAAGCCTTTTTAAGGGAATATTGTAGCAACGACAAATAGCGAGGCTTTAAATATGGCAATTCATCATCAAGCTGGAAAGCTTGTGTCTCACGAATCTTTGGTAAATATTCCTAAATTGGTTTCATCCTACTACCAGCTTAAACCTGATGTATCTGTTGCAACTGAAAAAGTAAGTTTTGGCACGTCTGGTCATCGAGGTTCGGCGATGCAAACGAGCTTTAATGAAGATCATATTTTAGCGGTTTGTCAGGCAATAGCGGAATACCGAAAGCAACAGGGTTACAACGGTCCATTGTTTCTTGGTAAAGATACGCATGCATTGTCAGAATGTGCATTTGGGACTGCTCTCGAAGTATTTGCCGCTAATGGTGTTAACGTCATGATTCAAAAAGGGGATGGCTATACGCCTACGCCTGTTATTTCTCACGCTATTTTGACGTTTAATGCTTCCAATTCCGCGCTTTCAGATGGCGTTGTGATAACGCCTTCTCACAACCCTCCTGAGGATGGGGGCATTAAGTATAACCCCCCTAAAGGTGGGCCAGCCGATAAAGACATTACCAATTGGGTTGCTGAACGAGCAAACGAGTTATTGTTAACGGGTCTGATTGACGTAAAACGTATGTCGTTGGCAGAAGCAAGAGCATCAGACTTTGTGAAGGAGTTCGATTATATTGATCATTACGTCTCAGATTTGAGTAACGTCATCGATGTGCAGGCGATTGCGGATGCGAATATCAAAATTGGTGTTGACCCTATGGGTGGCTCCGGTATTGACTATTGGAATCCAATTGCCGAAAAGTACGGCTTAGATATTACAGTGGTCAATACAAAAGTCGATCCTGCTTTTGGTTTTATGCCATTGGATAAAGACGGTAAGATCCGAATGGATTGTTCATCGCCGTATGCTATGGCGAACTTACTTGCGCTACAAGATGATTTTGATATTGCGGTGGGTAATGATCCTGACTACGACCGTCATGGCATTGTGTGTAAAGGTCGTGGTCTTATGAACCCTAATGCCTATCTTGGCGTTGCGATTGAATATCTAGCTCAGCACCGAGAAAACTGGTCTAAAGAGGCTGGCTTTGGTAAGACGCTTGTGTCGAGTGGGATGATAGACCGCGTTGTGGCAGGATTGGGCCGATCTCTCTGTGAGGTGCCCGTTGGTTTTAAATGGTATGTTGACGGTTTATTTGATGGAACACTTTTATTTGGTGGAGAGGAGAGTGCTGGTGCGTCTTTTTTAAGACGAGATGGCTCAGTATGGTCAACGGATAAAGATGGCTTTATTTTGGCGTTGTTAGCAGCCGAAATTCTTGCGAAAACAGGGAAAGATCCTGCTCAATTATTTGAAGAGCAAGTTGCTAAATATGGGCAGCCTTTTTATAAGCGCATTGATGTGCCTTCGACATCAGAGCAAAAAGCCATTCTTGGTAAGCTTGATAAAAGCAATGTTACTCAAACGGAGTTGGCAGGCGAGCCGATCTCGGACGTTTTAACGCATGCGCCAGGTAATGGTGCTGCGATTGGAGGCTTGAAAGTGGTGACCGAGAATGGGTGGTTTGCAGCACGTCCTTCTGGTACGGAAAATATCTATAAGATATACCTAGAAAGCTTTGTTTCAGAAGCGCACCTTGCAAGCCTTGAAGAAGAGGCAAAAGCATTGGTGTCCAATGTTCTAGCGTAATAGGCCCGTTTGGCCTGAGCTGAGTTAGGTTTTAAGGAAAGTTGGCTTCTAAAGTGAGTTGGCTAGGTTCTAAGGAAGGTAGGTTAGCGGATGAGATATAAGTAAGACGAAGTATTTGAAACGTGAAACCTGTATATCGCTATTAGCGAGTGATACACAGGTTTTTTGTATCTACTTGATATATTTGATCTTTGAGGTCCACTTGGTCAGGGGGATTTCAAGTTTGTTCGAAAGCTTGGTGGCTTCAAGCTTAGTTTGTTTGTTGTTGGGCTCGATTCTGCTGTTTGTAGCGACAATTACCCAGTTTCCTGATCCCGTATCGACACCGATAATTTGTTGAAACTTCTCATTTAAGGTTTCAACTAGTGTCTGATTGTTTATTTGGTCATCCCAGCAGTTGATCACTAAAGTGCCTTGTTCTTTTATTGCGCCTGCGCTTGCTTCTATGAAATGTTGGGTTAATGCCTTTTCGTCAATGCCATTACTTTGATAAATATCAGTAAATAAAATATCGAATTTACGATACTTGTGGTCGGTGAGAAATAGCAGGGCGTCTGTATTGATGATCTCTATTCGCTTTCCGATAGGTAACTTGAAAAAACGATTCGCTGCATCGATGACTTTTTCTCTTAATTCAATGGCGGCTATGTTCACTTTTGGGATTGCGTGATAAAGCGCGTTTAGCAGTGAGCCGCCCCCAAGTCCTAAAATGCACACGCGTTTTGGTTGTGGGGTAAATAAAAGCGACAATAGCATCGCTTGTGTGTAGTCATTCTGGAGAACATGGGGGGCGGCAATCTGCATTCGGCTTTGCTCATCGCCTTCTGCAAATGAAAGTATCCGATATTTACCATCGTCAAATACGTTTATTTCGCCAAATGAATCTGAATCTTTATACAGTGCTTCCATATGAGGTGATTACTCTGCGGCCTTTAATTTGGTCAGTAATAACTGAGCTGGGTGAGGTAGGTTTTTGTCATCAATGCGCTTCACTTGTGAGCGACAAGAATACCCAGTTGCGACTAAGCTGTCTGAAAACGCAGGATTGTTTATCGCCTCTTTCCATGACAAACCATAAATGGTTTTAGAAGTTTCTAGGTTTTTGCTCTCGTGTCCATAGGTGCCTGCCATCCCACAGCAGCCAACCGCAACGGATTCCAGATTGAGCCCAAACTGAGAGAATATTGTTTGCCAATGTTTAATTGACGACGGTGCATTTGTTTTTTCTGTACAGTGGCCTAACAAATGAATGGTCTCTTCTTCGAATTTAATATTTCGTTTATTCAAATGTTCAGTGTGAGTTGCGAGCCATTCCTGCAGCAGTTGAATATTGGGTACCTTTCGGCTCGTGCCGAAGGTTTTCTCGTATTCAGATCGATATGTTAGTGTCATAGATGGATCGACACCAATAATAGGGATGCCGAAGAAACGCAAACCTTGCAACATGTCTAAGTTTTTCTTGGCGGTACGCTCAAAGGATTTCATGAAACCGTGAACATGAAGTGGTTTTCCATTTGGTTTGTAAGGTGCCAAGAACGCTTGGAACCCTAGTCGAGTTAACAACTCCATAATATCGAGTACCAGTTCGGTCTCAAAATAGCTGGTAAACGCGTCTTGGGCAATAATAACGGCGCGTCGGCGATCTTTCGGGCTTAACGCTTCAAGTGCTAATGGTGTTGCGAGGCGAATACCGCGGCGTGGGCTTTCTTTTTTTAGGTTGAGTTTACTGAACTTAGGAGCGTCAACGAATCCTAGGTATTTGCTGGTTAAGTGTTGAGTCCATGAACGACTGATCAACCAGTTATAGGGAGTCGGAAAATGTGATGCGTAAGGCATTACGTATTCTAACGAGCCAATTAGGTAGTCTTTTGCGGGTCGCAAATAACGAGCGTAATACAGCTCTAAAAACTTCGCACGAAATTCAGGAACATCAACTTTAATAGGGCACTGTCCTACGCATGATTTACAAGCAAGGCACCCCATCATGGACTCATGAACTTCGTGAGAAAAATCGTAATCACCGCGCCGCTTGGACAATGTATTTAACAGCTTTGGTACGAAGTTAAATACGGCGTTCTTCTGTTTTGCTTTATGGCTTTCTGATACAACATCAATCCCTTGTTCACTCATTCCCCTAAGCCACTCACGCATTAGCGAGGCTCGTCCTTTGGGTGAGTGAACGCGTTCTCTTGTTCCTTTCCAAGAGGGACACATAGCATCGTTAGGATCAAAGTTATAGCAACCGCCGTTGCCGTTACAATACATTCCTTCTTTGAATTGCTCGCGGTTTTTGGACGGAATGGTTCTGTCGAACTTACCTCTAAGCGGTACTTCGTCGATTTTAAGAAGCTGACTGTCTGATTTTAACGGTGTTGCTATTTTTCCAGGGTTTAGCTGGTTTCTTGGGTCAAAAGCGCGTTTTATTTCTTGTATTGATGGGTAAAGATCTCCGAAAAATGCGGGAGCGTACTCTGAACGTACACCTTTACCATGTTCTCCCCAAAGTAGACCGTTGTATTTTTGCGTTAGCGCAACAACCTTATCGGTTATTTCTCTAATCATTGGTTCTTGAGATTCGTCCTTTAAATCTAGCGCTGGTCTAACGTGTAGTACGCCTGCATCAACATGACCGAACATGCCGTATTGAACCGAGTAGCTGTCGAGTACGGCTCTAAATTCCATAATAAAGTCAGCAAGGTTTTCAGGTGGAACCGCCGTATCTTCAACAAAGGGAATGGGGCGCTTTTCGCCTTTTGCATTGCCCAAGAGACCTACAGATTTCTTGCGCATGGCCCAAATTTTGTTCACTTCGTCTTGGCCAAACGCCACGGTATGACCTATCACACCACTGCTTTGATCGCTGTTAGTTTCCAGTGTTTTGGTTAACTTGGCTATCTGTGCTTGAACTTCTTCGACGCTATTTCCAGTATATTCAACTAGGTTAATGCCCTGTGTGTCTTCGTTTGCTTTAGAAGGAAAAAATGGCTCGACGGATTCCCAAATAATATCGTTTTGAGCCAGGTTAAGTACCTTGGAGTCAACTGTCTCAATAGAAGTGGGGTTCGCTTTGAGAAGTTCTTGTGCGTGACGTAATGAATGTTCAAAACTGGAGTATCTTATGTTGACGAGCGCCGCAACAGAAGGGATGGCGAGCAAGTTTATTTTCGCTTCGACGATGAACCCCAATGTCCCTTCTGAACCACATAAAATATTGTTCAGGTTGAATTGATTGTTCTGGTCACGAATGTGGGCGAGATCGTATCCGGTTAAGCATCGATTAAGAGTGGGAAACTTACGTGCTATTTCATCGCGTTTATTAGCATGGATAGCGTCAATGGTTTTATGTATGTGAGCCGCTCTGTTGTCGCCTGATTTGATGGCGTCGAGTGATTCATCCTTCAGCGTTGTACTGTCTATGATTGAGCCGTCAAGCAAGACGGTCTTTAGTTCAATGACGTGATCACGGGTTTTACCATACATGACGGAGCCTTGACCACTTGCATCCGTGTTAATCATTCCCCCAATTGTCGCGCGGTTGCTGGTCGAAAGCTCTGGCGCAAAAAATAACCCATGCTGCTTTGCCGCTCTGTTGAGTTGGTCTTTTACCACCCCTGTTTGAACTCTGGCCCAGCCTTCCTCTTTGTTGATCTCAAGTATTTTATTCATATGCTTGGACAAGTCGACGATCAGACCATCGGATAGGGATTGGCCGTTAGTCCCTGTTCCGCCCCCACGAGGGCTGAGTACAATGTCATGGAAGTCGGGGTTATTGCTCAATTGAGTGACGAGCTTAATGTCCTCAACTGATTTCGGATAAATGATACCTTGTGGAAGAACCTGATAGATCGAGTTGTCTGTAGAAAGCACAACGCGATTAGCGTAATCGAGGTTCGTCTCTCCTTGAAATGATGAAGCTTTCAATCGCTCAATAAACTGCAAATATTTTGATTGGGTAGGGGAAATCTCTGAAAGCTTTGGAATCATTTGGCTGTCTCCTGAAATTTTGCGGCCCATAGTATAATTGAATTTGTTATATTGTACGCTTACCCAGTCATTTTTTATTTGTCTCACTGTTTTTGCTAAATTGAGGCATTTAGGTTGCATTTTTACAACCGTATATCGATATCGTAGTAGGGAAAACCTTGATTCAGACTATAGTGTTACCTGACTTAAGTGAAACGCAGCGCGCGAGTCATAGGTTAGATGTTTATCGTGGTGATCTCGAAAATAGGATTGCCCCAGGTAACAAATTTCACAAACTTCGTTACCACCTAAAAGAAGCGGAAAAGCTTGGAGCAATCCATATCGCGACATTTGGTGGTGCTTATTCCAATCATCTTCACGCCTTCTCAAAAACGGTTGTTAATGCGGGTTTTGCTCCCTTGATCATTGTAAGAGGAGAGCTTCAAATCGGTTTGACGCCGACATTGCGAGATTGTGCTGACGATGGTGCTGTTTTATTTTCGACTGATCGTGACGACTACAGACTCGGTTTAGAGTCACGTGTTAAGAATGAAGTTGAGCAAGAGTACGCGAATGTTTATTGGATAGCTGAAGGCGGAGGTGGCGAGTTAGGGGTGTTAGGCTGTCGTGATTGGGCTGATTCAATTTCAGCATTCTCAGCGGGTTCTGACGGTGCGAGTGTCACTCGTTTAGGTTCCTCAAATAATCAACCTTATGATACATGGTGTGTCGCGAGTGGAACGGGCACGACTGCAGTCGGGTTGGCCTGTTCTAATGCAGTGAAAAGGTTACAGGTGTTCAATGCGTTAAAGGGTGCCGAAGGCATAGAAAATACAATAGAAGCGTTAACGCATGACTTTATTCGTACCTATGATGGTATAAGTGCTCAAGATGTATTTTCGAAAATGGCGTTTTGGCACTCAAGAAACTGTGGACGTTTTGGGGGATTGCCTGACGAAATTGCCGAATTCTTACGCGCATTGTATGTCATGAATCCGGAGTTAAGATTAGATCCAGTCTATACTGGAAAGCTCGTATATAATATTTGGCGTAAGATAAAGGAGAACCGCTGGCGTTTTCGGAGTGCGTTAATTATTCATACTGGCGGCCTACAAGGCTGGCGTGGCGTGAAGCGCGAACGAATTCCATACCCCGAGTTTCTCTAGAACTAGATTAAGAGTGTCTTCAAAATCAAAAACATAACAACGTAAAGTTTCATAAGATAGTACCTTTTAATGGATCATGGTAAAGTGCGTAGCAATATAGCGGTGCTACGTGCGCAAAAAAGATAACAAGAACAGTGTAATAAGCTATTGCTCGTTAATAGAACAATTGTAAGAAGAGATGACACATGAGTCTTTTTAGACGTGTTGGTATTATTGCCCGATTAGACAAACCTCAGATATTAGACACTGTTAAGCGTCTAATGGATTATTTAGAAGAAAAACAAATTGCACCTGTTCTAGAGAGCGATTTGGCCACGATGATGCCCGGCGTTAAAGTTGATATTTCCTTACTAAAAGAACTTGGAAAAAAGTGTGATTTAGTAATGGTTATAGGAGGTGACGGCTCCTTTTTGGGTGCAGCAAGGGCAATATGTGGCTTTGATGTTCCTGTGGTGGGAGTGAATAGAGGAACATTGGGCTTTCTCACCGACATATCACCGACAAATTTTAGAGAAGAGTTAGATCCTATTTTTGCCGGCGAGTATTTAGAAGAAAAACGCTTTATGATCGAAGCGAAGATCAAGCGGCAAAATCGCCCCAGTGGTGAAGGGGTCGCATTAAATGATCTGGTTCTTCATCCTGGTAAATCCGCGAGAATGATTCGCTTTGATTTGTTTATTGACGACCAGTTTGTCATGAACCAAAAATCAGATGGTCTCATCGTTGCGACACCAACTGGATCCACCGCTTACGCTTTGTCTGCTGGCGGCCCCATCATCCTTCCTAAACTTGATGCGCTCGTCCTCGTACCAATGCATCCACATACGTTGAGTAATCGTCCTATTGTAATTGATGCAAATGCGAAAATTCGTATCGTTGTTTGTGAGTCTAATCTAACGTATCCAAGTGTCAGTTGTGACGGTCAATTAAACATTACCGCTGCTCCCGGTGATGAAATTCACATCACCCGTAAAGAAGGAGCAATCCGCTTAATTCACCCCAAAAACCATGACTTTTACGATGTTTGTAGAAATAAATTGGGTTGGCAAACAGGTTATACCAATTAGCTTGTCGTCTTAACGTTTGTATTGGAGGCCTTGTTGCTATGTACCTCGTCTATACTTTTGAAAAAAACGAGGACCCATCTACGCTGACAAAAGCACTTTGGAACATCAAAGTCGGTCACCAGATTGTGTCTAGTTCTAATGGTGACCAGCTGTGGGTGACGGACCCTAAGTATGTTCAAGCAGCGCTTGAAGTCGTTAATATATGGAAATATGATCCAGAAAAACTTCCCCTCGTTCAGCTAGATCGTTCTAAACAGGATAAACAGACTTTACAAGGCGCCTTGAAGGAGACGCCGATTTCTTATCTTTTTTTGTTTTCGACCTTTGTGGTTTGCTTTCTAACTCAGTTAGGAGAGAACCTTGAGGTGGTAAGATATTTTTTGATTTCTCCGATCTACGTCCAAGCTGGGCAGTTAGTCAGTTTTCCTTTGACGCAAGTGCTCCAATCTGGAGAATGGTGGCGATTAGTCACTCCGACCTTTTTACATTTTAGTGCGTTGCACGTCATTTTTAATGCGCTTTGGGTGTGGGATTTAGGTCGGAAGATAGAAAGGTATGTTGGTAGTATTAAATGGCTGCTAGGTGCGTTGTTTGTTTCAATCGGCGCCAATGTCGCTCAGTATTTAATATCTGATACCGTTTTTTTCGGTGGATTGTCAGGGCTTGTATATGGCTTGGTCGGGTTTGGTTGGATTGCGCCTTATCTATCAGGAGGTATACCAATACTGATTAGCAAGCCTCTGTTCGTGTTTTTTGTTGTTTGGCTGGCTATTGGTTTTACCTCGTTGACTGAAAGTATCGGGCTCGGGGCAATCGCAAACACGGCACACGTCACCGGGTTGGTATTTGGTTTGGGCTTCGGTGCCCTATATGGATTGGCTGCGCGAAACCGTAAAGTTTAAGCAAGACTTATTTAAAGGGTAGAGGTCTAGCGTTACGCTCTATCCGTGTTTTTTAGTATTTTTAAATGGTACGAATTAATGAATTTTAAAGACATGATCGATAATATGTCTCCTGAGGTCTATGGTAGACTCAAACAGGCAGTCGAACTTGGAAAGTGGGCAAATGGCGTAAAACTGACAGACGAGCAAAAAGAACTTTGTCTGCAAGCCATAATTACATACGACTATTCCAATAAGCCCGAAGAGCAGCGCGTTGGCTTCATTGACCGAGAAGTACACAAGGGGTGTGACAGTAAAACAGATACATTGCGTCACGAGACGGTTAAATGGGTAGAAAACTCCGACTCAAATACGCAGCAAGGAAGTTCGAAAGAGGATGATTAACGGCGATCTTCGGAAAATGCAGGCGGATGTAGATGATGACACTAATGTTTCGTATAAGATGCGAATAGGTGACCACATCGTTCCGTTAAATGAGTATCTTGGTAAAAAAATATCGCTGTCATTTTCTGGCGCAATTCACTGTATAAATTGTGGTAAGACGAGTAAAAAATCTTTCAGCCAAGGTTTTTGCTTTCCGTGCTTTAAAAAACTCGCCGCGTGCGACACATGCATCATGAGCCCCGAAAAGTGTCATTTCCATAAAGGCACATGCCGTGAACCTGAATGGGCAGAGAAGCACTGTATGCAGGGGCACTATGTTTATCTCGCAAATTCGTCTGCGTTAAAGGTCGGGATTACGAGGGGCGATCAGTTACCGACTCGTTGGCTTGATCAGGGAGCGACTCAAGCTCGACCAATATTTCATGTCGCGAATCGTCGTTTATCTGGTTTAGTCGAAACCGTATTCAAGGACGTCGTCGCCGATAAGACAAATTGGAGAAATATGCTGAAAGGCCTCGATGTAGACTTCAATTTGTATCAGGAGCAAGAGCGCCTGATAGAGCAGGTCTACGAAGGGTTGGATGCACTGCAAAGTGAATTCGGCATTGAGGCGATTGAAGACCTATCTGATAAAAATCAAACTTATGAATTTCGTTATCCTGTGCTTGAGTATCCCACGAAAGTGGTAAGCATTAATGCAGAGAAAACGCCGTTAGTAGAAGGCACTTTGATGGGAATTAAAGGCCAATACTGGATACTAGATACTGGTGTCATCAACATTAGAAAGTATACGGGTTATGAAGCCTTACTAAATATTTAGGAGTGATTCCAATGAAAGAAAGTTCGCCGTCTGCTATTTATCTGAAGGATTATCAAGTCCCAAATTTCCTGATCGATAAAACGGAACTGACATTTGAACTAGACGAAGCGAGCGTTGTTGTTACCGCTCGCTTGCATATGCGTCGCAATAGCGCGTCGAACGATCAGTCCGCTTCGTTAGCGTTGGACGGCGGCGAAGATATGAAGCTTATTGGTGTTGCAATTGACAATAATCCTCTTGCTTCAAAAGACTATCAGCTAACGAGTCAGCAACTTGAAATATTTACTGTGCCTGATGAGTTTGTTCTTACCTGCGAGACATTGATCGAACCACAAAATAACACTCGCTTAGAAGGCTTGTATCGTTCGTCTTCTATGTTTTGCACACAGTGTGAAGCTGAAGGTTTCCGCCACATAACCTATTACTTGGATCGACCTGATGTGATGTCAGTGTTTACTACGACTATTATCGCGGATGAAAACAAGTATCCAGTCATGCTATCAAACGGTAATGAAGTTGAACGCGGCATGACAGAAGATGGAAGAACGGTTGTAACGTGGCACGACCCGTTTAAAAAGCCCGCTTATTTGTTTGCGCTCGTAGCGGGCGATCTCGCTGTTCAGGATGACGTATTCAAAACAAAAAGCGGACGAGCGGTTACGCTGAGAATTTTTACCGAGCAGCATAATATCGATAAAGTCGATTATGCTATGGGGGCGTTAAAACGCTCCATGAAGTGGGACGAAGAGGCCTACGGTAGAGAATATGATCTTGATATTTTTATGGTGGTCGCGGTTGATGACTTCAATATGGGAGCGATGGAGAATAAAGGGCTAAACATCTTTAATTCCTCTTGTTTGTTAGCAAGTCCTGAAACCACAACAGACGATGCTTATTTACGAATTGAAGCAATTGTTGCTCATGAGTATTTTCATAACTGGTCCGGTAACCGAGTTACCTGTCGAGATTGGTTTCAATTGAGTCTTAAAGAAGGCTTTACCGTATTTCGTGATCAAACATTTTCGTCCGATATGCATTCTGAAACCGTAAAGCGAGTTGAAGACGTTTCTTTTCTTCGAACGGCTCAATTTGCAGAGGATGCAGGCCCAATGGCGCATCCGGTAAGGCCAGCTTCATTTATTGAAATATCTAACTTCTATACCTTGACTGTGTATGAAAAAGGCGCCGAAATTGTACGTATGATCCACACGTTGTTGGGTGAAAAATGCTTCCGTAAAGGTGCTGACCTCTATTTCGAGCGCCATGACGGTCAAGCGGTCACTTGTGATGATTTTGTCACGGCTATGGAAGACGCAAGTGGCATCGATTTGTCCCAGTTTAAGCGTTGGTACTCTCAAGCAGGGACACCTGAGCTAGTTCTGAGCAGCGAGTACTCAGAGTCGAGTAAAACATTCACATTAACTGTCCAACAGACTACTCAGCCAACACCTGGACAGGACACTAAATTGCCGCTGCATATTCCTATTAAGCTAGGGTTGATCTCGCATGACGGCAAAGAGCTTAAGTCTACCTACGATGACTGTCGTGAGCGCGAGCATGTATTGCACCTAAAAGGTGAAAAAACCGTTTTTGAATTTTTTAATGTTGAAAGCAAACCTGTACCTTCGATTCTGCGAGGGTTCTCAGCACCTGTGAAGGTTGAATATGGCTATTCGACAGAGGAATTGTTGCTCCTTATGTCATGTGACTCCGACGGGTTTAATCGTTGGGATGCGGGTCAGCAGTTGGCGGTGAGAGAACTTAAAGCGTTAATTGATCAGGTAAAGAACAGCGAAACGTTAATTGAATCCTCTGATTTAGTGTCTGGCTACAAGGCATTGTTGTTAAATGAAGAGCTTGATCCAGCGATGGTTGCTCTGATCCTTACACTTCCAAGTCAGGCGTATTTGTCCGAGTTAGAAGCGGAAATTGATCCGCAGGCAATCTATACGGCGCGTGACCATTTGACTAAAGTGATTGCCAAGGCGCTGCAAAATGAGTTTTCTTCGGTTTACTCTCAAAACACAGAAGAAACGGTTTATGAGCCGAACGCCGCTCAAATTGCAAAACGCGCGCTCAAAAATACCGCGCTTCGTTATTGGGTAGAAAGTGGTGATGTTAAAGCGTTAGAAGCATTAACTGAGCAATTTGCAAACTCGGATAACATGACTGATCAATATGCAGCTTTAGCGATAGCAGTTGAAGCCAATATTGATAAAGCAGACTCGATGCTCGCAACGTTTTATGACCAGTGGCTCCATGAGTCATTAGTAGTAAACAAGTGGTTAACCTTGTCAGCATGTAAAGAGGACCGTAAAGGGCTTGAGAAAGTGAATGAACTTATGTCTCACCCAGCATTTGATATCAAAAACCCGAATAAGGTTCGTGCTGTATTAGGCGGGATGAGTCGAAGTGTTCAGGTATTCCATAACGAAGATGGAAGTGGCTATCGCTATTTGGCCGATCAAATTATTTATTTGAATAAGCGTAACCCTCAACTTGCCTCTCGAATGTGTACGCCACTCACGCGATGGAAAAAATACAAATCAATATTGAGTGGTTTAATGAAGTCGGAGTTAATCCGAATTCAAAAAGAAGAACTTTCGAAAGACGTATATGAAGTGATTACTAAAAGCCTAGAAGGGTAGCGTAGTCTCTTTCGAAAATATTGCAAAAAAGCCGTTTCTGAGAAACGGCTTTTTTGCAATTGAGCTTGAAATCTGGCATAAGTGAGTAAATGCTTGTCTAATCGAGGATTGTTTGGAGTTGTTATGAAGAATCGTTATGCAGTGTTGGCGCCGGTTGCTCTTGGCGTGCTCTTGTCGGCTTGTAGTACGACGAGCAAAGAGAGTGAATCGCAATTGGGCCAAACTGATGTAAATACCGTTCCTGTTTTGTCTTCAGATAACAATATTCCTACGGGCGAATCAGACAGCAATCTTAATCAAGAGGGCGCTGAATCGTCGTCAACATCTAATAGTGAAGAGCTCGCACAAGCGAACGAAAAAATCGCATTGCTCGAAGCGAAACTTCAAAACCGCGAAACCAATATCGCGATGTTAGAGTCGAAGATTGCGCAAAATAACGAAACTATTTCTCAACTACATGTTCAGCTAGATGAAAAAGATCGCCGCATTTTGGCTATTTCTGAAGCATCAAGCAATTCTGTTGAAAATCTAGATGAACTTGAGCGGACGCGAGCTGAACGCGACGAGCTCGAAAATGAATATGCCAGCCTAAAACTAGAAAACGAACAGCTGAGAGATCAGCTTTTAGCATTCAGTGAAGAAAATGCGAAGCTTTCCAATGAATTGGCTGGCGCTAGAACTGAATTAGCGCTTCTAAATAATCAAGATACGCCTAGTGCAGGTGACCCAAACTCGAAAGCCAGTAGTGACTCAAGCCAAACACCACCGAAAATAGACGACTCTCCAAACCCGGAGTTTATTGCATTAAACGAAAGCTTTAGAACGCTTGACTCTGCTCATTTGGCACTAAGCAAAAATTACCGCGATTTGCAGTTGCAATATGCTGACATGAAAAGTCAGCGTGATCTGCTATCGGAGCAGAATGAAAACAACCGATCAGAGATTGGTAGACTAAAAAAAGAAAATCTTCGATTGGGTGGTGCACTTTCTGAAGCTCGTGCACAGCATCAAGTACTTTGGGATAAAATCCGAGTTCAAAGTGACGTGATTGCGAGCCTAGAAAGCGATAATGCACGCTTGTCCCAAGCAAGCAATATTGTTGTTAATGCGCAATCAGCGAATACACAATTACCAAGCGCATCCAATGAGCGAGGTGACTTGGCCGCGCAAAGTCCGATTAGTACTGGTACTAATAACGCAACGACGCTACCTGAAGCATCACTAACAAATCCCCCGCAAACTGACAAAGCTGAAGCCTCCGATCAAAGTCTACTAAATGCGAAAATAGCGCGCTTAGAAGCAGAGGTAGAAGCACAGAATAGGGTGATTTCGGATTATCAGAGTCAGGTCTTTGCGCTCGAAGCTACGCTGCAAAAAGGCGATGGTGCATACGAAGCGCTTGAGGAAAAATGGCGTGTTCTTGCTCAGGCATTAGAAAACGCTCAACAAGAGAATCGTTTGCTAATGGCAGAGCTTCGAGCGGTTGAAAGAATGTTGGCTAAAAGTGAAGAAAAGCAAGACGAACTGTCACAGAGTCTTGAAGCCTTAAATACCGAAAAACAGGCGCTTCTTGAAAGTATTGGGCAGTTAGAAGAGCTTGCGCAAACGAGGTCTGAAGAGAAAGCAGCATTAGAAGCTCAAGTAAATAATTTAATTCCGTTTGAAGGCGCTGTTTTATCGTTACAGACACAGCTGAAGTCAAAAATATCAGATGTTTCGTGGACTATCCCTGAAAAAGCGATTGTAAACGATGTTTTTGAAGTCTTAGTGTCCGCAAATATTGAAAACCCTGTTCTTGGGCAAACGTATTTGGCTGATCTTTACGTAGATAGCTCTATTGATATGTTAAGTGCGCGTGAGGCTGAAGCGGTTGTGGAAGAGGGTGCTGTTAGTTTTAGATGGCGTCTGGGGGGATTGGCTGAAATCCCGAAAGCAACGGTTAATCTTGTTATCACTCAACAAATGAATTATCAAGAAGACATTATCAAACGCCCTGTTTTTAAAGGAGAGAATTCTCTTCAACTCCAGAATAATAATTTATTCGAAAAATACGGGCTCTGGGGAATTGCGATTCTTGCTGCATTGGGCGGCGGTTTTCTTGTGGGTAAACTTGGTCGACCGAAAGCTTAAATAATGCTGCGCTCGTTGAGCGTTTTTGTCCGGTAGCCGAGCCGCATGCTTATTTTATATAGGCATGCGGTTTTTTTTTGAGTAATGAAAAAAACTGTTAAGAAAAAGTTTGAGCAACGTCTTGTTTACACTTAGGCTTAAGGTATTAGTGACGTCAAAGCTCTGTGGCATGTTAGAGGTTAAATTGGATTTAAATAAAAATAATCAAGACGCGGTTTCGTTATTCGAAATGGATCATTCGGACGCTCGATTCGAGGCTTTTAAGCATCTTGCTGAATTAACGGTAACGATCGCGGATTCGGCAACGTGGATGGTGATCTCCTGTGACGGTGCCTGTTGGAGGTCTCGCTCAAACATGGTGCCGGATGTTGGTGGGGACATAGTCAAGTTTGAGTCACTTTTAGACTTAGATGATAGTTATGTGATGCGATGCGACGACCAAATCATCGGAGTACTTATCTGCAAGGGTATTACTGGCAAAGCGCTGACTGCACTGACGTCCCTATGCAGTAAAACGTTAGAAGATTATGAGGCGTCTAAGGCTGCCAAAGCTCAATCAACTGAACTACGTAACATGACTCATATGATGAATAATCTCCCTTTGTCTGTCGCGTACTATAACACTGACCTTAATTATGAATTTATGAACCATGCTTATCAAAATGTATTAGGTTTAGAGGACGGTGAGTGGAAAGGGTTAAGTGTCCCAGATGTCATTACTGATAATTTTGAGTCTGTACAACCTCTGATTGAAAGAGTGAGGAACGAAGGCAAGGTAGATGAACTTATCAAGGTAAAGCCAATTGCTGATGAGTCTATTAAATATGTTCACGCGTACTATGCTTCAAGAGTCGAAGACGATGAACTGACTGGTTATTTTGTAAGCTTACAAGATCAAACTTCGTTTCGACGTACGCTAGATACGTTAAAGGCGCTACATCTGATCACATCAGATAGTCGCTTATCCTTGGATGAGAAGCTTCAGAATATACTCCGTCTTGGAAGTGACCAGTACGGCTTGCCCCTTGGGATCATTAGCGAGATCAAGGGACACGAGTACTTTGTGCGATATTGCCATTCTCCTACGGGGGAATTAACTACAGATATGGTGTTTCAGTTAGGGGAGTCTTACTGCGTTCATACATTGCGCAATAATAGGCCAACGGCTTTCCATCATGCAAGCGAAAGCGATATAAAAGAGCATCCTTGCTATTTAACGTTTCAGCTTGAATCTTATATTGGTGTTCAAATTATCGTCGATGGTAAGCCATGGGGAACGCTTAATTTTAGCGGCCCTGATAAACGAAGATTACCTTTCCAAGAAGATGAATATGAGCTTATACAGTTACTTGGAACATGGGTTGGCAATGAGTTGACGCGAGAGTTGAGTCATCAAGCTATAAGAGGTATTGAAGCGAAGCAGAGGTCTATTCTCGCTTCGTCTCACGATGGCATAATTGGTATTGACTCCGAAGGTCAAATCACCTTTGTGAATCAAGCGGTCGCTAAGCTGGTGTCTTATTCCCAAGAGGAGTTAGTAGGGCGACCTTTTGTGGAGTGCTTTTATTCCGTTGATAAAAACGGAGATCGTTATACCCCTTGTGTCATATCGACCGCAATATTAGATAAAAAAGATGTGCAAGATCGTCGTGTTTACTTGATAAAGAAGAGCGGTCAGGCGATTGCCATTAGTTTTAGTGTGGCGACGGTAACAGATGAGAATGATCGCTATCAAGGGAGTGTTTTTACTTTTCAGGATTGTTCTGAGCAAGTCAAATTCGAAGCACAGCTTTTCGATCAAATTCAGCTTTTCAAATCGCTTTTTGTTGATGCGCCAGAAGCGGTCGTTGTGGTGGGCAAAAATGGCCTTATACAAATGGTTAATCCTGCCTTTTGCCACTTATACGGAGCAAGTGAAGAGTATCTTGTTGCAACACCCCTGCAAGCACTGTGTGCCGAAAAGGATAGAGCTCAGTTTGAATTAACTCATGTGTTTGATGAGGAAACAAAGGTTCTAGAATCAAAACAGTCCACATATAAAATGTTCGATGGTTCTGAGCATGTTTTAGACAGTATCGGCTCTGTTTTGCGTGATAGGGATGGCGAAGCCGTTGGTTTTATTCTTCACCTACGTGACATCACGGAGAAACTGAAAACCGAGGAAGAGATATTTAAAAGCCAATCACGCTTAAGTATGGCAGCAGATTCAGTCGGTATTGGCACCTGGGAGTGGGATGTTACGACGAATCAGTTAGAAATTGATGAATGGATGTACCGAATATTTGGCTTTGAGGAATGCTCTATTGATGAAACCTTCGATAAATGGCAGTCGTTGCTGTTTCCATCCGATTACGAGCGCCTGCTTCTCGAGATCGATGAATTGGCGCAGGAAAAATGTGAATTTTTAGACAGTGACTATCGGATCACTCGACCAGATGGTCAAACTCGATACATCAAAGTAAACGCTAAAATTACCTACAATGCGATTTTCGACCCTATTCGAATGATTGGGGTGAACCTCGATATTACGACACGCAAAGAAACCGAACTTGTACTGCAAAAAGCCAAGGAACAAGCTGAACTCACCAGTAAAGCGAAGAGCGACTTTCTCGCTACTATGAGCCATGAAATCCGTACGCCTTTGAATGGGGTGCTTGGCATGGCTGAATTGATGTCACATACTGATCTATCGCCAGAGCAGCTGACTCAACTTGATGTTATACGAGATTCTGGTGAAGGCTTGCTTGAACTGATAAATGAAATTCTCGATTTTTCAAAGATCGAGGCTGGGCATTTAGTACTTGAAAGCATTGATTTTAATTTAGAAAAAGCCATCTTTGACATCGCACATCTACTAATCGTTAAAGCAGAAGATAAAGGGATAGAATTGCTCGTTGAGTTTGAACAACGTTGTCCTCGGATGCTTGTTGGCGATGTGTATCGCATTAAACAGATCATTACTAACTTGGTAAGCAATGCCATCAAGTTCACCTCTGAAGGGGAGGTTGTTATCAGAGTGTCTGGTAAGCCCTTGCCGTCAGGGGGCGTTGATTTAAGATTAAGTGTGTCGGACACGGGGATCGGTATTCAAGAAAGCGTCCAGCGAAACTTGTTCAAGGCGTTTACACAGGCCGACAGCTCAACAACGCGCCAATATGGCGGCACTGGATTGGGCCTTGCGATAACGTCGCAACTGACAAATTTAATGGATGGCACCATAGAGGTAGAGTCGCAGTTGGGTAAAGGCTCCTGCTTCTCGGTTTCAATGGTGCTGCCAAAGTCTCATCTTTCTGAAAGCGTTGAGAAAGAAGCGTCGCAACCGTGTTTGAAAGGTAAACGGGTTTTGGTTGTTGATGATAACAAGACAAACCTTCAAATAATGGAGCGACAGTTATTATTTAATCATTTAGAGGTGATGACTGAGGCAAATCCGAGTGTTGCGCTTGCACAAATTATCGATGAGTCTTCTGTAGCTCCTTTTGATATTTTGGTTCTCGATTACCTTATGCCGTCTATCGACGGCATAATGCTAGCTAAAGCGGTACGTTCTACGTTGTCGCCTGAAAAACAACCCATTATTCTGATTGCTTCTTCAGCAGGGCAAATATCCCGAGAGTCGCTAATTGATGCAAAAGTAAATGCCTGTATTTCTAAGCCAATGAGTGGCTTTGACTTGTTGGCAGCATTAAGCAAAGCATTTGATAGAGAGAGAACGACGTTAATTACGGATCATGATATTAAAGCTCAAGTGCTTAATAATGATCATAAACAGGCTCATAAATATTCGGGTAAGGTGCTTGTAGCGGAAGATATGCAAGCTAATATGGCGGTCGTTAGAGGGATGTTGGTGACATTTGGTGTTGATGTGATTGAGGCAATGAATGGCCAAGAAGCGATTGATAAATGGCGCGATCACAAGCCTGATCTAATCTTTATGGATCTTCATATGCCAGTCTTGGATGGGTTTGCTGCGATGCGGCGCATTCGCTATGAAGAACAGATAAGCGGAGGACGGGTTCCTATCTATGCATTGACAGCGGATGCCTTACCTGAGCGCTTGTTGGATGTGCAGAGAGCGGGTGGTGATGGGCTGATTTCTAAGCCGTTTCAACGTAACGATCTAGTTACGGCGATAGATCAGTCGCTGCGCTTAGATAAGCAGCGGATCAACAGGGAAGATACAAGCTTAAATACAGAGAAGGCTGCGGATGAAAATGCTCTAAAAGATGATGTCGTTGATTTTTCGGTCATTGAGTCCTTAAAAGAAGCGTTGGGTGGTGATGTCAGTATATTAATTGATGCCTTTATAAAAGACGCAGAGAACATTTTTGCGGAATTAAATACGATCGATAATAGTCATCAATCGTTATTTAGGGCTGCTCACAGCTTAAAGTCGATTAGTGCGAATATAGGTGCGAAAGGTTTAGAAGCTAAATCAAGGGAATGCGAAACGCTTTCGAGAGAGGAGAGAGTAGAAGATATAGAGTGCGCCGTCTCAGAATTAAAGGCGGAATATGACGCTGTGATATCAGCTTTAACGATAAAAGGAATTGCTAAATGATGGTCTTGATCGCGGAAGACACACAAACGGACAGGCTTATTCTGAAACTGTACTTGGAGAAAATGGGGCACTCGGTATTAGAGGCTGAAGACGGTTCTAGCGTGATATCCGCGTACAAGGATAACTGGAAAGATATAGATTTAATTATTTTAGATCTTAATATGCCTAAAATCTCTGGTGTAGAAGCTGTAAAGCGCATCAGGGCGTTCCAAGACGAATCCAAGCTAGATTGGATTCCTATCATCTTTTTGAGCGGCTCAACGATCGATGAAGATATTGAGGCTGGCATATTGTCTGGAGCAGATGACTATCTTTCCAAGCCCATAAAGCCAAAAGTGCTGTCTGCAAAAGTACACGCTATGGCACGGATAGCGGATATGAGAGCACAGTTGTTGCAAGCAAATCGAAAACTCGAGGCATTAGCAACGACGGACTTTTTAACGGGGCTCTCTAATCGCCGTTGCTTTGAGCGTTCGCTAGACGATGAGATCGCTAAAGCAAAACGCTACGATATACCGTTGAGTATCGCTATATTGGATATTGACCATTTTAAACGAGTGAATGATTCATATGGTCACGATGCAGGAGACCTTGTTCTAAGTAGCGTTGCTGCGCGTTTGCAAGCTGGCGCTAGAAAAGGTGATGTGTTGGCGCGTATAGGAGGGGAAGAGTTCGCAATTTGTTTGCCTTCTACGACCCTTGAGCAAGCCATTGTTGCGTGTGAGCGCTACCGTATCGTACTATCCAGCGAACCATTGTCCTATGGTTGTGATGAGTTTACGATTACTTTAAGTGCGGGCATTGCTTCTATGGATGTTGATCACGCGTCCAAGCATGACCTAATGAAAGCGGCAGATGAGCTGTTATATCGAGCGAAGCAAGAGGGAAGGGATCGTATTGTCTACAATTAGGGGGGGGGTCTTATTAGATTTTTTATTGTTAAAGCACTCACCTATTAGAAGTCTTTGCACGAATAGAGGTCTTTTCACGAAGTCACGTGCATTTCTATTAAATTAAAAAAGCCGAGCGGGGGTTATTCGCTCGGCTCAAAGAGAGGCAGTTTTGCCGCCTCTCAAAGGTTAGGCTTAGTAGTTATGCTACGTTCGCCTGTTTTGCAGCAATCACTTTTTGGTTTAGTGTTGCTAACAAAGCTTGAATTGACGCTGAAACTATGTCGTTATCAATCGCGGCGCCGTTAAAGCGTTCGCCATTGATATTTGCTTGGACGTAGGCGATAGCTTGGGCATCACTACCGACGGTTAGTGCGTGCTCTTGGTATTGGACGATGTCGATTTTCAAATCAAAATAGTTGCCTAGCGCTTCGCCAAACGCAGAAAGTGCGCCGTTTCCTTGACCGCTAACCTGAACGACTTCGCCATTGTCAATTAATTCTGCATGGACAGTATCATTCTCAGACTTGCTTAGCTCGTAGCGACCTAGTGAGTATGGTGCTTTTCCTGTTAAGAAGCTTGACTCAAACAATTGTTTCATTGCTTCTGCGTCAATAACGCCGCCATCTTCTTCAGCAAACCTTTGTACAATTGGGCTGAATTCGACTTGCAACCAACGAGGTAGCGCCAAACCATATTCTTGCTCTAGCGTATAAGCCATGCCGCCTTTGCCTGATTGGCTGTTTACGCGGATAACTTCTTGGTAAGAACGGCCTACGTCAGTAGGGTCGATTGGAAGGTAAGCTACATCCCAAGGTTGGTCGTCTTGTTGGTGCGCTAAACATTTCTTAATCGCATCCTGATGTGAGCCAGAGAATGCGGTAAAAACAAGTTCGCCAGCATAGGGGTGACGAGGATGGACAGGTAACTGAGTGCACGCCTGCACTACGCTTACGATTCGGTCCATGTCACCTAAGGCTAATTTAGGATCAACGCCTTGGCTGTATATGTTCATCGCCATTGTCACGACATCCATATTCCCTGTACGCTCACCGTTACCTAGTAAGGTGCCTTCGATACGATCAGCGCCTGCCATCATTCCTAATTCAGCGGCAGCGACACCACATCCTCTGTCATTATGAGTATGAAGACTCACTTCAATGGAATCACGTTTGTTGACGTGTCGGCAGAAGTATTCAATTTGGTCGGCAAATCGGTTGGGTGTTGTCACTTCCACTGTTGCCGGTAAATTGATGATGCATTTCTTCTGAGGAGTTGGCTGCCAAACATCAATAACAGCGTTACATACTTCGACAGCATAATCTGTCTCTGTACCTGTAAAGCTCTCAGGAGAGTATTGAAATACCCACTCTGTTTCTGGGTGTTTCGTTGCATGTTCTAATACGCATTTAGCGCCATTTACTGCGATGTTTTTGATGCCATCTTTATCTAAACGGAAGACTTGTTCGCGTTGGGTTTTTGATGTTGAGTTGTAAACATGAACGACCGCTTTTTTCGCACCTTTTAAAGACTCATAGGTACGCTCGATAAGTTCTGGTCGTGCTTGCGTCAATACTTGAATGTAAACGTCATCAGGAACTTGATTTTCTTCGATCAACCAGCGAACGAAATCGAAATCCAATTGAGACGCTGCAGGAAAGCCAACTTCAATTTCTTTGAAACCAACATCAACGAGAAGGGCGAAAAACTGCTTCTTTTGTTCTACTGTCATTGGCTCAACCAGTGCTTGGTTGCCATCGCGAAGGTCAACACTACACCACTTTGGAGCGTGCTTAATTTCTTGATCAGGCCATGTGCGATTTTCAATCGCTACCGGTTGAAATGGGCGGTATTTAGTATGGTCAAAAGACGTCATCGTTTTGTCCTTGTCGTTTTTCTGGGCGATAACCCAGTTTTTAGTCAAAATTGGTTAGCTTGTTTCAATAGTTATATAGTACATCAACTTTAGTAGCATAAGATTGCTAAATTTCAGGTCAACTTGATAAAATTGGAATTTTATTGCTAAATAAATATAAATATTGGCTGATATGTGTGACCTATATGAAGTTAGATCGAATTGATATTCGAATTTTGCAACAATTACAGCAAGATTCTAGCTTAACCAATCAGGAGCTGGCTGATAATGTAGGACTATCTCCGTCTCCGTGTTTAAGAAGGGTTAAGGCGCTAGAAGAGTCAGGTATTATTCGAAAAAGTGTAACGTTATTAGATGAAAAAAAGCTGGGATTGAAGCTTACTGCGTTCATACAAATCAGTATGGACAGGCATACGCCTGATCGGTTCGAAGTATTTGAAGCGCTGGTGGATACCTACTCGGAAGTCAAATCTTGCTGTTTAGTTACAGGTCAAAGCGCCGATTACGTATTGGAAGTCATCGTTGGTGATATGGACGAATTTCATGAGTTTTTATTAGGTAAGTTGACGCGAATTGAAGGTGTAACAGGTGTACATTCGAGCTTTTTGTTAAGGCGAGTGATAGATCGAACGTCCTTGCCGCTTGATCACTTAACCTGATAATACCTGACCACACCGAGCAACAATAGAGGAATTTGGGTGTACTATGCCTAATTTCCTTACGTAAAAGTGATTATTAGTTGAAAAATATAAGAAAGCCCTAATAATGCACCCATTAAAAAATTTGTTAGAGAGCAGTAAACGATGAATGAATTGACGGTAAAACGTCGCGTAGTCATCCCGATGCGAGCGGGAGAGGTTATGGCGGAGTTCATATCTTTTGATGGCGACGAATCCGGCAAGGAGCACATTGGTATTGGTTTTACCGGTACTTCAGCGAGTAAAAATGATATTCCCCTTGTGCGTTTGCATTCAGAGTGTTTAACGGGCGATGTTTTTGGGTCAGGACGCTGTGACTGTGGTGAACAGTTAGATGAGGCAATTGATAAGATCAATGCAGAGGGGGGGTATATCCTTTATTTAAGGCAGGAAGGCCGAGGTATAGGGTTATATGCCAAGTTGGAAGCCTACGCACTGCAAGATCAGGGATATGACACATATGAAGCCAATGAAATGCTGCATTTGCCTGATGATGGAAGGGATTTCGGTATTGCTGCAAAAATGCTTAAGTCTTTAGGTGTAAATCAAGTTAGGCTGCTGACAAATAACCCAGACAAGGCAGAGCAGCTTAAAGAAAATGGTATTGATGTCGTAGAGCTGTTGCCTACAAAGGTGCATGTCAATCAGCATAATCGTCAATACCTTGAAACCAAAGCGAAGCGTAAGCAGCATACTTTAGATTTAGATGGCGAAGGGTTTGAGTAGCTGCTCATTGTGTTGAGGTGAGGTATTGAGCCGGTTTTATGGTCTCTAAAAAGCGTTCGTTATACGGAATAAAAAAAGACAAAAACACATGGCTGTTTTTGTCTTTTTTTTTGTAGGCCAGCACGGCAATCGTTCAGGCGTCTTGATTAAGGCAAGATCTGGCTTTTGCTAGAGCGAGTAATGCTACTTGCTTTTTGCTTTCGTGTTCGTTGATTTCTTCTTCTTTGGTCTTCGGCTCGGAGAACGAACCTTCATTTTAGGCTCTAGACCCTCGATTTTGGTGAACTTAACAGCGACTTGCATATAGCGCTGAATTTTTTCCATCATAGGTAGGTCGTTGATGTCTACTAACGAATAGCATTTACCTGGGTTCCCTTCCCTTGATGCACGTCCCGCGCGATGAACGTATGCATCGGCCTTTCGTGGTAGGCGTACGTTGATCACTGTGTTGATTTCAGGCAAATCTAAGCCTCTAGAAGCGACATCAGTAGCGACGAGAACTTTAAGGCGGCCTTTCTTCATTTGTTTTAAGTGATCATTTCGGTCGCCTTGCTTCATGTCTCCATGAAGGCCATCGCATCGTAAACCCCAATTGCGTATTTTTTGAACCCAAATATCAACGTGATCTTTATTAGAAACGAAAACAGCAGCTTGATTGGTTTCGTCTTTTTCTAGGATATGTTTTAAGAGTGCTTCTTTATGAGGTTCATCGTCGACCCTCATGGCTAGCTGAGTAATTTGAGACGGAACAGATCTTACCGACTCAGATAATTGAATTTGGGTGGCGTCTTCTTTTAGCAGTGTTGATGCAAATCTCCCCATCTTTTCGCCTTCAATTGTTGCCGAAAAGAATAGCGTTTGATGTGCTGGTAGTTCTTTTGCAATGCTTGTAACTGCGTCGATGAAGCCCATATCGAGCATTCGATCGGCTTCATCAATAACAAACATGGAGACATCGGATAAATCGAGCCATCCTTTTTGGTCTAGCTCAATTAGCCTGCCAGGGGTTGCAACTAAAATGTCGCAGGGTTCGCTAAGCTGTTTTTGTTGGTTTCCATAAGGCGTGCCACCAACGATAAGTTGTAACTGTATGCGAGTATGTGTCAGAAGCTTTTCGATTACTTGAAATATTTGTCGAGCTAGCTCTCGGCTTGGAGCGAGTATTAATGCTTTTGGAGCAAGGGTAGACTCTTCGTCCCTATCCAAAATATGTTGAATAATCGGTGCGGCAAATGCAATTGTTTTACCAGTGCCTGTCGGTGCGCTAGCTAATATATCTTGAGCATCCAGTGCGGCTGGTATTGCCTGAATTTGAATAGGTGTTGGAGACGTTAGCCCCATATCGGAAATGGCTTGTTCAATAGTGAAATCTAAATCTAAGTCTTCAAAGGACATAGGGGTACTCGGGTATAATGAAAAATTTTAGGCATTATAACATGTTAGTGTCAGTAGTATGGACTTTAGCGTTAAATCTTAGGTGTGTTAGCAAAAGGCGGGATGAATAACGTTGGGAGCGAAAAATTAGACCTCTCTTGATGCATGAATTACACTTCGAAAAAATACTATAGAGTAAACGTATGCAATTGACAGATGAAGTGGTCATTTCTCAAACTGAAAACTGGGTGGAGAGGTTTATCGTTGGCCTATCTGTTTGTCCGTTCGCGAAACGAGAAGTGGAGCGACAATCTATCCGATCCATTGTCATTCGAACAAAAAAGAATGATGTTGCGCTTCAAGAATTGATGAATGAGATTAACTGGCTTGACCAGAATCCTGAAACAGAAACGACATTGGTTATTTTTCCAACTCTTTTAGCCGATTTTCATAGATACTTGGACTTTGTCGAGCTCGCTGAAGAGTTGATGTATCAGCAAGGGTGTGAAGGTGTATATCAGCTTGCGACATTCCACCCCAATTATTGTTTTTCAGGGGCAGAGCCGAGCGATGTTTCAAACTATACTAATCGTTCGCCTTATCCTATGTTGCACATACTTCGGGAGCAGAGTGTAGAAAAAGCGATCGAGCATTACGGCGACACCTCTACAATACCAGATAGAAACATCGAACTTATGGAAGAGAAAGGGGAGGCGGAGCTCGAAAAGCTTATGAAAACTTGTATGGAATTAAACAGCCCTTCTTGATTAAAGTGATTATCTGAGTATAGTCCCTTCCTTTTACTTTGCTGGAGTGAGTATGGCAACCCAAATTGGTCGCGTAAATAATTTGCGTATTGTTAAAGAGAAAGACTTTGGGGTGTATCTCGATGCACTTAACTTAGGTGAAATTCTACTGCCTAAACGCTATGTTCCAGCAAACTCTAAGGTAGGTGATGAGCTGGATGTATTTGTTTATCTTGACTCTGAAGACGAACTTATCGCCACGACCCTGATGCCTGAAGTTCAAGTAGGGGAATTTGCCGGACTAAAAGCAATTGCGGTTAATCAGGTTGGTGCATTTTTTGATTGGGGCTTGCCAAAAGATCTTCTTGTTCCGTTTAGTCAGCAAAAAAATACAATTGAAGAGGGGCAAACCCACCTTGTATTTGTGTATCTAGATCAGCATACCAACCGTATTGTAGCGACAACTAAAATTGATGCGCTGTTGAATCGCGACGAGCCACCTTACCGTGCAGGTGATAAGGTTGAGGTTATAGTTGGTGACAAAACAAATATTGGCTTTAAGTGCATTATTGATCAAAGGTTCTGGGGAGTGTTGTTTTTTCAAGATGCCTTTAGGCAATTGCGTAAAGGAGAGCGCGCTCAGGCTTTTGTTAAACGCGTAAGAGAAGATGGCAAAATAGACTTAAGCTTACAGCCTGTTGGGTATAAAAAAGTTCAAAATATCTTGGATGATATTATCGAACATTTGAAAGCGAATGGAGGAGAGATGGCAATCACTGATAAAAGCTCTCCCGATGAAATCAATCGTGTGTTTAAAGTCAGTAAAGCGACGTTTAAAAAAGCAATTGGTGCACTATACAAAGATAAGAAAATTCTATTGTCGAAAGACAAAGTGACGCTCCTATAAATATCTCATTATAGATAAGCGGCTTCTATCTCCTTTCTTTAGAAATCCATGCTGAGAATGACGCGTGGATTTCTTGTCCTAGCGTCAGTGATTTGATGCTTTTCTACCAACCTACTTCTGTCTGGTGAGGCTGAAGCTCTTAAGGCTTATTCGCACCTTCCCTAGTTAAGAAGTAGCGATTTCCAGAAGTGCCTTTTTATGTTGTTCCCGTTTTGTCGGGGATAAAATTGCATGTAATAGGGTGCTTTGCAATGGAAGGTTGTTTGTCGCCTGTTTGATCATGTAGCCACTAATATTTTCGATTTCGGTTTTTCGTCCGAATTTTAGATCTTCGTGCATCGAAGAGTGATTGAGTCTCGTTAGTTGTGCAACGGTGTAAACCCGATTTACTAAGTTGAAAAAAGAAAAGCTGGCAGCGTTGCTGATCAGGGGTTGCAATGGGGCTTCTAGATAGCAATCAGCGAGTTCTTTTGTGCATTGTTCCGCAAGCGACTTATAGGGTTCGTCTAGCACTTCACCGTTTCGTATTTCAAATAAGGCTGTGATTGGGTTGATGACGCAATTTACAGCAAGCTTTTCGAGCATTCTATGCGTAATGTTTGGAACTAGGAGGCTATGAAAAATGGTGTCTTCGAGGAAGGGTTGTGTCGTCTCCACATCGTTACTTTTATCCGAGGGTTTATATATGCCGAAGAATGTATCGCCCGATCCCGTTCGCTTCACTGTGTTATGGTTTATTTTTAGTGCGCCTTCACTGGTTACTCCTGCCCACAGTTTTTGTCCGCTTTTTAGGTGAGGGAGTAGTTCGTCGTGCATGCCCATACCATTACAAAGTGTCCAAATGTTGGCATTCTTTTTTGTGAATTCGCGAATTGATTGGTACGCGTCAACAAGGTCGAACGATTTTGTACAGATCAAAATATTGTCGTATTTATGATCTAGCTCGTCCACTGTTAGGCTTTTCACTTTAGTGACGGGGTCGAGTATTGCATTCCCTGAAAGGTCGTCAATATCGCGAGCATCATCACCGAGGCCTGCCTCACTGGCATCGTCTTCAATGTGGATATGGTTGCCTGGGTTATGCGATCGATAGAGCAGGTGCACATCAGTGTTTCGGCTTGCAAGCTTGGCTGACCATAGTAGTCCTACCGCGCCAGCTCCGATTATCAAACAGGTATTTTGAGTCATATTGTAAGTGTGTATGAGAATTAGCGGTTTTTTATTAACCTTGGTATTATCGCGCCCAATTTAATAAAGTACGAATACTTTTTATATTTTTAGTGAGCTCATTAGACCGTGTGTCGATGGTCTTTAGCTTTTACAATTCTCACATATTATCACTTTAGGAGCGAAAAATGCCTTCATTTGACGTTGTTTCCGAGCTTAACGGACATGAAGTTACTAATGCCGTTGATCAGGCTAACAGGGAAGTAATTACTCGGTATGATTTTAAGGGTGTCGATGCAAAGTTTGAACTAAAAGACAAGAAAACGCTTGTTTTGGAAGCGCAAAACAAAATGCAGCTAAGACAAATGAACGAGATGTTAGGGCTGAAACTCATTAATCGTGGCATCGATCTTAAATCCTTAGATAAAGGCGATATGGTTGAGAGTAATTTGCGTGCAACGCAAACGATTACATTGAAAGAAGGTATTGAGCAGGCTGCCGCTAAGAAAATTGTCAAACTTATAAAAGACAGCAAAATTAAGGTTCAAGCTCAAGTGCAGGGCGAACAATTACGTGTAACGGGTAAGAAGCGAGACGACCTTCAGCAAGTGATGCAGATGCTAAAGGGTGCGGATCTTGAAGTGCCTGTTCAATTTAATAATTTTCGTGACTGATTATGCCACGTTAGAGGCTGAAAATTATTAATTTGCCTACGACTATTTAGCTACTTGCTTTCTTCTTTGGTGAGTAGCTTTTGTCCCGTAATGACCCATCCCTCGGCTTCGAGTCGCTCTCTTTGTCTATTATAGGCTTCGCTGTTTTCAGGAAAGCTGATCATTTTGCGCGCGTTAATCACTCTATGCCAAGGTAAAGTGCTTTTCTTTGGTAATTCTCGTAGTATCCTTCCAACGAGTCTCGCATGCCTCGGTGCGCCAGCAAGTTTGGCGAGTTGCCCATACGAGAAGATGTCTCCCGCATCCGAGCTAGATAAAAGAAGGAAGACTTGAGATTTAAAGTCTTGTTGTTCTTGATTCGTCATTGAATGGCCCAAAATAGTAATTATGAACATGATAAATCGAAGAAGGTAAATATGCGATACGCGTTACTATTGTTTATATTGGTTCCTGTCGTGGAGCTTTTCGTACTGATAGAAGTTGGTGGTCAAATAGGTGGCTTAACCACGGTTTTACTTGTATTTTTAACCGCTGCGATCGGTGTCTCGTTGATACGAAAGCAAGGTATAGATGCTGCGTTTAAGGCTCAAGAGAAGCTTCAGCGGGGCGAAATTCCGGCAGTGGAAATTGCGGAAGGTTTTATGTTGGCGTTTGCTGGGCTTTGCTTGCTGATACCAGGCTTTGTGACCGATGCGATAGGGGCGTTGATGCTTATCTCCCCATTACGTAAAGTGGTTGCTTCTGGGATCGCCTTGAATTTTCTCAAGAATAGAATGAACATGCGCTCCGCATGGGATCATTCCCCTTTTGATGCTCAGGCTTCAAAATCCGAGACGCCGATCGACGGCGAATATTCAAAAGAAGAAAACGACTTTATCGAAAAAAAGTAACGCTTTAGGGTTGAAATGTGTTTTCTCGACCACATTAAAAAGTCGATACAGAATCCTACTATGAAAAGTAGGGCAGTCCGGCCAGGGGATTCCTGGTATTGATTAATTTTGGAGATTAAGATCAATGAATATTCGTCCTTTGCACGATCGTGTTGTTGTTCGCCGTAAAGAAGAAGAGACAACAACCGCATCTGGTATCGTTTTGCCTGGATCAGCTACAGAAAAGCCTACACAAGGTGAGGTCCTAGCTGTCGGCACGGGTCGTATTCAATCAAACGGTGACGTGCGCGAGCTAGCTGTTAAGACTGGAGATACTGTGTTGTTCGGTCAGTACTCTGGTCAAACTGTTAAAATTGACGGTGAAGAACTGCTTATTATGAAAGAAGAAGAGATCTACGGCATCGTTGAAGCCTAATCTCCAACCGTTTTGATAACATAACGAAATTCACAATTTAGGATAAAGAAAATGGCTGCTAAAGAAGTAAAATTTTCAGATAGCGCGCGTCAGAAAATGCTACAAGGCGTTAACGTTCTAGCGGACGCAGTAAAAGTTACTCTAGGACCTAAAGGTCGTAACGTTGTAATCGAAAAATCGTTTGGTGCTCCACTAGTAACCAAAGATGGCGTGTCTGTGGCGAAAGAAATCGAATTAGAAGATAAATTCGAAAACATGGGCGCTCAAATGGTTAAAGAAGTGTCATCACAAGCAAATGATGTTGCTGGTGATGGTACGACAACAGCAACTGTTTTGGCTCAATCATTTGTGACTGAAGGCCTAAAAGCGGTAGCGGCGGGTCGTAACCCAATGGACCTTAAGCGTGGTATTGATAAGGCGACTACGGCTGTTGTTGCAGAGATTGCAGCGCTTTCAACGCCTTGTTCTGACAATCGTGCTGTAGAGCAAGTTGGTACTATCTCTGCAAACTCTGATGAAACCGTTGGTAAGCTAATTGCTGAAGCAATGGAGCGCGTTGGTAAAGAAGGCGTTATCACTGTTGAGGAAGGTTCTGGCTTCGAAGATGAGCTAGACGTTGTAGAAGGTATGCAGTTTGACCGTGGTTACCTTTCTCCTTACTTCATCAACAATCAAGAAACGATGAGCGCTGAACTTGAAAATCCGTTCATCCTTCTTGTTGATAAGAAAATCTCAAACATCCGCGATTTACTACCTACGCTAGAAGCTGTTGCTAAGTCTTCTCGTCCTCTTCTTATTGTTGCAGAAGACGTAGAAGGTGAAGCATTGGCGACATTGGTTGTTAATAGCATGCGCGGCATCGTGAAAGTTGCGGCAACTAAAGCGCCTGGTTTTGGTGATCGTCGTAAAGCGATGCTAGAAGATATCGCTATTCTTACAGGTGCGACAGTGATCTCTGAAGAGGTAGGTCTGTCTCTAGAAGGAACAACGGTTGATCAGTTGGGTACCGCTAAACGCGTTACACTAACAAAAGAAAATACGACTGTAGTGGATGGCGCAGGTGATGCAGCTAACATTCAAGGTCGTGTAGAGCAAATTCGTGCTGAAATTGCGAATTCATCTTCTGATTACGACAAAGAAAAGCTTCAAGAGCGTGTTGCTAAGCTTGCTGGCGGTGTTGCAGTAATCAAAATTGGTGCGCCGACTGAAGTGGCAATGAAAGAGAAGAAAGCGCGTGTAGATGACGCTCTTCATGCAACTCGTGCTGCCGTTGAAGAAGGTGTTGTTGCTGGTGGTGGTGTAGCGCTAGTACGTGCATTGTCTAAAGTCGCTTCTCTAGAAGGTAGCAACGAAGATCAGAAAGTAGGTATTGATCTAGCGTTGCGCGCAATGGAATCTCCAATGCGTCAAATCGTATCAAACGCGGGTGACGAAGCGTCTGTTGTCGTAGATAAAGTTAAGCAGGGTGAAGGTAACTTCGGTTACAACGCTGCAACTGGCGAATATGGCGATATGATTGAAATGGGTATTCTTGATCCAGCAAAAGTAACGCGTTCAGCGTTGCAAGCTGCAGCGTCTGTTGCCGGTCTTATGATCACAACTGAAGCAATGATCGCTGAAATCCCAAAAGATGATGCTCCTGCTATGCCTGATATGGGCGGCATGGGCGGCATGGGCGGCATGATGTAACCCACGCTAGTCTTTATAGAGGGCCATCAGATTTACTCTGATGGCCTTTTTTTATGCTTTGAGATTGCTTTTTGCTAATCGTTATTATTAGTTTTGGTTAGGATTCAGAAAACTATTTTTTAGTTTGTGATAATCATTTACAATTGTAAGGTTTTGTTTTTATTAGAGGTCTTATGGTGAGTCAGTTGTCCATGACAGGATTGTCACAATCTATATTAATCGACATTGTTCAAAAGCAGCGTTATGGAGTTGAGTATCAACCGATTGTTTCACTTGCTACTGGTGATACATTTGGATATGAAGCGTTGTCACGCTTTTTTGATCAAAGTGGAAATGCTGTCCGCCCTGATTTTGTCTATGCCGCTCTCCACGATAACCCTATCACTCTGTTTCAAGTTGAATATGCCCAGAAAAAAATTCAACTAGCAAACGCAGATTCGGGGAAAATGTTGTTTGTAAACCTTGACCAAGATGCTTTTTTTGCTGCTGGCACGGATGCGCTTAATTGCCCTTTTATGCATCTCGCTAAGGAATATGGCAGGGAGCGAGTGGTGATTGAGCTAATTGAAAACTCGGAGGTTAACGACGCGCTAATGAGTCTCACCATGATAGAAGCGTTTTCTGCATTAGGAATTGGGACGGCAATCGATGATTTATGTAACCCAAAGTCAATGATTTCAATTTCAGTTATGCAGTTGGTTGATTGGGTGAAGCTTGATAAACATGTTGTAAGTATGAAGCATGACAAAAATTTTATGCTGTTTGTTGAGAAGATGATTGAATTTGCTAGGTTAACCAATAAAAACATAATTTTAGAAGGCGTAGAGAATCAAGATGATCTAGAGTTTGCAAGGAGTTTAGGAGTTGATTTTGTCCAAGGGTTCTATTTTAGAGACCGCTTTTTGACAGTTAAGCCGTAGAGTTCGCCTTATTTTGTGATATAGTCCAAACCATTGATTCTAAAGCTATTGATAAATGTCGACCTGTGTAAGATACTTAAAACTCATCCATATAGACTTTGTTAGAAGAGAAGGAACTATATATGCTTAAAAAAACGCTCGTTAGTATTGCTGTGTCGGGTGTGCTATATGTTTCCAGTAGTTATGCTTTAGAGTTAGGTGAATTAACTTCTCGCTCTAAATTGGATGAGCCCTATCGAGGGGAAATTAAGTTAAGCGATGTTGCAGGCTTATCTCCTCAGGATGTTCGTGTTCGATTAGGCTCTGAAAGTGAATTTAAGCAAGCGGGACTGGTTCCAACGCGCGTGTTATCACAACTGTCTTTTCAAGTCGCGCGAGAAAATGGCCAGCTTGTCGTTTTAGTTCAATCAGATGCACCGTTAGATGCAGATGAACTAAAGTTTGTGCTTGCGGCAAGGTGGCCTAGTGGTCAGGTTGTCAGAGAGTATCAAACACCGGTCGCAGCGTCTGCGTTAGTAGATAAAGCATCGCCAGAAGTTGTTCAATCTACTCAACAATCTCCTACATCCAGTAGAGTAAAGGCTGACACAGTACCTTTTGAGAAAGAAGGGCAGGCAGCACAGCAGTTGTCCTCTTTTGGTCAGAAGAATGTTCAGAAAGGTAATACGCTGTGGTCTATTGCGAAAGGCAATCAGACAACTAATCAGCTGACCATCTACCAAACGATGATGGCGATTCAATCGTTAAATCGTGAAGCTTTCATCGCTAACAATATTAACCTTTTAAAAGAAGGGACGGTTCTACGTCTTCCGACAGAAGAGCAGATTAAACTGTTTAATCGTACGGCTTCTAAGGAAGAGTTTGAGCGGCAGCATCAGGCTTGGGTTGCGCTCAAGCAGGCTGGTGGATTGAAATCTCTTGTTGAACGAGCTCAGCTAAACACTCAGGCTAACTCAAATACCATCCCTGCTCCCGTTGCTGATAAGGATGCTAAATTAACATTAGCATCAGGGCAGAGTGAATTACCTGAAAAAGACGCCAGTTCTAATCCAGCCGAAAGTGCCAAATTGGCAGAACTCGAAGATAAACTGTCTGCAACACAGGAAGGCCTTGATAAAGAGCTAAGAGAGAAAAAAGAGCTGTCTGGTCAGTTGAGTGAGCTCAATTCTCAGCTTGATACATTGGAGAAGCTAATCAGCCTGAAAGACAAGCAAATGGCTGAGTTGCAGCGACAATTTACAAGTGCCCAACAAGCGCTACAAGAGCAAAAGAATACAGTTGATCAGCTTTTGGAGGCAGATCAACTACGTAGGGAGCAAGCCCAAGCGGAAGCTGATTCTTGGGTGAATAAAATTTTTGGAAACCCAATCGTACTTTCAATTGGGGGCGTCGTAATGCTCCTATTGGGTTTCTTGGTCGGTATGTTGGTTAAGCGCTCAGGCAAGAAGAAGTTAGAGCAAGATACATCAATGGATGAATTTGATTTGTCTGATGCTGCAATACCTGCTGCCGCTGCGACAACTGCCGTTGCGGCAGCCAGTGCTGAAGCCGAAGAAAGTGCGCCAGAGCCAATAGATGATCCATTTGAAGAGAAAAAAGAGTTAGAGGAAGAGGATCCTTTCGCTTTTGATTTTGATACGGATGCACAAGAAGATGCTTCTGCATTTGACGAATTTGATGATGTCGATGAAGGCGTCGCGTCTGTTGATGACTTATCAACGGAAACACCTCTTGAAGATTCTCTAGATGACGAGTTTGATCCTTTGGCATCGCTTGAAGCCGAAATGGATGAGTTGGCGGATGAAGATGATGCAGAGGCTGCTGACCTTGAGGATGCATTCCCTGAGCTCGAGTCTGAGGAGGAGCAGATTCCAACAATGGATGAAGTCGCAGATGACGACGAGTTGGACGTTGGAGGGTTAGATGACTTTGATTCAGCTGGTGAAAACGAACTTGAGGAGATTGCTGACGCGTCTTCTGATATTGATGACCTGGAAGGTATAGGCGACATTTCAGAAGAGGACGAGTCTAACTCGGAAGAAGAAGAGTTTGTAAGTAATTTATTAAATGACGTTGATCAAGATGATGTCGACGAAAGCTCTGTATTTGACGAAGAGCCAAGTGACACTCTCGCACAGTCTATTGAAGAGTCCTTAGCTGAGGCTCAAAATGAAGTCTCAGAAGATGACTTGGAAATTCCTGAGTTCGGTGAAGCTGAAGCTGCTGCGGATGAAGAAGTCAGCGATGATGAAGAAAATATTGATTTCTTCGATGCAAGTGGTGATGAAGTTGCTACAAAACTCGATTTAGCACGCGCTTATATGGATATGGGCGACGAAGAGGGAGCACGTGTTATACTTGAAGATGTAATTGAAACAGGCAACGAGCAACAGGTTGCCGAGGCTGAAAGTATGATGGAGCGAATGTTCCCAAGTGAGTAAAAAGAAAGTTGTTTTAGTCGTCGAATACGATGGCTCGCGTTACAAAGGGTGGCAAGCCCAGAAATTTGATGTTGATACTGTTCAGGAAAAACTAGAATACGCATTGTCTAAAATAGCCAATCACAGCGTTGGCGTTATTTGCGCTGGGCGCACTGATGCTGGCGTTCACGCCAGCTCGCAGGTGGTTCACTTTGAAACGGCTTCAGAACGTCCTATCCGAGCGTGGACTTTAGGTGTAAATACCCATCTTCCTCCCGATATTTCGGTTGTTGCGGCGAATTATGTTGCTGATGAGTTTCATGCACGATTCAGTGCGTTGACGCGTCGTTATCGATATGTCATTTATCAGTCTGAATTCCGGCCCGCAATAATGGCAAAAGGGGTGACTTGGACCTACAAAGATTTGTCTGAGCAAAAGATGCAGCAAGCCGCTGCCTGTTTTATTGGAACTCACGACTTTTCCTCTTACCGAGCTATTGGCTGTCAAGCGCGCAGCCCTATCCGAACTGTTCTTAATTTTTCAGTTAACAAATTTGGTCAGTATATTGTGCTCGATATTCGAGCCAATGCTTTTCTGCACCATATGATTCGAAATTTTGCAGGCGTATTAATGGCGATCGGCGCGGGCGAAAAACCAGTTCAGTGGGCGAAGCAAGTTTTGGATGCTAAAGATCGAACGCAGGGAGGGGTTACGGCCCCACCCCATGGTTTATATTTTGTAGATGCTCAGTACCCAGATGAATTTGACGTTCCTAAAATTCCATTAGGTCCGCACTTTCTCCCTTTTAAAGACGAGGCGCTTTAATATGATTAGAGTAAAAATCTGTGGTATTACGAATTTAGAGGATGCCTTGTTTGCTATTGAAACTGGTGCCGATGCGATAGGCTTTGTATTTTATTCTAAAAGCCCTCGTTACATTGAACCTAATTTAGCAAACGAAATTGTCAATCAACTTCCTCCATTTATTACGCCAGTGGCGTTATTTGTCAATGCTTCTGCATCTGAGGTGGATGCGGTGGTTTCGGGAAATTCCCGTTGGGTTGTTCAATTCCATGGCGATGAATCTCCAAAAGAATGTGATTCTTACGGAGTAAGTTATATAAAAGCGTTAAGAATGAAGCCGGAACTCGATTTGCGAGTTGAGTTCGATCGCTATATTGGAGCATCAGCTATCTTGTTAGATGCTTATAAGCCTGGCGTACCAGGGGGCACAGGAGAAGTCTTTGATTGGGGGCGAATACCGAAGTCCTCAAATAACCCTATTATTTTAGCTGGGGGTCTAACGCCTAGTAATATTTCGCAGGCTGTCTCAAGTGTGTCACCTTATGCTGTTGATGTGAGTGGTGGTGTTGAGCTCGCTAAAGGAAAAAAAGATTTCGTTAAAGTAAGAGACTTTATATTTGAAGCTAAAGGTTGGAGCAAAAAGTGAGCGATAACAAATTTAATTCAGATTTGCCGGATGAAAGGGGCCGATTTGGACGTTTTGGTGGAGTGTTTGTTTCTGAGACGTTAATGTCGGCACTTGATGACCTGACTAACATGTATCAAGAATTGTCTAAGAGTGCAGAATTTCAAGCTGCCTTCGATAATGATCTTGCTCACTATGTTGGTCGTCCTTCGCCTTTGTATTTCGCCGAGCGTCTAACTGAACAGGCGGGCGGAGCGAAAATCTATCTTAAACGAGAAGATCTAAATCATACCGGCGCGCATAAAATTAACAATGCGATTGGTCAGGCGCTGCTCGCTAAGCATATGGGTAAACCTAATATTATTGCTGAGACTGGAGCGGGGCAGCATGGCGTTGCGACTGCGACGGTTGCCGCAAGACTTGGTTTAAATTGTAAGGTGTTTATGGGAGAAGAGGACATTCGACGCCAGACACTAAACGTGTATCGAATGAAGCTTCTTGGTGCTGAGGTTATTCCTGTAGATTCAGGTACTAAAACGTTAAAAGATGCGCTGAATGAAGCGATGCGTTATTGGGTAAGTAATGTTGACGATACTTTCTACATTATAGGTACTGCTGCCGGCCCGCACCCTTATCCGATGTTGGTACGAGACTTTCAAGCGATCATTGGGCGAGAAACAAAAGAACAGAGTCTCGCGCGCGAAGGTCGTTTACCGGACGCAGTTGTAGCATGTGTTGGCGGTGGGTCTAATGCAATAGGAATGTTTCATCCGTTCATTAATGATACCGAAGTCCGTATGTATGGTGTTGAACCAGGTGGGTATGGGTTGGAAACAGGGCAGCATGCTGCGCCATTGTCAGCGGGGCGACCAGGTGTTTTACATGGTAATCGTACCTACGTTATGGCCGATGATGATGGACAAATCTTGGGTACGCACTCCATATCTGCGGGTCTTGATTACCCTGGAGTGGGGCCAGAGCATGCTTGGTTGAAAGACAGTGGTCGAGCTGATTATGTTGTTATCGATGACGATGAAGCAATGGATGGTTTTCGTACGCTGACAAAGATCGAGGGCATTATGCCTGCTTTAGAATCTAGTCACGCCGTTGCTTACGGTATGAAACTTGCGAAGACAATGTCTAAAGATCAGTTTATTGTTGTGAATATATCAGGTCGTGGTGACAAAGATATACATACTGTCGCTTCATTAGATGGTGTAGAGGTCTAAAATGAGCCGAATTAATAGTTGCCTAACTGAATTGAAAGAGAAGGGGCGTAAGGCGCTTATTCCTTATGTAACCGCAGGGGATCCGTCGCCAGACTATACTGCTTCTATCATGCGTGGGTTAGTGGAAGGTGGTGCAGACATCATTGAATTAGGTATGCCTTTTTCTGATCCAATGGCTGACGGGCCTGTTATTCAGCTTGCTTGTGAAAGGGCGCTAGAGGCGGGCGCCAGTGTTAAATCCGTCTTGGCTTCTGTAAAAGAATTTCGTGCTGAAAATCAGACTACCCCTGTTGTGCTTATGGGATATCTGAATCCTATTGAATTTTATGGCTACGAGAACTTTGCCAAAGATGCAAAAGCAAGTGGTGTCGATGGTGTTTTATTAGTAGATCTGACTCCAGAAGAAGCGACAGATGTAGTAGAATACTTCCGCAGTCAGGAAATTGACCTAATTTATTTACTTTCGCCTACCACGACTATGGCGAGAGCTAAGAAAATATGTGACTTGGCGAGTGGTTATGTGTACTACGTCTCTGTAAAAGGCGTCACAGGTTCCGCAACATTAGATGTAAATAGTGTGCGTGAGCATGTTGAGAAGCTAAGAGGCGTAACAAACCTTCCTATTGGTGTTGGGTTCGGTATTAAAGACGCTGAAACAGCAGCCGCTGTTAGTCAGTGTTCGGACGGCGTAATCGTGGGAAGTGTTTTAGTTAATACAATCGCTGAGTCTAAAAACGAAGACAAAGAATATATTGCTCAAGCCTTAGAAAATGTACTAACTCCTATGCGTAATGCAATGGACCGTCAGGCTTGATTAAGTTTTGGAGAATTAAATGAGTAGCTGGTTAGATAAATTTGTTCCATCGATCGTAAGAAGCGAATCTAAGCGTGCACAGAATTCTGCTGTGCCAGAAGGCCTTTGGAAGAAATGTCCTAAATGTGACAATGTTTTATATCGTCCCGAGTTAGAAAAGAATCAGGATGTTTGTCCTAAGTGTGACCATCATATGCGCGTTAGTGCACGTCGACGTCTTGATCTGTTTTTAGATAAAGAGGGGCGCGAAGAAATTGGCGCTCATCTAGAACCGGAAGATAAACTAAAGTTTAAAGACTCTAAGCGCTATAAAGATCGTTTGTCAGCAGCTCAAAAAGCAACAGGCGAGAAAGATGCGCTTGTTGCGATGGAAGGTTCGCTAAACGGTTTGCCTGTCGTGGCCGTTGCTTTCGAGTTTAGTTTTCTAGGTGGCTCAATGGGAGCGATTGTTGGCGAGCGATTCATTCAAGCAGTTAACGTATGTTTAGAAAAACGCGTTCCACTAGTATGTTTTTCTGCCAGTGGCGGAGCACGAATGCAAGAAGCGTTAATTTCTTTGATGCAGATGGCAAAGACATCAGCAGCGCTAGAGAAGATGAAGCAGCAAGGGCTTCCTTACATCTCAGTAATGACTGACCCGGTGTTCGGAGGTGTATCTGCTTCCTTGGCGATGCTGGGCGATTTGAATGTTGCAGAACCTAACGCACTTATCGGATTTGCTGGCCCACGTGTTATCGAACAAACCGTAAGAGAGACATTGCCAGAAGGATTCCAGCGAAGTGAGTTCTTGTTGGACAAGGGCGCACTTGACATGATCATAACGCGTCATGAAATGCGTGATCGCTTACATAACATTTTGTCGATACTTACTCATAAGGTAGCGTAAATTAATGGCGGCGAAGTCATTATCGGATTGGCTCTCATATATCGAGAGTCAACACCCTTCTGAAATTGAATTGGGCTTAGATCGCGGTCTAAAAGTTCTAGCTGAGCTTGATCTAAAGCGGCCCAATAAAAAAGTCATTACAGTTGCAGGGACAAACGGTAAAGGCTCTTCTTGCGCGTTGATCACTCAATATCTCATTTCGATAGGTCGAACGGTCGGAACTTATACTTCTCCCCATTTTCTTCGTTTTAATGAGCGTGTATCCCTAAATGATCGCGAATGCAGTGATGAACTTTTAATTAACGCATTTGAAAAGATAGAAAATGCTCGAAAAGACACTCCGTTAACGTTTTTCGAATTTTCTACTCTTGCCGCTCTGTTGATATTTTCTGAGCTAGAGCTTGATTATTGGGTGCTCGAAGTAGGATTAGGTGGTCGTTTGGATTCGGTTAATATGATAGATACAGATTTGGCTGTTGTGACGTCAATATCATTAGATCATACCGATTGGCTAGGTGATTCACTGGACGTTATAGCCCGAGAAAAAGCAGGTATAGCTCGATCTAGCAAACCTTTGGTGTCGGGTGTTGTTAACCCTCCAAGTAGTATTTCTGAGGTGGCGCAAGCACTTAATGCGCCTCTATATCAAAAAGGCTGCGACTTTGCTTATGCAATAGACGATGGGCAGTACTGGTCTTGGAGCTCTGAAAAGGCTCAGTATTCGAATTTGCCGCGGCCTAAGTTGCCAATTGAAAATGCAGCTACCGTAATTCAAGCCCTTATGCTGCTCGACGAAGGTGTAAGCCAAGCTCAGTTGGAAGCTTTATTTTCTAACGCAACACTGAAAGGGCGCTTTGAACTAGTTGAGAAAGATCCGTTTGTTTATATCGATGTTGCTCACAACCCAGAAGCGGCAAATGAGCTGAAGAGTCGTGTGTCGCAATTCGACAAAAAACCGATTGCCGTAATAGGTATGTTGAAAGACAAAGATATTGCGAGTGTTCTCGATATATTAAAAGACGCCTTTCAGTCCTGGAAAGTATGCAGTTTAAACGTTCCTCGCGGAGCGAGTAAAAGCGAGCTTTTAGCGTTACTTCCGAGCGATGTAAAGGGATTTGATGAATTTGAAGGCGCCTATAGTGAGGCGGTCAAGCAAGCTCGAGTGGAAAATCGCCCCGTTGTTATATTTGGATCATTTGTAACGGTTTCACACTATCTTGAAATGCGTGAATTATAGATTAGGGATACCTTATGGTTTTAGATAGCACATCTAAACATCGTTTAGTGGGCGCGGGCATAATGATTGTGTGTGCTGCCATCGTGCTTCCTATGGTTCTAGATGGTGAGAAGCCTGCTGAACTTGATATTGTCATTAATATGCCAGAACCACCTGCTTTGGTGGTGCCGGTCATACAGCCTGTTCAGCCATTAGCAAAAAATGAATCAGTAGAGCCGAGTGCGAGTGAGATTAAACTCATTCCCAAAACGGATAGTGGTCAGCTCGCTACGGCTCAGAATGCAGCCCAGCCAACACCCAATCCTGCTGATGCCTCAGAGTCTGAAAGTAAAAAAGCTAATGTATCGAGTGAACCAAAGAAAACCTCAGTCAAAAAGATTGAAAAGCTCAAGCCTGCTGTGCGCTGGACAGTGCAGATAGCGACATTTAAAAGTAGTGAAAATGCAAGCCGATTGGTTAAGAAGCTTAAAGACGCAGGTTACCCCGCATACCGGGTGACAACTCAGTCATTGCATAAAGTTTTCGTTGGCCCTGAAATCAAAAGAGACTCCGCTGAAGCGTCAAGAAATGACATAGAGAAAGAGTTTCTTTTGAAGGGGATCGTTGTCAAATTTTCTCCTAATTAAAATCGATAATATTAGGCTTGGAAAAAGGCGAGCTTCTGTTAAACTGCCTCGCTGAAATTTAGAGGAACTTATGGAACAACTTAGCTCAATATCTACTTTAGATTGGCTAATTATTGCGGTCGTTATTCTCTCGTCTTTGCTTAGCTTGAAGCGAGGGTTTGTTAAAGAAGTTCTTTCACTTGTGACGTGGGTAATTGCATTTGTTGTATCAGTGAAATTTGCTGGTAACTTGCAATCGCTTTTAATAGACCAAGTTCAGAATGATCAGATTCGCTATGTTGTTTCGTTTGTTTCGTTATTTGTGGCAAGTTTGGTAGTCGGCGCGTTAGTTAGCTTTTTGCTTGGTTCCTTAATTCAAGTTACAGGGCTCAGTAGTACTGATCGAGTTCTGGGAATGGTTTTCGGTTTCGCTCGCGGTAGTTTGGTTGTCATCGCGTTTGTCTCTCTGCTTAGTTTAAGTCCGGCGATTGAAAAAACTCAGTTTTGGCAAACGTCTCAGCTTATTCCACAGTTAGTTATAATGAAAGATTGGGTGCGTGAAATGTTAGGCAAAGGGAGCGATATGATAGATCCCTCTCTTATTGAGCGTACCTTTAATAGTTAAGTAGTAGTTAAGCCCTTAAAAAGGCTGCTTAGAATATACAGGGTGAAAACCCTTCCCCAACATGAGGTGAATTTTAATGTGTGGTATCGTTGGTGTTGTTAGCACTTCGATGGTTAACCAGACTATCTTTGATGCATTAACTCTTCTTCAGCATCGAGGTCAAGATGCTGCAGGGATGGTAACAAGTCATGATGGCGGTTTATGCTTGAGAAAAGACAACGGCCCTGTGAGCGAAGTGTTTCGCACTCGCCATATGAAAAAATTATTGGGTAATATTGGCATCGGACATGCTCGCTATCCGACAGCTGGTACGTCAAGCTCTGCTGAAGCGCAACCCTTCTATGTTAACTCTCCTTACGGAGTGTCACTCGCACATAATGGAAACCTTACCAATACGGCTAAGCTGAAGCAGGAAGTATTTGAGTCAGACCTTCGACACATCAATACGACGTCTGATTCTGAAGTGCTTCTAAACGTGTTAGCACATGAACTGCATGAAGAGGCGAAACTTGTTCCAACGCCCGATGATATTTTTAATGCGCTGGAGCGTGTATATAAGCGCATCGAAGGTGGTTATGCAGTTGTTGCTCTTATCACTGGTTACGGTATTTTGGCCTTTCGTGATCCAGATGGTGTACGTCCATTGATTTATGGATCTAGAGAGACAGAAAACGGTATGGAGTACATGGTTGCTTCAGAAAGTGTGGCATTGGACGCGGCAGGCTTCAAAATTGAGCGTGATATTCGTCCAGGTGAGGCCATGTTCTTTGATGTTGATCACAATGTACATGTTCGTCAATGTACGCCAGAAAAAGTTGCGCGTCCGTGCCTGTTTGAGTACGTATACTTTGCTCGACCTGATACGGTTATAGATAATATTTCAGTCTACAAAGCTCGTATCAATATGGGTGATGCTCTGGCTGCAAAAATAAAACGTGAATGGGGCGATCTTGAAATCGATGTCGTGATTCCTATTCCTGACACAAGTCGAACCGCTGCATTGCAGATTGCTCAAACAATGGACATTCCATTTAGAGAAGGCTTGGTTAAAAACCGTTATATTGGGCGTACGTTTATTATGCCTGGTCAGACTGTACGTAAAAAATCAGTTAGACAGAAGTTAAATCCAGTGCCGTTTGAATTCAAAGACAAGAATGTATTGCTTGTTGATGACTCGATTGTCCGTGGTACAACTAGTCGTGAGATCATTGAAATGGCTCGTGATGCAGGGGCTAACAAAGTATTTATTGCTTCTGCTGCGCCTGAAGTACGTTACCCCAATGTCTACGGTATTGATATGCCAGCCGTTGAAGAGCTAATCGCACACAATCGTAATGTCGATGAGATTTGTGAGCTTATCGGAGCTGATGGCTTAATATTCCAAGACTTAGCGGACCTTAAGAGTGCGTGCATTGACGAAAAACATTCTGACGTGCGTGAGTTTGATACGTCGGTATTTGATGGAAACTACATCACGGGCAACATCACTGAAGAATACCTAGCTAATTTAGCGGCATTGAGAAATGACGCAAAAAAGAATAAATTAGAGACTATTGTATCTAGTGATATGCTATATCCGATGTAACTGAATAAGTCAGCTTCAAAATATATGAAGCTGACTTATTAATGATGAAAAATAGCCAGTCTTTTAGTCTGGCTATTTTGTTTTTACGGTAGACTGCTTTTAAAGTGGATTTGGGAGATTGAAAAGATGTCTGAGTACAAAAACGCAACGACTGCGATTCATGCAGGTGTTCGCCAGACTCAAGAGCAAGAGAATAGCGAAGCTATTTTTGCAACGTCCAGCTTTGCCTACGGCTCAGCAGCGGAGGCTGCCGCGAAGTTTGGAGGTGATGAGGGTGGAAATATCTATTCTCGTTTCACAAATCCTACTGTAGAAATGTTCGAAAAAAGACTCGCTGCGATGGAGAAAGGTGAGGCGGCTGTTGCAACAGCATCAGGGATGGCAGCGCTTATGACGCTCGCCTATAGCCTGCTTAAGCAAGGCGACAGAGTAGTTTGCTCTAGAAATATTTTTGGCTCTTCAATCAAATTTTTTAATGCGTATACCGTGAAGTTCGGTGTTGAAGTTGTCTATGTAGATGCAACAGATTATGACGCTTGGGAAGCTGCAATTAATAGCAATACGCGCCTATGTTATTTTGAAACGCCTTCTAATCCCCTGTATGAGGTAGTAGATGTTGAGCGAGTGTCTAGGCTTGCGCGAGCGAAAGGCGCCTTACTTTGTGTTGATACTGTCTTAGCAACCCCTGCGTTGCAGAACCCGTTGGTTCAAGGTGCTGATATCGTCATGCAATCTGCAACGAAATTCATCGACGGCCAAGGTCGCAGTCTTGGTGGTGCGTTGATTTCATCGAAAGAAATTGTAGAACAGTTCGTCGCCTTTATGCGCAGTGCAGGACCAACTATGAGTCCTTTCAATGCATGGATTTTATTGAACGGTTTAGAGACACTTGAACTGCGCATGAAGGCGCATTCCTCTAATGCTTTGCACTTAGCGAAGTATCTTGAGCAACACGCTAAAGTAAAACATGTTAATTATGGTGGGCTGCCTAATCATAAATCCCATGAGCTAGCTAAGAAGCAACAGAAAGGCTTTGGTGGGTTACTGTCCTTTGAGCTTAATGGAGGCAAAGACGCAGCGTGGAAGTTTATTGATAATGTTAAGCTTATGTCGATAACCGGAAATCTAGGCGATACCAAAACATTGGTGACCCATCCTGCTACGACGACACACGGCCGTTTAACGCCAGAAGAAAAGCAAGCTACGGGAATCTCTGAAGGGTTGGTTCGTATTTCTGTTGGTATAGAAGATATAGATGATATCGTACAAGATGTTGAGCAGGCCTTAAATACAATTTAAGCCTAACTAAGAGTAAGAATTTGCGGGAAAGGACGCCCTCAATGAAGTCGGATTATGCTCTATCTCGCTGAAGCGGTATAATCTGACTGGTCGATTGAGTCTGCATAAATTCCTAAATCTGTTAGGTGGTAGGCTCGTCAATCTCAATAATCCCTAGAATTGCTTCTTCTTCGTGTTTTTTTCGTTCTGAAGATGCTTGTCTTAAAACTGCTTTTTGAGTTTCTAACACTAATTCTTCAACAAATGTTAAAACGCGTTCTTCTGCTTGAATAAAAGCCCAGCCTGAGCGCTCATTTTGCTGGTAGATTTTTCTCGCCACCACTTTTCCAATTACAATGCCATCCTGATCAACAATGAATGCAGTTAAAGCGCCATTCTTTGGGAGTGGGGTAGGGGGGTCATTCGTTAAGGACAAGGCAACGCCATTGACGCTTATATCTACGCATTGGAATTTATTGCCATCATTGCTGAATTGCAAAGTGCAGCCAAGCGGTTCAACCCGAACAGCATTTCTGCGTTCGGAGCTTTCATAGTGTATTGCGGAAGTGTCTTCCATATCCGTATTCCTTCCAAGATTTTACTTGGTGCGATGTTTAATTATTGTTCTTATTTCGCTGTAATACAAATTCTGCACGCCTATTTTGAGCGCGATGCTCTGGCGTATCGTTTGGCACGAGAGGAATAACATCGGCATAGCCCGTTGCTGTCATGCGCTCTGGTGGAATTCCTTTCTCTAAAAAGTAGCGTAACGTTGTTGTGGCGCGTATGGCTGAGAGCTCCCAATTACTAGGAAAACGGGTGGTATTGATTGGAATGTTGTCCGTATGTCCCTTAATGCTTATATTGTAATCAGGGTAGGTCACAAATATACGGTAAAGCGCTTCGAATATTGGCTCAGCACTCCACAGAACGTCCGCTTCGCCTGATTCAAATAAAGAAGCGCCATCGACTCGAATCGTGATTTTTTCACCATCTTCAAATACGGCAATTTGTGAGTCTAAGTTTTCAGCTGCAAACTTATTTGCGGTATCATTTGCAATTTCTTTAACGTGTTCTCGTTCTACATCGTCAATCGGTTCTTTTGAGTAAGTTAAATCGTCATTAGTCGCAAGTTGAGGGTCTGCAGGTTTTATTATTTCAGTTCCGCCTCCTGAATATTGGGTCGGGTTTAACCTTGTAAGTGCACCCTCGCTGTTTAGTGCTATTTGAATGGACGAGAGGGCGCTCACCAATGTGCTTTCCGTAAGCTTAGAAAGGCTATAAAGCAAGATGAAAAATACGAGAAGCAGAGACATGAGGTCCGCATAGGTTACTATCCAGCCAGCGACTTCCTCTTCTTCAAAAAGGGGGTCTTGCACTCTTACTCTCCCATTCCTGCAGGTTTTCTTTGATGAGCGGGTACGTAAGATGAAAGTCGCTCGTAAACGGCTAAGTAGTTGTTGCTACCCAGAAGACTCACCGTACCGTCTCTAATGATTTCTAATGTCTGAATTTCAAGTATAGTTCGTGCTTTCAATTTTCCAGCTATTGGATTAAAAATTACGGTGGATAATAAAGACCCGTAAAACGTGGTGAGCAGCGCAACGGCCATCGAGGGACCGATTGACTCTGGGTTGTCCAGTTGTGCAAGCATTTGAATTAGACCAATTAGTGTACCTAACATGCCAAATGCAGGTGCATATAATCCCATTTTCTTGAACACATCTTGGATGACATAGTGACGCATTTTAAGGGAGTCTATATCTGCCTGAAGCGTCTTTCTTATATAGTCTTCATCTGAGGCATCAGACGCCATATTCATCGCGCGCTTTAAGAAAGGGGAGTCTGCATCTACACGGCTCAAAGCAACCAAGCCTTCGCGTCGAGCGATCTTAGTGATTTGCAGCATGGTTGCGATCATTGCTTGTGGGTTTTGTTTGTCTTGACTAAATACAATGAATGCGGCTCTAAACGCAGACATCGTATCTTTAAATTGGAAAGTTACAAGCGTTGCAGCAATCGTCCCGCCGATCACAATCATGATCCCAGGAATATTTAAAAATATTGCTATGTCACTGCTGCCTAGAAATATCGCTGATATGATTAGCGCTAAACCGGAAATAATGCCTATAAATGATGCGAAATCCATTGAGTGTTCACCTAGCTTGCAATTTCTATGTAGTGTACTGACATTATGTATAGCAAAAAGCGCTGTGACAAGGCGAGGGGGAAAAATTCTTTGATATCAGCCAATTGCGCGCCCAAATTTTTGAAAAATTGGGCGCTTTATGAGAATGGGTATCGCTACAACTAAATTTGACCAAGCGCTTTCATTTGTTTGCGCTCAGCCCTTCTGTAGCCTAATACAAGTAGGCAGGGTGTTAAGATCAATGTTAGTGGTGTTGCAAAGGTCAAGCCGCCAGCAATAGCAGTCGAGAGCTGTGTCCACCATTGAGCTGATGGCGCGCCAACACTAATTGATTGGTGAACCAAGTCAATGTTTAACTGAAACACCATAGGAACCAAGCCTAGGATTGTCGTGATAGTGGTTAACATTACCGGTCTAAGTCGCTGAACACCTGTGCGTACTGCGGCTTCCTTCACTCTCATTCCTTGCTTGCGCAACCCATTAAACGTGTCTATCAAGACGATGTTGTTGTTAACGACAACACCTGCAAGCGCGATGACGCCTACGCCACTCATTACAATGCCAAATGGTTCGCCCTTAAGCATTAAACCAATCAGTACGCCCATGGTAGAGAATATGACAGCACTCAAAATAAGTAAGCATTGGAAGAAGTTATTGAATTGCGTCACCAATATGATCGCCATAATAAAGAATGCGACGCCAAAGGCTTTCATCAAAAAGGATTGGCTCTTTTCTTGGTCTTCAGTATTTCCTCTAAACTCAAATTGCAGCGTGTCTGGAAGATCCGAAGCGACGAGTTCTGAGCGAATGCCTTGAATAACTTGGTCAACGACCAGTCCATCTTGAACGTCAGCTTTTATAGTAATCGATTTTTTACCGCCAACACGATTTACAATGCCTTGTTTCGGGGCAGCATAGCGGGTGACAAAATTACTTATCGGAACAGGTCCTTCATTTGATGTAATATGGAGCTCATCCAGTTGCCCTAAGCTGCGCTGTTCCACAGGGTAGCGTAAGACGATATCGATTTTATCGTCTGCGCCTTCTGGTAGAAAATCGCTCAATACGATCCCTGTTGTGACTAACTTGGTCACGTTACCCAGTGTATTTACGCTGACGCCATATTCCGCCGCTTTTGCTCTATCAACATCCATGCGCCATTCTATTCCAGGCAGTGAGCGATCGTCGCTCACGCTGACGATTTCTTCACGAGCACGAAGTTTCTTGGAAATTTCGGCTGCTGCTTTATTGAGCACATCTGTGTAAGCAGAAGAAAGCTGCAACTCAATGTCGGAACCGGATTGAGGCCCTCCTTGTTGCACTTCAGAGCGGACTTCAATTCCTGGTACCGATCGCGTTGTCTCGCGAATTTCATCCAGAATAACGCTAGCAGGACGGCGCTTATACCAATCGATAAACTCCATTGAGAGTGTGCCGATATTATCAGGGGCGCCGTCAGTTTTAGGAGACGAATAGGTGGTGGACACCAAGTTTTTAATTTCAGGGTGGCCAACAACTAATCGTTCAACTTGTTTCACAAGTGCGTCTTTTTCATCTAAAGATAAATCGCCTCTTGCTCTTATTTCAAGGTTGGCCACTTCCGGTTCAATATCGGGGAAGAATTCTACGCCGTGCCCAAACTTTCCATAGCTTATGAAAACACCAATTAGCAATGCAATCGCGAACGACAGAATAACAATAGGGTAATTTACGAGTCTACTAAGCATCCTGCTATATAGCCCAGTTAAGCCTTTTAGCTTAGATAAATCACCGGATTCAGTGAGACGCAATGTTTCTATTGTCTTTTCTGAATAGGCGCCTTTTTTACCGATGATTGATCCGATGGTTGGTAGGACAATCAAAGCCATGACAAGGGCGGACGATAGAGTTGCGATGACCGTAATTGGCATATATCGCATAAACTCGCCGACGATATCTGGCCAGAAAAGTAGTGGCATGAATACCGCCAATGTCGTTGCGGTTGAAGCGGTGATCGGCCATGCCATGCGTTTGGCGGCTTCGGCATAAGCTTGTCGTTTAGAGGCACCTTCTGCGAGTTTTCGATCTGCGTATTCGGTTACAACGATCGCGCCGTCGACCAACATCCCGACACTCAGTATCAAAGCAAACAGGACTACCATGTTAATGGTATAGCCTTGAGCGTTAAGTAACAGTATGCCGGAAAGAAACGCACCTGGGATGGCTAGGCCAACCAGAATCGCAGAACGTACACCAAGCGCCCAAAGGATAACGACCATCACCAACAAAGTAGCCGCTAAAACGTTATTAAAGAGGTCATTTAATGACGTTTTAATATTAACGGATTCATCTTGAGATAGGCTGTATTCAACCCCTTCAGGCCAATTAGCGCTTTCTTTCTTGATGACTTCTTTTACAGCATCAATTGTATTGATGATATTCGCACCAACTCGTTTCGAGACACCTAGAGTGATACTGCGTTGGCCATCGACGCGAGCATAACTAGTTGCGTCTTCAAACGTCAGTTCACCTTCAGCAATGTCTCCTAGGCGAACGACATCATTACCATCCACCTTTATAGGTAACTCTAAAATATCCGATTTAGTCTCTAGTAGACCGGGGACTTTAAGAGGGTATCTGCCTGCGCCAGTATCAAGTGTACCCGCCGCGACAAGGCGGTTGTTGTTAGAAACAAGGTTTGCAACGTCGGTTAAAACCAAATTGTATGCATCAAGTTTCTGTTGGTTAATAATGATCTCAGCGCGCTGATCTCTGTCGCCACTTATGTCCGCTTCAAGTACGCCTTGTACGGATTCAATTTCATCTTTTAGGTCGTTTGCGACTCGACTGAGTGTCGCAAAATCCGTATTACCAGAAAGGTTGACTCGAAGCACTGGGAAGGTTGAAAGATTTATCTCATTAACGGTCGGTTCATCCGCGTCACTTGGCAGCTCACTTTTGGCTCTATCGACTTTGTTTTGGGCATCGATAAGTGCTTGGTCGATATCAGTTCCCGTCTCAAATTCGAGAATAATAGACGCATGACCTTCGGAGGCCGTTGATTTTATTTCTTTAAGGCCTTCTAGGTCGCGAAGCTCCGTTTCAAGCGGGTGGACCAATAAACTGTCGGCGTCTTCTGGCGAAATCCCTTCAAGAGAGACCGAGATATAAGCCATAGGAATGGTGATATCTGGGTTGCTTTCTTTCGCGATTTCTATGTACGACACTGTACCGGAAATCAGTATCAGTACGAAAAACATTAATACGGTGCGAGATCTGGCTAATGCGGCCTCAATGATCGTCTGCATTGCTTATCTCCTTAGTTCTTGAAATGAACATCCACTTGATCACCGACTGATACATAACCTTGACCTACCGTTATGATATTAATGGTGTTTGGCAGACCGATTACCCAAACTTTATCTCGCTCTTCTCTAACGATCTCTACCTGCTCACTTTGGACAGTATTGTTCGGCGCAATCGTTTTGATCGAAGTTTTTCCTGCGTCATTTAAACTAATTAACGCGGGTGAGAATGAATGCGCTTTTTGTTCATTAAGAATGAAGTTAACATCAGCGGATATTCCGGCTGGGATGTTGTTGTCGGGGTTGGGAAGGTTTATCTCTACTGGAAGGGTGCGCGTTGCGTTGTTGGCAACTCGACTAACATACTCAACCTGGCCGGAAGCATGAGTTCCGTTAGGTAAGGCAACATCCGCAATGGTACCTACAGCCACTTTCGATAGATGAGCTTGCGGAAGGTTTACCTTAACCGTGATAGGGTCTACTGACACTAGATCTAGAATGCCGCTGCCCACGGCAACATATTGTCCTTTTTCAACGTTTACCGTATTGACGATACCAGCAAACGGCGCAGTAATGATCGCATTTTCTAAATTGATTTGATAAGACTTCAGCGTTGCTTGGGCACTGGCTAAATCCGTTTCTGCTTGCGCCAATGTAACTTGCGACGTTAGGTTGTTTCTTTTTAGGCGTTTAATTCCGTCTAATTCAATTTTTCTTTGTTTAACAAGTGCTCTCGCTTGAGAGATGTTTGCTTTTAATGAACGTGTATCGAAGGCGACCAGTTTCTGACCTGCTTTTACATAGTCTCCTTTTAATACAGTGAGCTCGGATACCTTGCCTGCGATGGCATTTACTAAAACCTGACTTTTATCTGACTCAGTTTCACCGCTTAATTTAAGTGTATTTTCGATAGATTGAGCGGTCAGCGTTTTGACCTGTACGGAAAATAAGCTCGTATCAGTAGAGCTTGAAGGTGTGTCTACTTTACTTTCAGAATGTGTCTCATTCGCTTGTTGGTCGCTTGCTTGAGCATGAGTTATACCGTGCCCTCCAGAGTACATCCAAAGAACAGCGGCAGACGCAACCGCAACAGCGCTAATCGGACCTAACTTACTTTTTAGGCTCATTCTACTAAGTGCTCCGTTTCTATTATTCCAAATGTCATCATTAAGATCATACACTAATGTATTAGTTGAAAAACATTATAGAGATATGACGAACGGCGATATATGGAAATAAAGGGTATTTTTTATACGGTTATCGGTTATTAGTGTTTTTTGGCTTGCCTATTTCGATAAAAAATCAAGTTAAAACACAGTATTAGTTAAATCTCCCGCACCAACAGTGATAATATAGTATGAACTAAAATTTGAAATAATTGACGGATAAGTATGAGTTTATTATCACTCGATCAAGTGAGCGTTGCGTTTGGTCATCACCCGCTTTTGTCTAATATCAGCTTTTCCGCTGACCGAGGTGAGCGTGTCGCTATAATCGGTCGTAACGGCGCCGGCAAATCTACCTTTCTAAAAATCGTATTTGGCGAACAAATACCCGATGACGGTATCGTGCGAATTGAAGGTGGCATGCGTGTCGCTCAACTTCCTCAAGAGTTACCTGCAGCAGACGGTAAAACCGTTAGGCAAGTTGTCAGCGAAGGCGCAGGTGAGACTCATGAATTGTTAAATCGCTACTTCCGTTTACTAGAAGATATATCGGTTGATCATTCGGATGAGCTTTCAGCTATCCAAACTAAGTTAGATGAAACGCAAGGTTGGGACTTAGAGCAGCGTGTAAATAACATGATACAACGCCTTGCATTGCCAGCAGATAAGCTCATGTCTGAACTATCAGGTGGCTGGCGGCGACGCGTCATCCTTGCTCAAGCCTTGCTAAGTGCACCGGATATTCTCCTTCTAGATGAGCCTACTAACCATTTGGATGTCCCAACGATAGAATGGATGGAATCCCAGTTAAAACAATTTCGTGGTTTGATTTTATTTATTACCCACGATAGACGGTTCTTAGAAAACCTAGCTAATCGAATTGTAGAGCTGGACCGAGGAAACCTGCTGTCCTTTACGGGTCGTTTATCCGAATTTCTTGTCTTTAAAGAGAAGCAGCTTGAAGAAGAAGAGCGCGCAAATGCGTTGTTTGACAAAAAGCTGGCTGAAGAAGAGGTTTGGATTCGCCAAGGTATCAAAGCACGCCGTACGCGTAACGAAGGTCGAGTACGTGCCTTAAAAGCTCTGCGAGAAGAGCGCAGTGAGCGAGTGAATCGTCAAGGTAATGCGAAAATGAAACTCGGATCTAACGAACGCTCCGGCAAGTTAGTGGCAGAGTTTAATCAAGTTGCGCATGCGTTTGATGATAAAACAATTTTAAAACCACTCGACTTGGTTGTTTCACGCGGAGACCGTATCGGATTAATTGGTCCAAACGGCTGCGGGAAAAGTACCTTCCTTAAAATTTTACTTGGTCAGTTAGAACCCTCATCTGGAACCGTTCGTCAAGGCACCAAGCTTAATGTTGCTTACTTTGACCAACTTAGAGAACAGCTAGATCCAGAAAAAACCGTTGCGGACAATGTGGGTGAAGGCAAAGATACCATTGAGATAGAGGGCCGAAGCCGCCACATCATTGGCTATCTACAAGATTTTCTATTTCCACCAGAGCGGGCTAGAACGCCAGTAAAAGCGTTGTCAGGGGGGGAGCGTAATCGTGTGTTGCTTGCTAAGCTTTTTACTAAGCCTGCCAACTTATTGGTCATGGACGAACCTACCAACGATCTTGATGTTGAAACACTTGAACTATTGGAAGAGTTGTTAACTGAGTATCAAGGTACATTATTACTGGTTAGCCATGACCGTGCATTCCTAGACAACGTAGTAACAAGCGTCATTGCGTTCGAAGGGCAAGGCATCGCGAAAGAATACGTGGGCGGTTATCAGGACTGGGTTCGTCAAGGAGGCCAGTTTCCGGTAGACAAAATTGAAAAAGCCATTGAAAAAGAAAATATAAAAGAGACTACTCCGGTCAACGGTGACACAAAAGTTGAGTCTTCTCCAGCAAAGGAAGAAACGGCACCGGCGAAGAAAAAATCAAAACTCAGCTATAAGTTACAAAGAGAGTTTGATTTGATGCCTGACTTGATCGCTAAGTTAGAGTCCGATGTTGAGTTATTACAAGAAACGACCAGCGCAGCGGATTTCTATGCAGGGGATCAAACAAAAGTACAAGATACGCTAGCGAAAATGGCTGCAAAAGAAGAAGAGCTTGAGTTAGCAATGGAGCGCTGGCTTGAACTTGAAGAAATGCAAAACGGATAAGGTCTATGAGTAAAGAAATTAATGCAATTGGATTTGTTCCGAGATTTTTCGGGGCATTCGGACAGTTTTTTAAATACATGGGTAACGGTAATTATGCCGCGCGTTGCAATGAAGTTAGCAGCGGCAGTAAATTCGAATTTGAAGTCGAACCCAAAATAATCACAGAAGAAGTCGAAGTTATTCGCGAAATACAGATCGAAGCGCCTAAGCTCGACACAGTAAATACTGATGGTGCTTTACAGTTATTGCAATTACTTCAAAAAGAAGCGCGTTTCATCGACTTTACGCAAGAATCGATTGATGCGTATTCGGATGAAGAGGTTGGAGGCGCTGCTCGTCAAATCCATTCTGGTTGCTCAAAAGTCATTCAGCAATACTTCTCATTGGATTCCGTTCACGAAGCCACTGAAAACTCGCGCGTTGAAGTGCCAGCCGATTATAGCCCTCAACAGATAAAGCTTGAAGGCTTGGTACAAGGCGACGGGCCTTATACTGGAACGCTTATTCATCCCGGCTGGAAAATAACGGACATTAAGCTGCCGAAGGTAAGTGATACTGGCGGTTTATCAATTATCGCACCTGCGGAAGTTGAGGTTTAAATGTCAGAATATTTTGTCGGAATTGATTTAGGTACCACTCATTCAGCGCTGTATTACGCAGAAAAAGACACCAATGCATCGTTAAAGCAACTGCATATTCCTCAGTTGACTGCACCAGGTCGAATGGAAGAAAAAACGCTATTGCCGTCTTTTGTGTATTTTCCTCATCAAACAGAATTGCTTGAAAGTGATCGTTTATTACCTTGGGGACAAAGTGAACACATTGTTGGTGCGCTCGCAAGAGAACTTGGTGCTAAATCCCAAGGTCGGATGATACAAAGCGCCAAAAGCTGGTTATGCCATTCTCGTGTTTCTGTCGATGAAAAAGTATTGCCAGTCGATGCCTTGGAAGAGGTGGAGAAAGTCTCGCCTGCTCAAGTAACGGAATGGCTAATAGAGCATTTGGTTAATGCTTGGAATCACGCATTCCCTGAAAACGCGCTAGAACATCAACATCTCGTTATCACCGTGCCCGCATCATTTGATCCCGCGGCTCGCGCGACAACGGAAGCGGCTGCACAAAAGCTCGGTTTAAAAGCTCGATTAATTGAAGAGCCTCTTGCGGCTTTTTATGCGTGGTTGTCAGAGCAAGCAGATTGGACAACAAGCTTAGAGGTTGGTGATCATATATTAGTGGTTGATGTTGGTGGTGGTACGACAGATCTATCGTTAATCCAAGCATCGGACAATGATGGCGCGTTAGCATTAGAACGTGTTTCGGTTGGGCGTCATATCTTGCTCGGCGGCGATAATATGGATATGACGTTGACATACCATGTTGCAGGCCAACTGGCTCAGCAAGGCACTCAACTTGAACCTTGGCAAATATCTGGTTTGACTCAGGCTTGTCGAGAGGCCAAAGAACGTCTTTTGGCAAACACTGAGTTAACGGAAGCGACCGTTACGGTGCCGAGCCGAGGGCGCAGTTTGTTTAACAACGCGATTAAAGCAACGTTAACTCAGCAAGATATTCAAACTCTTATACTGGCTGGCTTTTTCCCTGAAGTTCAGCAGGGTGAGCGTGCTCAGAGTCAGCCTAGATCCGGTTTTGCTGCGATAAATTTGGATTATGAAAGCGACCCTGCGATTACACGACACATTTCGGAATTTTTAGCGAACTCTGATGCGCTACCAACGAAAGTTCTATTCAATGGTGGCGTTTTTAACGCTGATCCCATTCGTAAGCTGTTAGCTGAACGTCTTGATGCTCTGTGCGGACAGGGTCAAACGTTGGAGATGCTTACTCCAAGTCATCTGGATCATGCGGTTGCAAAGGGCGCTGCGTATTATGAACTTACGCAGTATGAAGGTGGCGTTAAAGTAAAAAGTGGTTTGGCGGCAAACTACTACATTGGTGTCGCTAGCCCCATGCCAGCCATTCCGGGTATGGCCCCACCTGTCGATGCGGTTTGTGTTGCACCATTTGGACTGGAAGAAGGTTCTGAAGAAGTCATGTTGCCAAATGAGTTTTCACTCGTTGTTGGTGAGCAAGTTATCTTCCGATTCTTCCAATCGAATAACGCCGACGTGGATTCTGTTGGTAAAGTCATTGCTTCCTTCTCTGTGCCTACGTTAACCGAATTGCCACCACTGTCTGTTTATTTAGATGCTAAACAATACAGTGCAGGTGAAATGGTGAGAGTGTGTGTTTCTGCCCATGTCAATGAGCTGGGCTTATTGATGCTTCAAGCGCACGATGTTAACTCTGATCATGTATGGCAAATAGAGTTTCAAACTAGGGAAAGTTAATGAGTAAGACATATCGAGTTGGGATCGACCTTGGGACGACCAATTGCGTTGTCTCTTACTTTGATCCAGATTCCACTAATAGTGAACTTAACCTGTTAACCATTCCCCAGAATATGGGGGATGGTGCCGTACAAGAGTTTACGTCACTTCCTAGTGCAATATACCTACTAGCAGAAGACGAACGTACTAAGATCAAACCAGTATTGCCTTGGCACAGTGATAAAAGCGATTTTATCGTGGGTCAAGGTGCATTAGAGCTTGGGCAGCGGCGTGTAGGTCAACTCGTTCAAAGTGCAAAAAGCTGGTTAAGTCACCAAGGCGTCAACCGAAGAGACGCCATTTTACCTTGGGGTAGTGAAGCAAAGCGTAAGATTAGTCCTCTAAAAGCCAGCGAAGTGCTATTACGCCATATCAAAGAGGCTTGGAATCACCAGTTTCCAGAGTCGAAATTAGAGAATCAACAAGTTACTCTGACTTTACCAGCATCATTTGATGAAGAGGCAAGGTCGTTGACGCTTGAAGCGGCACGAAATGCAGGTATTCGTGATTTGTATCTGTTGGAGGAGCCGCAAGCAGCGTGCTACTACTTCATCAGAAATGAAGCACAACTTGCATCGCTTAAGGCCAGTAAGATGCTCTTGGTTGTCGATATTGGTGGTGGAACGTCGGATTTTAGCCTTGTACATATACAGTCTACTGAGACTGGCCGATTAGCGTTAAAGCGTATAGCGGTTGGATCGCACTTATTGTTAGGGGGTGACAACCTTGACCAAGCGCTCGCGTATCAACTCGACCCTCGTCAAATTTCCGCTTTATCCGCGTCACGCTTGGCTGCTTTGACACAACAAACTCGAAAGGCAAAAGAGACACTTCTTTCGGACAGCAGCGCACGTTCTGACGGTGGAGCACATTCAGAGGTGCAAGAATCCGTTACTCTGACTGTACTCGGAGCAGGCAGTAAACTAATCGGTGGCTCTCAAAAGTTTGTTGTTGAAAGGCAGAAGTTATTAACTCAAATAGAACAAGGCTTTGTACCCCTAGTCGACAAAACTGAAAAAGTTGAGAAAGCCGGCTATGCGATACACGCATTAGGGTTACCTTATGAGTCAGATGCTGCTTTTACACGTCACTTAGCGCAATTTTTATCTGATCATGAGTCTGAAATAGAGTCTCTAACTGGCGAAGCCATGCCGGATGCGGTGCTGTTTAACGGTGGATTCTTTAACAGCCGCGTTATTAAAGACCGCTTTATTGCTCAACTAAATCAATGGGCAGAAAAAGACATTAAGGTATGTGATTCTTCTGAGCCAAATGATGCAGTTGCGAAAGGAGCCGCGCATTATCTAAATGCCCTACACGGCGATGCTCCTCGTATAGAGAGTGGCGTTTCCCACAGTTTGTATTTGCAAATGTCAGATTCCAGCTTTGTTGGTCTGATTCCAAAAGGCACGCCAAAAGAAGAGCGAGTAGCGTTGAAAAACGAATTTGTTCTTAAGCTAGGTGAGCAGGTTCAGTTTCCACTTTATCGCTCGGATGATGATTTACAATGTGACGTTGGACGTATTGTTCAAGACAACAGCAAGATGCATTTTGTATCCAATCTGCTTTCTGAGTTGCAAAGTAACAACGAGCAAGACAGTGCAACCGTTCAGGTCTCTGCGAAGTTGTCTGAAGTTGGGGTGGTACAAGTTCAACTAAAAGCGGTCGGTAGCGACCAATACTGGGATCTTAGTTTTAGTACTGAACCAAGTGAATCCAACGCCCAAGACCAAGGTACGGAAACATTACACAAAAATATGGGGCAAGCGGAAGAGTTGCTTGTTCGGTGTTTCTCGGGTGCTGGTCAAAAAGCGGCCCCAGATTTGGTGAAAACGCTCAGGAATGATTTGGAAAATCAGCTTGGAGATCGAGAAAGCTGGAATATCGCAACATCTCGACGTTTGTCTGATAAATTGCTGTCGCTTAAGTCTGGACGCACGAAAAGTGCCCAGCATGAGCGGATTTGGTTGCAAATGACAGGCTTTTGTCTTCGACCAGGGTACGGGTATGCTGGCGATGAAGAACGTGTTACCCAAGTGGTTAACCTTACGAAAAATGGCGCAAAGTATGATACTTCGGCCGTATGGGCGCAATATTGGACATTATTCCGACGCGTGGCAGGTGGTTTATCGATAGACCAGCAGGCCGTGTTGTATAAGCAATTTAGTCAGTTTTATTCGCCTTCTGGGCAAAAATCGCGAGATAAGCAAAAGCAACTTCAGACCCGTTCAGGTGATGATCTAATAAGACTCGTTGGTGCTCTTGAGCGTTTATCTAACGAGACGAAAATAGAAACCATGGATTGGTTGACAAAGCGCCTTAAAAAGTCGTCTGAAAGCGATACCAGCTGGTGGGCTATTGGTCGAATGGCGTCGCGGCAATTGCTGATTCAGGAAAACGATTTTCTACTTGCAGAAGACATTGCAGCGGCAAAGATTGAATTAGCACTTAAAGAAGATTGGAAAAAACGTAAACAAGCGGGTCTCGCAGCAATTCTTATGTCGCAAATGACAGAGGTAGAATCTGACAAGCTCTCGGTGTTGCGTAAGAAAATTGCTGTTAAACTCAAGAAAGACAAATGTCCTGCGCTTTGGTTAGAAAGGCTAAATGAAACACAATCAATCGATGAAGCAAGTCTATCGAAATTAGTAGGCGAAACTCTCCCTATTGGTCTAAGCTTAATTTAGTCTGCTTACTAGCAGAGCTAAACCACGTAAGAGGTGGTACTTCCAAAAGGAGCCTAATGGCTCCTTTTTGCTTTCTAATTTTTACGTGGCTGAGTAGTCCGCCTGCTATTGTTCGGATAACGAGAGTCTTAAATCGAAATGCTAGTTTTTTAAGTAAACATGCCAGTTAGATTGAACGGATTGAAAATACTCTTCGCATAATTCCTTGCGCTCACCAAGTGCTTCTGAGTCAACCTCATCGAGAAGGTGCTTGTGCTTTTCCGGGTCGGATCCATATACAAGACACAAGGTTGAAAAATAACGTTGTAGGTCAAAACTGTGCTCGCCAATGTAGTCAAGGCTATCATAGTAATCAGGGCCGTCTTCAGATTCAAATGCAAACATATCTGCCGCGCTTATTGCGACAATATCGCCGTCTTCGATGTTTTCTATCAACATTAATGTTGCTAGGTTGTCAGCTGCATCTTCTTCTTTTCCTAGAATTGGGATCTGCTGATCCATAATATAAGCGTGAGCTACTTCATGAAATATCGTGTGCGCTAAGGTATCGAGCGCCGCGTTCATTTCGGTGACACCGTATTCGCTCTCATAGTCATTTTTTTCGAAATATCGCTTAGAGTCAGATACAAAGGCATACGGAATATAAACCGCGTTTTCTTCGGGGTCGAAGTAGGGGCCATCATTTTCACCAAAATGCACATCCAAAGGCGATGTGAACGCAAAATAGGTATCGATAACCTCAGTGATATGGTCCAGCAATTGGCTTTGGCTAATCACCGAATGTATCGACTTATCTTCCACTGTTGTCGGCGTATCGAGGGTAAAAGAGACAGTTGAGGCGTAGAGACTACAAGAGGCGATAGACGTCATCAACGAAAGGGTTTTGAGTATGAAACGATACAACATAATTTCTCCGTGAGAGATATAAAGAGACCTTTACACGGCGCCAGCGCCCTTTAATACTGTGAAAAATAGATCTAAACGCTTCTTCAGAGCCTACAAATTCCGCTTTTTTATCTGTCTTTGCCTTGCTGTGGCGTCGCTCATGACTTCGTGTGCTGACCTGATAAAAAACTAACTATAAAGATTATGCGCTCGAAAGAATTCTTCAACGTTTTTTTCGTAGAGATTCTATACAAAACGTTTTAAAATTCGCGCTTATTTTTAGTTTACTGAGGTTTTGGATATGAATGCACCAAGCGTTACTATTTTAGATGGTGGTATGGGCAGAGAGTTAAACCGAAGAAATGCGCCTTTCCAACAGCCTGAGTGGTCCGCGCTGGCAATGATGCAGGCGCCTGAGATTGTCAAAGAAGTTCACCACGACTTTATTGAAAGCGGCGCTCGTGTCATTGCGACAAACAGTTATTCCCTTGTGCCGTTTCACATCGGAGAGGAAGTGTTCGCTGAGCAAGGGTATTCGCTTGCGGAACTGTCTGGAGAAGTCGCGCGCCAAGCAGCTGCTGAAAGCAAACATAATGTTCTGGTTGCAGGCTCATTGCCACCGTTGTTCGGCTCATATCGTGCTGATTTATTTAGAGCTGATAGAGTCGAAGAAGTGGCAACGCCGCTTATTCAAGCTTTAAATAACAACGTTGATGTTTGGCTAAACGAAACTCAGTGCTTAGTCGAAGAAGTGAAGGCGGTTAAATCGCTTGTTGATAAACATGACAGTGAGAGCAAGCCATTTTGGGTATCCTTTACATTAGAAGATTCTGAGCCGACAATTGAGCCACAATTGCGTTCGGGTGAATTGGTACGTGAAGCAATTAAAGCAATGGTTGATATTAAGGTTGCCGCGATTTTGTTTAATTGCAGTCAGCCTGAAATCATTGGCGAAGCCATTAAAATTACACGTGATATTTTGGCCGAGTTAGGTTGCGATACCATTGAAATTGGTGCCTATGCCAACGCATTTCCTCCACAGCCCAAAGAAGCAACGGCTAACGACGGGTTAGATGAATTGCGCGAAGATTTGTCCCCACCAGCGTATTTGGATTGGGTTAAACATTGGGTTGCTGATGGCGCAACACTTGTTGGTGGTTGTTGCGGCATTGGGCCTGAGCACATTGAAGCAATGTCTAACGAATTGGCTTAGTATACGAGTGGCAATTATGATACTTGTAAGTTGAGTTTATTAAAATGAGTTCAATAAAAAAGGAGAGCGAGTGCTCTCCTTTTTTATTATTAACTTTTATTTCAGTAACTCATTACGGCACATAGTGTTACTTAGATTAAGTACGTTAAATACACCGCAATTAGAAATCGAGTTTCAGTTCTGTCTTTGAAACGACGATGCCGTTGCGGTCACAATAAATGTAATCGCCTGACATGAGTTGAATTCCCGCAAACTCTAAAGGAGCACCGATTTCGCCAAGTCCTTTTTTTTCAGTCGGTAATGGAAATGCACATAGTGCTTTAACACCGAAGTTTAGCTTTGAAATCGTGCAGACATCTCGAACCGCGCCATTAATAACAATGCCTTTCCAGCCGTTTTTCATTGCGTTTTCAGCTAGCATATCGCCCAATAACGCTCTTCTACAGCTTGCTTTTCCATCTACCACGATGACTTTACCATGGCCTTGAGAGAAGGCCAGTTCGCGAACCTTACTGTTGTCTTCAAAACAAGATACGGTGACGACTTCACCATAAAAGCAGTGGTTCCCTCCAAAATCTTGAAAAATTGAGTCGGCAATCGTAATGCTGTCGGCATAATGATCACAAAGGTCGGGTGTTAAATCAGTCATAGTCAGCTTCTCTTTCAGGGGCTTCAATTAATTCATTCTCCGCTGCGATTTGCAGCAATGAGGCAATTTGTTCATCCGGAGGCATTAACTCCAGTGGTGTTGGGTTACCAAGCGCGGACCATTCATTACGTAAGTCCAATCCTCGCTCTAAAAACCAGTCATAAATGTCCAATACTTCAAATGTCGGCTCCAGTCCTTTAGAGTCAAATATTGCTTCAACGAGCAAGGCTAAATTCTGTGGTTGAAGTGCATAAACCGTATCTGTATCGAATTCACTTGTCCATTCCGAAAGGATATCGCCGGCTTCATAGCCAAACTCATAAAGTTGGTTTTCGTCGATATTTTGAATGTTAGATTCAACAGCAGCGGAATGAAGCCAGTCGTCGTCAGGGGTAACGAGTACTTCTTTGATCTCAGCATCGTGCGTAGACCAAGTAAATAACAAAGGAAATGACGGCTCGTCGGCAGAATTGGCGACAGCGGTGATGAATATAGGTAAACTTGCCATATTAAAAGTAACAGCCTGTTTAGTAAGGAATATTGAATGACCAGTCGTATCAAGATTAGCAGCTTTTTTGATGGCGGAAACATAACCGTGATCGACGCGGCGGAACCTGACAATATTAGAGTAAGTATTCCGAAAGATACAGAGTCAGATTTCTATCAGTGGTTTTATTTTCGTTTACAAGGCGGTATGGGCGAACAGTGCTCAATTTATTTCGAAAATGCAAAAGGTGCGGCTTATCCGGATGGTTGGGAGAATTACCAAGCCGTAGCATCGTATGACCGTGAGCACTGGTTTCGCGTGCCAACAAATTATCATGACGGCGTACTTAATATTGAACATCAGCCGGAGCAGGATAGCGTTTATTACGCTTATTTTGCGCCGTACAGTTATGAGCGTCACCTTGATATGCTTTCTTGGGCCAGCTCGCACGAAGATTGTGTGACTCATCATTTAGGTGAAACGGCAGAAGGACGTGATATTACCTTGCTAGAAGTAAGCAAAACCCAAGGCCTGGCAAAAAATATTTGGATTACCGCGCGTCAGCATCCTGGCGAAACAATGGCCGAATGGTTTGTAGAAGGCCTATTAGAGCGACTATTTGACGAATCACACCCAGTTGCTAGAGCAATTCTAAAGCAATGTCGATTCTACATCGTACCGAACATGAATCCTGACGGTGGCGTGCATGGGAACTTACGAGTTAACAGTAAAGGCGTTAATTTAAATCGAGAGTGGAAGCGATCTTCTCAAGAAAACAGCCCTGAAGTGTTAGCGGTTCAAAAGAAAATGGCTGAGGTTGGCGTTGATATGTATCTTGATATCCACGGTGACGAAGCGCTGCCAGTGAACTTTGTTGACGGCTGTGGTGGCGTACCGAACTTTGATTCGCGTATGAAAGCCATGGAAGCACTTTTCTCCGAGACGCTGCTTGCTGTAAGCCCCGATTTTCAAACAGAGAAAGGTTATGAACAAGACCACTTTGGAGAGGCGAACTTATCTGTCGCAGCAAAATGGGTCGGCAATACTTATCGTTGTTTGTCTTTGACGTTAGAAATGCCGTTTAAAGACAACGAAAATTTGCCCGATGAAGAAGTCGGCTGGTCTCCAGAGCGCTCTAAAATTTTGGGTGCCGATGTGCTGTATCCCATTTACCAAGTGGTGAATAGCAAAAACATGTCTTAATTAGGTTTTTGACGTTGGACGCCGTTATCAGGTCGGTGTCCAACGCGCCTAAATCATATCTATTCTTACTGCTACCTATAAATGCTTATTTCTGCGTGCACCATTCAAAATACTCTATCTTAGATTTCTGCTTATAAAGCGTGATATATCTGCCTAAAAATACGATTGATTTTCATTCAAAAACAAGTGTAATCCCGTGTAATCGAAAGTTTTTAACTTTGTTGCCATGATTGATGCCGTCGCTATAAAAAAACGCGCGGTAGCCGCACCGATCTCTGTTTGGTTGACACAATAAAAAGACAAGACTAAACGGTTTTCGAACAAGTGCATTCCCGCCTTACGTATCAAAATCGATAATAAGGAACATTGCATTATGAAATCGACATTTTTGCAATCAAACCCGAAAGAGGTCACGCCGGAAAACTTTTCCGACGCAATGCAACAAGCTATTGAAATCGAAATTGCCACCATCCCCGTATATCTATTCACCTACTACTCTATTAATCGTACGCCGGATCAGGGCGCGATAGAGGAAAAAATCAAACAACTCATTGCAGACGGTAAATCGAGTATATCGCCCGATGCGCCGACGCAAACCATTGATGCGTTAGCTACTGATTTATCGACCAAGATTATGGTGTTTGCCAACAAAGCGGGCGCGTCGATTATCAGTGTCGTGATCGAAGAAATGTTGCATATGTCGCTGTCTTCCAATGTGAAGCAAGCGCTGGCTGGAAAGCCGGAGCTCGTTAACAAAAGCCCAGAAGTCTGGCCTGCCTTTCTTCCGGGACATGAGCCACCGTTCCCTATAAACCGCGCCAAATTGACGTTCGATCAGTTATACACCTTTATGCAAATTGAAAGCCCGAATACGCTAGACGGATCAGATAATAAAGCGACGGCCATTAAATACACCACGATTGGTGATTTTTACGGACTTGTTAAAAAGTGCATTGAGGAAGACTTTAAAGATGATAGTTACTATCACTGGGATCGACCTCAGCTTGTTCCCAAGATGGGTTATTACGCTCAAAATGACGTGAACACGCTTTACTACGACAAAGAGCACAAGCCCAAATTTGAAAACGCATCGGATAGTGGCGACCTTATTCATGTTGTTGATAAAGAGTCGGCCATAAAAGCGCTTGATGAAATTGTAGAGCAGGGTGAGGGGTGTCACGGTCGAGGTTTTATCAATATTGATGGCGAAGATTGCGTTTCGTGCACTCCTTTTGAAGCCGATGATTATGATGATAAATCACGCAGTGAACTTGCTCACTTTGACAAATTCAATCAACTCTGGTGTGAGATGAAAGGCTTAGACACCGAATTCGCTGCCGTTTTTGGTGAGAATTTGGACCCAAAGCAACTCTTTATCTATAACTTTGAAGCCAACCCTAGTACCACTGATTACCCATCAGTTATTCAAAAAGTATCCAACCTGACCAACGCTGTTTACAGCTATTTGTATGTAATGACAGAAGCCTGCTATAGCGCAGACAAACATACTCAATATGAAATATTCATGTTTGGCATTCATAAATCGATGATGTGGATTCTCGGCTCTTTATGCGGTGAGCTGCCTGGGATGAGTTATATCGGCGCGGACGGACGAGAATACCAAGCCGCTCCGACCTTTGAGAACTATCGCTTCTCTGCGGTATGTTCGCCAAAACAGCAAATTATTGAATTATTTAACGACGCTGTCGCCGCCTACCCAGGTATTGCCTATATGAAGGACAGAATATTGGATCTTCCAAATGTTCCTTTGGAGCCGTATTTGGCCAAACCAAAACAACCTATTCTCGCTTAATTGAATGAATCAGTGTTTGCCCAATCTTAATTGCAGATATGAGTGGCAAATACGAATTGGTAAAGGAGAGTCTTACTATGTCAAAGTCGCAAAATGGGTGTGGATCACCTTCAAGTAACGGTTGTGGATCTACGCCGCGTTCACCGGCCTCAACGACCGATGAACAAATTGTACCGAAAGAGCTGCATGCTTGTATGGGGCTGAATGCATGCAAAGGCCATGATCGCTTTGCTACAAATGACTGTGCGGGAATGGGGCAGTGTGCAACACAAAGCCATGTGTGCCATACCCTTAACAACTGCCGTGGGCAAGGTGGTTGCGGGTTATATGGCGACGCCGCCGAACAGTGTAAACCCGCTGAAAACGATTGTGCGTTTCAGGGGAGCTGTGCGACACCAATACAAGCGGAACGTATCTCAACGCTTGGGGCGAATACGGGTAAAAGTGTGTGGTTATTAGCCCGAGAGTTGTTTGAAAAGCGCATGGAGAAATCTAAGCGAAATGTTGGCCCGTCACCGATGCCAGATGGTCCGCCACAAAAGTGGTTGCAATCCCTCGATGGCGGCTATGATTCCTGTGGTAGCTCCGGTGATAAGTACTGTTCATTCGGGTTCAATGATCCTGCGAAAAACGCGCAAAAAATGATAGCGCGTAGTAAAGCAGAACTAAAGCAAACCGTCGAAGACTGCGATTGCACTAAGGACAAGTAAATCGTGATAAAGGAAAAATCAGATTCAAGCAATGGTAGTAAGTACCCTGAGCAAGCTGAAACTGAACGTCGTGCGCTTGAACAGCGCATTGGCGATCAGCTAGGCCTAGGTCTTCGAAGTACGCACTTTTCGCATATTTTAAACGAAAACCCAAATGTCTCATGGTTTGAAATCATCTCTGAAAACTTTATGGATTCAGGGGGAAGGCCGAGGCACATGTTGAACCAGATAGCAGAACGCTACCCCATCGTGATGCACGGCGTGTCTTTATCGATAGGCAGTGTCGACGAGCTAGATTATGGTTATCTAACTCGCCTTAAATCACTCGCATCAGAAGTGAACGCGAAGTGGGTTAGCGATCATCTTTGTTGGACGGGCGTCATGACGTTGAACTCGCATGATCTGCTTCCAATGCCGATGACGGAAGAGTCGCTTATACATGTATGTGAACGTATCGAAAAAGTTCAGAATTACCTAGGTCGTCCGCTTGTTTTAGAAAACCCCAGTACTTATATGCAATTTAAAGCTTCTCATATTCCCGAATGGGAGTTCTTTAACGAGATGTTTAGCCGAACTGGCTGTGAAATGCTGTTAGATGTCAATAATGTCTATGTGTCTTGTTTTAACAGTCAAACCAATCCACATGAATATCTAGAAAAGATTAATTTTAAACACGTTCGTCAAATGCATTTAGCGGGACACGAACATTGTGGCGACTACATCGTAGACACTCATGATCGACCCGTTTCTGAAGAAGTGTGGCCGCTGTTCGAATACGCCTGGAACCGCACCGAAGGCGTCGCAACTTGTCTGGAATGGGATGGTAATATTCCAAGTTTTGATGCGTATCTGAATGAGCTACTTAAAGCGAAAGAGGTACTGTTAAAAAGTAAAGTTGACAGCGACACCATAGGAAACGACCACTCTCTCAGCTCTGTTTATGATACGAATAAACACTCCATTGCGACGCCATTGGATTTTCTCGTTCCATCGATGGGAGACTAACTAATGTCTCTAAAACAGCTACAAACAGATTTTATGGAGGCACTGATTGATCCAAGGGCGACAGGTGAATTCTTAGATCAAATTCAGCCTTGCGGTAACCTTAGTGCAGCACAGCATATTGCAATCTATCAACGCAGTTACATCGCGCGATTGCAGCAGTGTATGGCGTCACAGTTCTCCGCACTTAAAACAGCATTAGGGGATGAGTTGTTTTCACTGTTTACCGCCGACTATCTACGTGCTTTTCCATCCCACAGCTACACTCTAAACAACTTAGGTGCGCGATTCGCGGAGCACTTAGAAGCAACAAGACCTGCGATAGATCCTAACAATGAAGAAAACTGGCCCGCTTTCGTCGTTGAGCTTGCGCGTTTTGAATACCATGTGAATGATGTCTTCGATCTAAAAGTAGATGACGATGCTTCGGTTAGGAACGTTATCGCTACAGAGTCACGGCGTCTAAACAGAAGTGCACGTCTGTGTTCTCACGAATATCCAGTATGTCGATATTTTAATGATATAAAAGAAAATCCGAACGCTGATATTCCGTATCCTCAACGAGAGTTCTGTATTCTATTTCGCCACAACTATCGAGTTGTGATGCTAAACGTTCTAGACGATCAGGAAATAGAACTGTTTAAGCGACTAGCGCGAGGCAATGATTGGGACAGCGCATGTCTCTTCTTTAATGATTTGAATTGGTTGGAAGCTGTGGAGAAACGGTGGGCTGGCGAAGGGCTTCTCGTTTAGCTTCTCCGTATTTCTCATATGAAGACAGCCTATCTTGAGAAGCCCTGGCATTTCTTTCTTGCTGTGATTCTTCGTTATACAAAGAAAGCAGATTAGCTCAGAGTAGCGAGGTACTTACGCTCTAAGTCACTGTAAGCGAGTTGCAGTCTGTCTAATTCAAGGTTTTTACGGTTGAATTCTGTACGAAGTGCGCGTTCGTCAGTGTTCGTTGCTTGTTCCATAATTTGCGCTTTAATATCGCTGGTTTGATTCGCCAATTGCTTATTCTCTTCTCGTAGTGCATTAAGCTCATCAGAAGTTTGATCACCGCCACTTTGTTCAGCGACAGCTTTTAGAATGTTCGCTTCGAGTTCGTCTGTCTCAGACTCTGACGTTTGCAACTCTTGAGCTAACAACTCAACACAGGTTTCAGACTCTTGAAGAAGTCGTTCTAAATTCTCGACTTCTTTGGCGTGTTCATTGATAAAAAAGTCATTGTGTGTATTTTCATTGTCCTGCACCTCTGTCAGTCCAAGTTTAATCGAATCAAAGGTTTCTTTCTTATTCGCTTGAATACTGGTTAAGCCTGAGATGACCGATGTATCGGTTTCTTTGAGCTTTTGCTCGATGTCTTGTAATGCCTTATTTTTACTTGAGATGTCTTGTCTTAGAGACTCAATGGACAAATTTGTCGTATCGAGTTCGGCATTAAGCTGTTCGATAAGAGAAAGCGATTCTGCGCTCATTCGTTCCAAACGCTCAATGGCCACTTTTTGTGATTCCGTATGAGAATCGTCGGTTTTCTCAGATCGTTGACTATCGAGGGCTTCTTGAAGTTTTTCGATAACGGTCTGCTGACGAGAGGACAATTGCTTCAGCGATTCCAAGTGGCGTGAAGAGTGCGCTTTTTTTACCGGAGATTGTACTGGTGGCGTAGTCGGCTCGGCTGTTACATCGTATGAGTGCGCTGAATGACTGTTAACTGAATTGATTTGCTCACGCAGCTTAACTTGCTCTGATTTTAATCGTTCTAACTCGCGTTCTTTGATAGACAGTTGAGCAATACGTTTTTTTGTCCGTTCAATGTTAGTGCGAAGATCTTCATGCAGCTCTTTTTGATTTGCGATGAGGTTTTCCTTCGTCAGCAGTACCTCACCCGCTTGCATGAACTCTTGATCTAGTTCTTCTAGATTCTGTTCTAGGTCGGATTTACTTGTATTACGGCTTTCAAAGTCGAGTGCTGCCAGAATGCTAGCAAGGAAGCGATTTAAAATAGGGCGAGGGTTTTGGCTATTATCATTAATGATAATAGCCTTTTCCGCTTTTAGAAGCGTGCCCCATATTTTGAATTTTGTGGTTCCAAGTTCGTCTTTTTCGTGCAGTTTGGCTTTAACTGATTCCACCGCGTGACTGACTTGGCGTTCAATAAAAGCCCCCAAGCGTTGGTAGGAAGCGGTGAGGTCAGGTTCGGATGTGTCGTGACTGGATGTCTCAATGTCACTAGTAGAAGCGGACGAAGCGTCATCTGCTTGAGCTGATTCTTGATTGTCCTCAAGTCGTTTTTTTAACACTCGAATGCGCCAAACGAACAAAGCCGTCAAGAGCGCAAAAACCGTTGAACTCTCTAATAGTACCCAAAGTTGCCACTTTTCCATTTATTCCTCCCAACTCCTCATTGTAACGACGTTAATGAAAACCAGTTGCATATACATCGTCTACAGTGTCAGATACACTTCCTAAAACGTCATTCTTTGTATTCGTTAAACCGCTGCTCATAGATTCGCGGCGTTTAACCTGTTGCCTGACTCAACTTGTATTTCATTAATGGCGGTGAATGGTATTTATTAATCTTAACGGAAAGAAAGACTCTATGAGTAAAGATTTTATAACATTTATGCGCAATCGCGTATCTGAACCCAAATTAAGCACACCAGCCCCGACGAAAGAAGAATGGAAAGACGTGCTAGAGGCCGCCAGCCGCGCTGCCGATCATGGCGGTCTAAAGCCATGGCGATTCAAAGTCTATGAGGGAGAAGGGCGCCAAAAAGTTGGCGAAATATACTGGCAGCACGCGAAATCAGAAGTCGACTCCCTGCCAGAAGATAAAAAAGACTCCTTTATTAAAAAAGCCTTCAGAGCACCACAAGTATTGCTTGTTTACACACACGTTGTAGAGCATCCAAAAATCCCTGCGGCTGAACAAATCATGGCGGTGTCCGCGGCGGCTCAACAAGCATTACTGGGATTAAGCGCACTCGGATACGGTGCAATGTGGCGTACGGGGCCAGCCTGCTTCACAGAACAAACAAACGGCTTATTAGGGCTTGAGAAAACAGATCAAATTGTCGGCTTAATCTACGTCGGTACGCCAGAGACGTCTTCTGCTACAGTGAAACCAGTTGACCTAGAAGGGCGCTTTGAGTGGGTCTCAGAATAATCTTTAATAATTGTTCATAAACTTAGAAAAAATAGTTGCAATTCAATAGCTTCATCAATATTATACGCCGCACGAATTGCGACGAACAATTCAAAAAGTTATGGTGAGCTGTCCGAGTGGCCGAAGGAGCACGCCTGGAAAGTGTGTATGTCGAAAGGCATCAAGAGTTCGAATCTCTTGCTCACCGCCATTATTTAAAAAAGCCGCTTAGGATTCATTTCTTAAGCGGCTTTTTTGATTTCAATCCTTTCATTTTTCGTTCCTATCTTTTTTGCAATTTCTTTTGGGTGAATAGAAAATATATATAACCTTGCGATAGCCCATTTCTGAGCACTTTGTTGGTCGGAGTTTAGTCATGTAACCAATTGAGTTGTCGAATACTCGTATTCGGTAGGAAAGCAAAGAAGGATAGGATTTGCTAAGTTTCTATGATAAAAGTAAAAATATTCATATCTATAAGTGAAATACGACACAAAAACACCGAGGCCACATGAAGAAAAGAACATATTTTTTGTTACTATTTGAAGTTTCTCGACTATCTAGTATCTAGTTTTTTAGAAACTAGAAACTAGAAACTAGAAACTAGAAACTAGAAACTAGAAACTAGAAACTAGATACTAGATAGCGAACAGCGATTTAATAACACTCCTAAGTGGCGAAAACAAGGTTCTTAAAAATCACCTGTTAAATACGTGAGTTAGGTTTACGAGTACTCGCTTACTATCTTGAAGTAGAATCATATGAATGATCGTGTCAAATATTTGCTTATACAGCTATTTATTTTTTTGCTTCCCGGTTTTTTTTCTGTTTTATATATCGAGCCGAATGCTTATGGACTAGATTTTGCGGAAACGTTTCTTTTCCATATTTGTGGCATTAGTGGCTTTCTATCTTTATGGCTACTTCTGACATTACCAGCGGTATTTATGAACCTAGTAATGTCAGAAGTAATTCTAATCCCCATATCCATAGTTTTTTGTATTGTTGGCGCTACTTTTATTTATATGCGGCTTTATAAACCGATTATAAAGCGAATAATTTTAATCAGCATTGTAAACCTATGGCTATCAATATGGTCTATATTAATTGGCCAAGCTATCATTTTCATATCTGGTCACGCCTGAAAAAATACGAGCACAAGACACGCCCCGTCCGGAAAAAGATAAAAAGGAGCCGGAAGAAAAAAGCACCCAACAGGACACACCTGTAACGGGATGTTGTCATTGTCCAGTATGCGGTGACGCGTCGGCACACTACATAGGTGAAGTCTCCTCGAACCGCTGGAATCGAAAAAGATTAAGAACAGGCTGGTGGCATAAAACGAACATGAACGTCAGCGAAAATAGAATCAGGTCAAAGAGCCTGAGGGGTTAGGCTTGCCAATTGCCTAGGATCTGGGTAAAACTATAGATATAGACGATAAAAAACGATTACAAAGAGTCTTCTTAGCCTAATTTAAGGTCAAGAGCACTCGAAAACACACCGCAAAGACACAGGGAAGGTCGCATCATGAAAAAAGCAAATTCCCTATACAAAGACGCGGCAGTTCAACAGACTCTTATAGCTGCGGCTGCGCCGCCTTATAACCCTTAATTGTTATAAGCACTGAGCTTTAGTTGAAAATTTAATTTCGTATTACATTGTATGTCATTTATTTTTGTTAGTGGCTAGTGGGAACTTATTGATAGGGAATAATATGCCGAAATCAGATAGTGGTGGTATTGGTGCAAAAAAAGGCTTTTTGTATCAAGATTATGTTGCAGCCCTGTACACACTCAAAATGTTGGATGACAAAAGTATTGAAAAAGTCCGATGCGAAGTATCAGATGATATAGACATCATTTATGACGATCACATTGAATATATCCAAGTAAAAACAACTAAAGCAGACAAGTCTTGGCAACTCAGTGAATTTACCAAGGCATCATATAAAACAACCAAAACTAAGACGGGAAGGGAGAGAAAAAAGTACAATAATGATTCTATTCTACATAAATCATTAGACTGCGATGCAGAACATTTAAATGGGTTATTTCGTATTGTTACTCCTCGTGATGTTTACGCAAATTTATCATATCTTAAAATACCTCTGAGTGAACGTTCTGGAAATCCACGAAGAGAGGGTATCCTCAAGTCATTACGAGGAGCCTTAAGGGACTATGAATCCCCGAATGGAAACAATGTGGAGTATTGGTTGGACCATGCTACTTGGCAAGTTATTGCAACTGATGAACAAATCAAACTAGCTGCATTTAAAATAATAACGACTGTGGCTTATGAATATTGTGGAGTGCATTTAAACCCTACGCGTGACCCACAGCGAATTCTGAATGATTTGCTTACAAATCTAATTGAAAAAAGTGCGACTTCTATTGTATTACGGAGTGAAGATCAAAAAACTTATACTAGGAAAGACTTTATTTATTGGTTTAAGAAAGAGGTCGAACACTACGGCAATCAAGCCCGAAATCAGTTAAAAGTATATACCACCGATAGTGCTAAGCTAACTGCAATTCTAGATACTTTTTTAACTGATGATAACCTATACAGGCTTGAAGGTGATAAATCCTGCAGGGGAATTAAAGGAAAATACCACCGAAAAAAATACAAGTATGAGAGCATTTCAAAGGGGATCACAAAGTGGTTGCCAGAGGTATTACTTCGCCCTAGTGAAATTGCAGATCAATCCCCTGAAAAATTAGAAGATAAAATTCAAAGTTATGCCTCAAAAAAAGCACATATTCTATCTACGTTAGACAGCTTAATAGCCAACGTTTTGCTTCACTCAACTATACGTACAAGCTACAACTCTCAACCTATACCAGCACATCTTTATATCGACGATGAAAAAGGCACTTCTTTTGACAATGTACATATTCTACTCAATGATCATGAGCCAGACTCATTAATCATGGGCTTTAGTCACCTTATCGAAGGAGATGTAGACGGTTCACTAGAGAAAATTGTAGAAAAATTCGATGAATTACTCGAGTCTGATGCATTTAGCTCCAGAAATGAAAAAATATTAGAGGATAAAGAAGATAGTTACTTACTTAAGCATGATATTGATGAAATTTTGCAATCAAATACATCTTTAGATGAGCACATATCGCGCTTTCGGTTTGCTTTCTTTTTAGGTTATGAGACAGATATACTAAAATGCAACCAATGTGAAATGTCTAAAGAGTATTTGGTAGAACTAGAAGCGGAAGTTATTTCTCACTTTCAAAAATTAATTGACTCTCTCATTGAAAAAGATGATTTTTTTGAAGACCTACATATATACGTATACCTATGCCCAATCCCTTCTATTGACACGCTTAAATCCTCAGTAAGAAAAGTGGTAGAGGAAGTATGATGTTTAACCTAAACCCAAAAGTATGTATTGAAAATGTTCGAAACGACGTTTTAAGCCCATTTATGTACTTAAAACATGCTAATAAGTGTTTATCGTCTCCTAGTCATAAATCAATTGGCAGGGAGTACGTAATTCGCGCACTTGATGAATTTGATAAATTTGAAAGTCAAAGTCAACTACTAAAAAACCTAGTTCGAAAAGCAGGCTTGTACCCGTACTTAATAAAGTTTTTTTCTTCAACTAAAGCACCTGATATAGAGCTGCTGTTACAACTGTACCAAAGTGAAATTAGTCCAGATTTCGTTTTTCACTCGATGCAGGCAAAGATTTACAACCTTTTAATTTCCGGAAAGAATGTAGTTCTGAGTGCGCCCACAAGCATGGGGAAAAGCGCTATTGTCGATTCATTGATTGCAAGCAATAGATTTAATCGGTTAGTCGTCGTCGTACCAACCATTGCATTAATAGATGAAACAAGGCGACGCATTCAAAAAAATTTTGGTAGAAAGTTCCAAGTTATCCATCATGGTTCACAGGAACGTCGAAAAGATAGAACTATTTATGTTCTAACACAAGAACGTGTCAATGAGAGAGAGGACTTACAGAATATAGACCTCTTTGTTGTAGATGAGTTCTATAAACTAGCATTTAGCCATGAAGATAAATCAAGAGCGATTTCTTTGAATATTGCTCTAAGTAAATTGCTATCCGTCTCTAAACAATTTTACATGATTGGCCCATATATAGACGCTATGCGTGGGATGGATGCTTTACAAAAAGAATATGTATTTGTTCCATCTGATTTCAATACTGTTGCATTAAATGTTAATGAATACAACATCAAACCAAATGATGTTGCTTCTAAGAATAGTCAGTTAAAAAAAATATTAGAAACCTATAAAGGACAGACTATCATCTATTGCAGATCGCAAAAGTCGATTGATCAGGTTGTCACTTCAATGGATTATATTTGTTTTGATAAACCTTCTCGTGAAATTAAAAATTATTACCGTTGGTTAAAAAGGTTTTATGGTAGTAACTGGTGCTACTCTAGAGCCTTAAAACTTGGTATCGGGGTTCATCACGGAGCTTTGCCACGTGCATTACAGCAAAAAACTGTAGACCTTTTTAATAAAAATAAAATCAAGTACTTAGTATGTACATCGACATTAATAGAAGGTGTAAATACGGTAGCTGAAAATGTAGTAATTTATGATAATAGAAGAGCTAACGCATCTATTGATGACTTTACTCATAAGAATATCGCAGGTCGAGCAGGCCGAATGAATCAGCATCTGATAGGTAACGTATTCTGTTTGGAATCCCTTCCAAGCAGAGAGTTTCAATCCAACGTAGTTGAATTACCTCTCGGGCATCAGAATGTCGAAACACCTTTGAACCTGCTTGCTGGAATTCAAAGCGAGCATCTGACTGATATGAGCCGTGAATCTCTTTCTCAATTTGATATGTCTTCCAAAGTGCCATTAGATTTAATTAGAAAGCACGCTTCTTACAATGTTCTTAGCATCGAATCTGCATACAGTTTCATTACTGAGCTTTCCATTGAAGATATGAAACTTCTATCGAAAAAGAAAACTCCAGATAGTTATAACTTAGAACTGCTTGTTCAATTTATAAAAATTTTAGAAGCGGGAGCTCTTCAAAAGTTAAGCTTACACTTCGAAGATAATGACGAGTTAAAAAATAGAATGGCTTGGTATATTTATGCCGAGAGCCATACCGATTATATTCGTGAAAGGCTGAAATATATATACAGTCACCGAGAAGGGGTTCAGCGAGTTTCTGAGGGTACTGACTGGGAGTTTAAAATAGCTCGAAACATTTTTAAACACTCAATCCCTAGAGCCCTAATGCTTTTACAAGATTTGCTAAATTACCAATTTGACCAATTGGATATTAAGGTTGTGACTGATTTTGGGTACTTGGTTCATATATTTGAAAACTCACACTTGCCTACAGCATTCTCAGCTTTAGAGGAAATGGGGATAGCAATAGAAACTCTGGAAAAGCTAGTTACTGAACGCGTGAGTTCATCAAGTATTGAAACATTGTCTAGATATATTCGCATGTACTACAAAAAATCCGAAAGGTTACATGCTATCGATAGGATGTTTATTCGACTTGCATTGTAATCATAATTTTTTAGATTGTATTAGCTTAGTGCTTAAACCGGTTTATATAGGACACCCATTCGAAGTGTTTCCTGATTCTATGTAGTGGGTGTCTGTTAGGTGTTTAACAGTCCATTTCTGTAAAAATTTACATCAACGCACTTTGATGAATCAATACGAGGGCATCAATATGCGAGTCATGAAATTAAACGAAGTCATCAACACAACTGGGCTTTCTAGATCGTCAATCTATGCTTACATGTCAAAGGGCAATTTCCCAAAACCCATTCAGCTAGGACCTAGGGCCGTCGCTTGGATTGAAGAGGAAGTTCATAAATGGCTATGTGATAAGATCAGCCAGAGAGGGTAAAATTTACCAATTCTTTGGCTGTACAACCCCCTGTTTTACCATCCGTCGATAGACAGTAGGTCGTGATACACCCAATACCCTGGCTACAGAGGATACGTTCCATCGATGCTGTTGAAGTAAGTCCAATAAAGAGGGTTGTTCCGCTTGCTGGGGGAGGTTTTTAGAGATGGCAGCATAATGCGTCGTCGCTTGGATCTCGGGGAGTGTTTGATTCAGATGCTGGTGATGAGTGATAAACTCTTCGGGTAAGTGCTGGACCGTAATCTCGTCGCCTGCACAGACAGCTTCCGCAAACGTTAGCGCATTTTTAAGCTGACGAATATTGCCTGGCCAGTTGTATGCCAATAATGCACTCATGGCATCAGCCCGTAATCTCACGTCTGGATTAATCTTTTTCAATAACACCTGAATTAAATATTGCTTATCTGCGCGTGCATTCAGCGTTGGCAGCTTTAATGTTGCTCCATTTAAACGATAGAACAGATCCTCCCGAAAACGTCCGTCGGTTATGCGTTGTAACAAATCACAATGTGTAGCCGCTAATACGCGGATGTCGACCTCTATAGGTTGTAACGCGCCCAATGGTAAAACCAACCCTTCGGCTAACACTCTCAGTAAGCGTGTTTGTAAATGCAGTGGCATATCCCCAATCTCATCTAAAAAGAGAGAGCCGCCATCCGCTTGTTGAATTAACCCTTTTGCCCCTTTTGCTCGCCCCCCAGTAAAGGTTCCAGGGGCATAGCCAAACAACTCACTTTCAATCAACGATTCTGGGATTGCCGCGCAATTAACAGCAACAAAAGGCTTGTCGGAGCGATTACTGCTAACATGAAGCGCTTGGGCTAACACTTCTTTACCAGTTCCTGTATCTCCTAAAATCAGTAAGTTCATATCCCTATGGCGTAAATGTTTAGCCAAGCGAATGGTTTTTCGCATCGCTGGGTCATCGGCACACAAACAGTCTAGGCTGGGAACAGATTCTTCTGTATCGGTGAGATTACTGGAAAGGTGCTTTTGGTAAGGCGTGTTCATAGTTGGTTCGATCAACATACCGAACAAAGTTTGCTGAGTGCCCGTTAAACGAAAAGCGCGTATACCATCTTTACTTTCGTATGTAATGGATAAAATATCCCGCCATTGACACTCCAACAATGTTGGTAGCGAAATGCATTGTTGGCCAATGACTTGGCATTGTGACAATAAACGACGTCCTGCTGTGTTTGCCGCTAACACTTGACCTTGTTCGTCTAATGCGAATAGCAGTTGTCCATTTACCTGTACTAACTCACGCGATTGATCGCATTTGAATATCAGGCTGTGTCGATAGCGCCGCAAGAAATACGCATCTTCTATCAGTCGAGCGTAGAGCTGAGTTAAATGCAGCGCAAAATTTTGACTGTCAGGCGAACGAGATGAATTTAACGCAGAAATATCCAAAACAGCCAAGAGTTGGCCAAAAGGGTCTTTGATGGGTGCGGCGGTACAGGTTAAGCCAATATGAGAGCTATCAAAATGATTGGTACGGTGGCACGTTAGCGCTTGTTGCTCTTGGATGCAGGTACCCACAGCACATGTACCTGCGTATTGCTCACTCCAATCCGCACCTAAATAAAGTCCTGCCTTCTGCAGTCGATCATCATCTTTTTTATTCCCCAAAAATTGAACAGTGATACCTCGGTAATCACTAAGCAATAAAACATAACCGAGTCCTGCAATTTGTGTGAATAATTGCTCTACACCCGCACGTGCAACATTTAACAACTCATCCACCGAGTCTTGATGTTCTAGCAAGGTCTGCTGAGTCACAATGCGTGCCGGTCTAGGTCGACTAGGATCCAAACCATACTCGTTGATACAGCGTTGCCAAGAGCGGCCAATCAACTCTGGGGGAAGCGCGCTTTTACCGTTCAATCGGTGACCGTCATAACGCAATATCGTTTCTATATGACGGCGTTGCTGACTCATATTGCTCATGCTGATACCTAGCTTTGGTCTATTTATAGTTATTTTTGACTGTCTTGAGTCTAACCCCGAAGAAAGAACCTTTCTAGCCTTCTTTGCAACAACCTCTTTCGCCGCCGAAAACTCAAGATCTCACCTGTAACATTCAGCGTTACACCTGTAATAAAAAGTGTGACAGGTGTAATCATCTGGAAAACAGAAAAACTTATTACATCATCGAGCGATAACCATACCTTTCAGAGTAAAGTGTTAAGAATCATAAAGTTGTAAGTGTGATCATGATTAAAACAGATTGTTGGCACGCATGCTGCTCTTGTAATTAACCAGCACGATTCAAGCGTACATGCAAAAGGATCTGAGTTGGTTGTCTTTTTAGGCAAACGCAGTAACAAAAACAATAATCTGCAATGGAGATACTTATGACCCAGTCAGCAACTAAGCAATCAGCGCTGAGCACAACACATCAACCCAATGTCACGGTTACCCAATGGCTTGAAAAACTATCGAGTGCATTTCATTCAAATACTCCCAGCGATGCCGCATTTCTGTTTGAAGAGGATGGATACTGGCGAGACTTGGTCGCATTTACATGGAACATAAAAACATTAGAAGGTCGTACGGCTATCCGTGACATGATCAACGAAACGGTTAGCCATATCCGCCCTACAAACTGGCAATTGGATGAAGACGTCACCGAAAAAGACGGTGTTATTGATGCTTGGATTACGTTTGATACCGCTGTTGCTAAAGGTCGTGCCTACCTTCGTTTGCGTGATGGGCTTGCTTGGACGTTTTTAACCACCATGGTCGAGCTCACAGATTATCCAGAAAAGCGTAACAAACGTCGTCCAAAAGGCGCAGAACATGGTGCCAATAAAAATCGTCAAACATGGCTTGAAAAACGCCAACATGAAGAGATGACACTTGGCTACACAGAGCAACCATATTGTCTCATCATCGGAGGTGGGCAAGGCGGTATTGGATTAGCGGCTCGCCTGCGCCAACTAGATGTTCCAACCATCGTAATTGATGCTTTACCAAAGCCTGGGGATACATGGCGTAATCGGTATAAGTCGCTATCCCTGCATGACCCCATTTGGTATGACCACATGCCATACCTTCCTTTTCCTGAAAACTGGCCCGTATTTACTCCCAAAGACAAGATAGGTGATTGGCTGGAGATGTACACCAAGGTTATGGAAATAAACTACTGGGGCTCAACTCGTTGCACGAATGCACAATTTGATGAAGAAAAACAAGAGTGGGTGGTCAGTGTCGAACGAGATGGTGTCGCTCTGACACTTCGCCCCAAACAGCTTGTTTTAGCAACAGGTATGTCTGGTATTCCGAACATACCAGAAATCCCTGGTATGGATACGTTTGAAGGGGAGCAACACCACTCCAGCAAACACCCTGGCGGAGAAGCTTACAAAGGTAAGAAATGCATTGTATTAGGAGGTAACAATTCTGCCCATGATATTTGTTGTGCACTTTGGGAAAACGAAGCGGATGTCACCATGATCCAACGCTCTTCAACGCATATCATCAAATCTGACTCCCTGATGGAGCTCGTCTTAGGGGGGTTATACTCAGAAGAAGCGGTTGAAAATGGCATGACAACCTATAAGGCAGATATGACCTTCGCGTCCATTCCGTTTCAAATCATGCCACAGTTCCATATTCCCGCTTATCAAGCGGTTGCAGAAAAGGATAAAGACTTTTATCAGCGCTTAACGGATGCCGGGTTCTTGCTTGATTTTGGCGAAGATGGCTCGGGACTATTTATGAAATATCTGCGTCGTGGCTCGGGCTACTACATCGATGTGGGGGCATCTGATTTGGTGGCCAATGGCGATATTAAACTAAAATCGGGTGTTTCCATTGAACGCATTAAACCAAAATCCGTTGTGCTGACAGATGGCACAGAACTCGAAGCCGATTTGATCGTTTACGCCACAGGATTTGGTTCAATGAATGGTTGGGCCGCGAAGATCATCTCTCAAGACGTAGCCGATAAAGTGGGTAAATGCTGGGGGATGGGTTCAAACACAGCGAAAGACCCTGGACCTTGGGAAGGAGAGCTTCGCAATATGTGGAAGCCCACTCATCAAGAAGCGCTCTGGTTTCATGGGGGTAACTTGCATCAATCCAGACATTATTCGCAATATTTATCACTACAACTCAAAGCCCGTATGGAAGGGATAGAAACCCCGGTTTATGGCATGGAGCCAGTCCACCATTTAAGCTAGCAAAGCGAGAGTTTAGGCTATCAAGTTAAAGTAGCCTAAACGCCATCACGTTAAACAGCGACCGCTCTAGTGGTCGCTGTTATGTTCTTTTCTAAGATCAACAAGAGTGCTTGTTAAAGTCGGTTGATGTGAGGGCAATCTGCGGTGGTGAACTAACTTAAAGAGAAGAAAATAGGGGGCATCGATAGACTAACCTATACGACTGAATGGGAAGGGCGGTGAAAAGTTGGTGCAGCATGGGCTTAATGAATCCAGACTCAGAAGGAAACTGGCCGAGCACAACCAGAGGTCAATCAAGTAATGGCATATAGTGGCAATGGCAAACCTAGCAAATAGATCACTTTAAGGACTCTTGTGGCTCTTTTTGCTTAGGGCAGGTGCAATGGTAATAAAGGCACAAATCAGTAAAGAGCAGCTGCCTGGTAAGAGGAGGTGCAAAGGTGGCTCCAAGTAGGAATTAACAATAGAGATTAAACAAATATAATCTAAGCTAAACCTCATCAAAAAATATCACAGTTCTGATATTGGTCTTTAGCGATACCATCTACCCATTGTTTTAAGTTTTCGCAATATGGCTAATTAACACAAGTAAATAGTGCTAAAGACCTTGCTCATTAAAAACTGTAAGATTAGGATTGTATTAATTTGTATTAATTTGTATTATTTCGACAAAATAGGGTTACACAAGACACCCATTCGATTTGACGGTGCATACATTAAACTGTATAAATAAACAGTGTATTTTGTTTGGAAAAAGGAATTTCCGTATGCCGCGCCCAAGAAGTCAACAGGTCAGCTTGTCTGATACTCCTTATTATCATTGTATTTCTCGCTGTGTTCGCCGCGCTTTTCTTTGTGGAGAGGATGTCGTCACGGGCAAAAGCTTTGAACATCGTCGTGGTTGGATCGAAAACCGTCTTTTATTTCTTGCTCAAATATTTGCCATCGATGTGTGTGCCTATGCTGTGATGAGTAACCACATTCATGTTGTTTTGCATGTGAATGCGCAAGACGCCAAGGACTGGACAACTCGTGAAGTGATTGAGCGCTGGCACAAACTCCATAAGGGAACAGTGCTCACTCAGAAGTACATCCGAGGTGAAGAGCTGCCAAAGGCTGTGATGGAAATGTTGGAAGTGACAGCCGAGACTTATCGTCAACGGCTCATGGATATTAGCTGGTTCATGAGGAATCTCAGTGAGCCAATAGCAAGGCAAGCAAATTTTGAAGATAATTGTACAGGCCGGTTCTGGGAAGGGCGCTTCAAGTCTCAGGCACTCTTGGATGAAGCTGCGTTAATTGCTTGCATGGCGTATGTCGATCTCAATCCACTTAGAGCGAATATCGCAGACACGCCTGAAACCTCTCAATTTACCAGCGTAAAGAAACGAGTTAAGTCAGCGAAGCGTGCAGAGCAACCAAAAGAGTTGATGCCATTTATCGGCAACGAAAGAGAAAACCAACCGACTGGAATTGCTTTTAAACTCAAAGACTACCTTGATCTTGTTGATCTGACTGGACGTATTGTTCGCGAAGATAAAAGAGGGTCAATCGATCTATCACTTTCGCCTATTTTACAAAGAGTAGGCATTTCTCACGAAAATTGGATAACGATTGCAACTCAGTTCGAATCAAACTCAAGCAGTATCGTAGGAGCGGAAGCAAGCATAAAGGAATATTCGCACTCAAATCCTAAAGCCAGACCAAACCGAAGGTGCACTAGGCTACTCGCGTAATTTAATTTCCTGATAATCCCCCATCATTCCTAAACGGATCTAAGGTCATACAATGTGAGTGGTATGAGGCCGCTTCTCGCGTGAAAACTGAGAATAGTCTCCGGTTCACTGTGAATTTCCAAGATAGGCAGTTTAACCTCTGGTTTTAAATCGATAGATTTGATTATAGAGCTGGGAAGTATTTCCTGATTCTATGTAGTGGGTGTCTTTTAGGCGTTCCACCGGAAATTTCAGAGGCTTCTTCGTGGAACTGCCAGGTTGGTAAGTTGATACGTGAATTTGCAATCTTTAGTTTAGTCCCTGATGTTGTTTTGGTTCCTGGGGATATTAACAACAACGGTACAGGGGGAGTATTTTCTGTCGGATCGCCTTCTTATCCGGTTGTGACTTTAGCAACTCAATCCACAATAACGTTAGCGGGTGCCACTGATCATGAATGTATATATGCACTTGATGCATTGGCGTCCAACGAATTAAAGGTATCTGAACGGCTAAAGATCATAACTGATTTCTGTAAAGCGAAGATTAACGCTGAAAGCGCTATTGATGCTTTGTTAGAGGCAGGAGAAAGACCTAAACTAGCGTTTGTTTCGCCGCTTCCTCCAGAAAAAGTGGCGTTGTATTTTATAGCGCGGAGTTAATTCCAGCCTTAAGCCAATATTATGATGTGGATGTGATAGTCGATAGAGAATTCATTGAGGATGCATGGATTACAGATAATTGCGGTGTTTATACGCCAGAGTACCTTATCACAAATAGTGAGTTATATGAGCGGGTTATTTACCATTTTGGTAATTCTTATTTTCACTCTTATATGTACGCCCTCTTAGAGCGAGTTCCAGGCGTTGTTGTGTTACATAATTTCTATTTGGGTGACTTGGCTTATCACATGCACATCCATGAAGGTAGAGCTTTTGGTTTGAACGAGCGCTTTATTTCTCTAGTGGCTATAGGACAGTCGCTGAAGGTGTTAATAACTCAGATGATATACTTACTGCGTTTCGATGTTTTTGAGAAATCAAAAAGTGTTGTTGTTCACTCTGCTTTTGCAAAAATGCTAGCGAGAAAATATTACAGTAATATCGAATCTAGTGCCTGTCATGTTATTCCATTATTGCGGCAGCCCGCTTACTTGGCGGATAAAACGGAAGTTAGAAAAAGTTTGGGACTTAAGTCGGGTGACTTTGTTGTATGCAGCTTTGGTTTTATTGGGCGGAATAAATTGAATATTCGGTTGATCTAGACTTGGCTCTCATCCCCACTTGCTAACCAGAGAGAATGCAAGCTGATTTTTGTTGGTGGGCTACCTAATGATAGTTATGGGGAATCTGTTCTCGATGCTATAAAAGGCCATGAAAATATAGTTATTACCGGATGGGTTGACGATATAACGTACCATAATTACTTGAGTGCTGCAGATGTAGCGGTGCAGCTGCGCTCTGAATTTCGTGGTGAAACTTCAGCTGCAGTGCTTGATTGCATGAATGATGGCCTCGCCACAATCGTCAATGCCCGCGGGTCAATGGCTGAGATTTCCGATAATGATGTTGTGGTTTTGTATCATAAGCTTTTCAATAGTGATTTATGCTTTGCATTGGAGCGTTTATGGAGTAGTGAAGATGAACGTCAACCTATAGGTGTACATGCTGCGCAAACAATAAGGTCAAAGCATTCACCTCAATATTGTGTCAAGCGGTATGCGGAAGTTATTGAGCACGATAGAAATTTATCTTTACATGACGCTCAATTTTTAATGAAAGAGATAGCCCGTCTTGGCCCCCAGCACTGGGAGTCAATGAACGTGTCGATATCGCTGAGCGGTTGTCGCGAAATTTTCCTTTGCGAACCGCAAAGCGACAGCTATTTGTTGATGTGACTCCAACAGCGGAAAATGATATACGTACAGGTATTCAGAGGGTAGTCTGTTCTATTGTTAGAGCTTTGATTGAAATGGACCTTCCGGAATATCGGATTGAGCCTGTATATCTATCGGATAAAGGTGGCGGTTGGCATTATCGCTACACGAGACAATGGGCTTCTCAGATTATGGGGCGTTCTAGTGAGAGGGCAGTTAATGAGCCAATTGATCGCGCCCCTAGCGATTTTTTACTGATTGTGGATTTCATGTCGGGGGGGCTATATCATGTAATGCTCTCAGGTATATATGATGATTTAAGGCGTGATGGAGTCGAGATTAAGACTGTAACTTACGATCTTTTACCGATCCTTTTTCCGTCTTACTTTCCTGCTGAAAATGAAGTTGAATTAAATCACAAACTTTGGTTAGAGGCAGTCTTTAAATTAGATGGCACGGTTTGTATTTCAAAATCAGTTGCGGATGAGCTGACTGTCTGGGCTAAGAAAAATACAGATGCAGATCTTAGCTCTTTCAGTATTGACTGGTTTCATTTGGGTGCAGACATTGGCTCTTGCGTGCCGACAAAAGGATGTCCGGACGATTACTTAACAACCGTCGGGTCAATAGAACAGGATATTAGTTTTTTAATGGTGGGGACAATCGAGCCACGTAAAGGCTATGCCCAGTCCTTAGCTGCATTCCAGCTGATTTGGGATAAAGGTGTTGATGTTAATCTGGTTTTTGTCGGGAAACAGGGCTGGAACATGAATGAGTTTTTTGACAAAATTAAATCTTCTACAGAGTACAATCGGAAACTTTTTTGGCTTGAGGGTATTAGCGATGAATATTTGGAAAAGATCTATGAGGCCAGCTCTTGCTTGATCGCGGCAAGTGAGGCTGAAGGACTCGGTCTGCCGCTCATTGGAGCCGCTCAATATAAATTACCTATTGTTGCCCGAGATATTCCAGTCTTCCGTGAAGTGGCGACCGAATATGCATTCTATTTCAAAGATTCACAAAATCCGCAAGACATTGCTGGGGCTGTAACGAACTGGTTAGAATTAAATACCAAATCTAAAGCTCCGCGATCAGATGATATGCCTTGGTTGACTTGGTAGCAAAGTGCACAACAGCTTATCGATATTGTTTTGGGTTACAACCAGTTTGGTTAAATTGAAATCTAAAGGTAAAAATGAAAACAGCAATTATTACAGGGATTACAGGTCAAGATGCCGCTTATTTGGCTGAACTCCTATTGAATAAAGGTTATAAGGTATATGGAACCTATCGTCGCACCAGTTCGGTCAATTTTTGGCGTATCGAAGAGTTGGGGATAGACAGGCATAATAATCTCCATCTAATTGAATACGATTTAACGGATCTAGGGGCCAGTATTCGCTTACTGCAAGAAACTAAGGCTACCGAGGTATATAATTTAGCTGCGCAAAGTTTTGTGGGTGTTTCATTTGATCAGCCGCATACTACTGCTCAGATCACAGGCATTGGCCCATTAAATTTGTTAGAAGCGATTCGTATCGTTAACCCGAATATACGTTTCTACCAGGCATCTACGTCAGAGATGTTCGGTGAGGTTCAGGAAATTCCTCAGAAAGAGTCGACCCCCTTTTATCCGCGCAGTCCATATGGGGTAGCCAAGCTTTACGCTCATTGGATGACAGTTAACTATCGTGAGTCTTACGATATTTTTGCGGCTAGTGGAATCTTGTTTAATCACGAATCTCCTCTGCGAGGTCAAGAGTTTGTAACGCGTAAAATTACAGATTCAATTGCCAAAATTAAGTTGGGTAAGTTAGATGCCTTGGAGCTTGGTAATATGGATGCAAAACGTGACTGGGGTTTTGCTAAAGATTACGTCGAAGGCATGTATTTGATGTTGCAAGCCGATAAGCCTGATACCTATGTGCTTGCAACTAACCGCACCGAGACTGTACGCGATTTTGTGACTATGTCATTTAAGGCGGCTGGAATTGATGTTCGCTTTGAGGGTGAAGCGGAGGATGAAGTTGCTATTGATATTGTGACCAATAAGGTTGTCGTTAAGGTGAATCCACAGTTCTATCGGCCGGCAGAGGTTGATTTGTTAATTGGTAATCCGCAAAAGGCAAAAGATGATTTGGGCTGGGAGCCAACAACTACATTAGAAGAGTTGTGTCAGATGATGGTGAAGGCGGACTTGCGTCGTAATGAGGCGGGTTTTTCATTCTAAATGTGCAATCTATTAGGAACTATTAACTCGGAGTGCTTGTGAATCAGCATGTATTTTTAACTGGTGCTTGCGGTTTTGTCGGTAAAGTTCTGTTGCCTATACTGCTGGCTAAAGGCTACCGTGTGACTTGTGCTTCTAGGTTAGCATCTTCCCATGCGGGCAGTGCAGCGGAATGGGTCACTCTTGATATTAATGATGCTAAGGCGGTGTCTTGTGTGATCGAGCAGGTTAAACCTAGTCATGTGATACATCTGGCTGCTCAGAGTCACGTGCCCACGAGCTTTCGTGAACCAGCACAAACCTGGCAAACGAATGTTATGGGTACGCTTCACTTGCTTGAGGCAGTTAAAACGCACTGTAGTGAGGCTTTTTTTCTTTTTGTTAGCTCTTCCGAAGTCTATGGTGAATTTTTCAAAGCTGCAGAGCTAACGGCGGAGTCGGCCGATTGCAAGCCTATGAACCCTTATGCGGCCAGCAAACGCGCAGCTGAACTAGCGATTGAGCAGTATTTTCGTCAAGGCTTAGCCGGGGCTATTGCCAGGCCGTTTAACCATATCGGTGCTGGTCAGTCACCAGAATTTGTTTCCGCGTCTTTTGCTCGACAAATTGCGGCTATTGAAGCGGGTAAGCAGAAGCCGATATTGCAGGTGGGTAACCTAGATGCGCAGCGAGACTTTCTCGATGTTAGGGATGTTTGCAACGCCTATGTGGCGTTGCTGGAATTGAAGACTGTCGATATCGAAGATCGAATATTTAATATTGCCTCTGGGCAGCCTCGCCGGATTGATGATGTACTCAAGCTGTTATTGCAACAGAGCTCTCAGGAAATAGCGGTAGAGCTGGATCCAGAGCGTATGCGGCCTTCGGATATCCCTCTTGCAGCGGGTGATTGCACTCGTATCCACTCCCTGACTGGTTGGCAGCCCAGTTACGATTTATCGAATACGTTGGCCGAGTTATTAGGTCACTGGCGTGAGCAGGTATAGATGTTTTGAAGCTGTTATTAAACACCGAGTCGCTGCTCCCGCAGTTAACGGAGATTGGTAGCTATACCCATAACCTGTTGCGGCAATTTGCTAAAACTCCCGAATTTGAACGGGTCGACTGTTTTAACGAGAGTAATCTGCTTAGTGCGGATGAGCAGTTGCAGTTAGTAGCATTATCGGGCGCTGACGCTCCAGAGATCCCTCACGACACTCGACCGAACTGACGCCATTATTACTGACTCTGAAGTAGTGCGTAGGCAGCTGATAGAATTATTGGATGTGCCAGAAGAACGTATCAGAACAGTCTATTTGGGAGCTGATGAGCGGTTTCACCCCCGAAGCCAAGAGTTGACAGATGAGTTTCTCTCCTAGTTTGGGCTGGCGCATCAGTCGTATGTGTTATTCGTGGGTACGTTTGAACCGAGAAAACGTGTTGAGGTTCTGCTTGATGCTTGGTGCTTGGTGCGCTGCCAGATTCGGTTCAGCGGACTTATCCCTTGGTACTTGCTGGGGCAATAGCGAGATGCTTCAACGTATTAAGTCACTTGAAGCTCAAGGAATTATTCGCGACTTACATTATGTCTCTGCGGATGCTTTGCTGTTGCTTTATTCTGGTGCGTCATTATTTGCTTACCCATCCGTATATGAAGGCTTCGGATTACCCGTTTTAGAAGCAATGAGCAGCGGTGTGCCTGTTATTTGCCGGGCGGGAACGTCTATGGCTGAGTTTGCGAAAGGGGTGTGCTTGCTTTGCGAGACAGATGAGACTGAAGAATTGAATGTCAAAATTTCAGAGATTCTTGGGAGTCCCCTGAAGCAAAAAGAGTATTCTCAAAAAGGGCTGATACAAGCTATGTGCTATTCATGGGCGCGATGTGCACAAGAGACGGCTAGAGTTTATCGTTCAATATCCTGATAAACCTTGAAGACTTGAGGAAAATTTTATTTTGATCGTGTCCCATTTCTGCAGAGTTTTTATTCGCAAAGATTATTTGTGGTGGCTTAGAGGAATTAAGTCCCGAGTCAGTTACGTGTCCTGAATGTCTATTTAGTTGATATTTTGCGTCTTTAAGATCTTTCATTGTGGTTTCACGAGTGCGTGATAAATCTCGAATCGGTTCATCTTCGGGCTTTGGTACGTAAATAGGTGTGAGGTCTTCAATTTTAAGCAATTTAGCGAGCTTTAGTGCGTCTCTGTTGTCTGTCTTTATTTTTTCGCCAGGCTTTTTAGGAATTAAGGAAGGGTCAACGACATAGCAACAATGGCCTAAACTCGTGAGAAGTCCGTAAATCCAATAGCCACACGGTCCTGCTTCGTAGACGAAATGAAGCATTGCTGCTAGGTACTTGGATTACATCTGGCGAGCAAACTTTATAATGGCTATTTTGGTGCTAGATATACGGCCGAAGTGGATGGGTTGAGCCCCCCGTTGGCGCTCAATATAAGCGATTTGGATAAACTCTTTATAAGTGTCCAAACCGATAAATAATATGCTTTGGTCAGACAATCTTTAGGTTTGAACACTTTTAATATAATCGGGTACCAGCCCCAAAACACCCTGCATGCGGCTCCGCACTTTGAGTGGTGAAGCTTAATCCATCCATCACGCAGCGATACTAATCCGGTTTTTTTTAAATAAGAATCGCTCAATGCTTGATTTATTCCTGGTGTTTTCGAACTACGCCATGGGCCTTTGCTTGTCATTCCACAACCGACTGCTGACTTTATCGACACGCTAAGCTTTAATAGATTTCTTGCTTTAGTGTGCGGCTTTCACCACCGTCGCCAGTATGCCACACGGACTTTGCTGCGAATCCAATGATCTAGATCGCAGCAAAGCTGGTAGCGCATACTGAGGCCCCAGTTTCGGTTGGTGAGTTCCCGTATTCGCTGCTTAAATTTTTGCAACGTCTTTGGGTACCATTTGATTCGACCGCTCTTAAACGTGAAGCCTAGAAATTGCTTTCGCTGGTTTTCACCACCTGGCTTTTCTCATTATTAGTGACAAGTTTTAAACGATTTTGCAGGCACTTCGTTTACACTGCATAGAACGCGTTCACTGGCCTGTAAATCGAGACTAAGAATATAGAAATTATTTTTAAGCGAGAGTTATATATCCTGGCTATTAGGTTTAAAAAGCTAAAATCCTAACACCCCTTAACCAACACCAGTTGCTAGAGCCCAACTATTGATTCCTTTGTAATAGTACATATGCTTTATAAAGTTCTCTAAGTCCTCAGCCCGTTAAACTAAACCTTGGTACTGCAAACGAAATTCCGCTGGCGGCGCACCGGTTTCACGTTTGAAGAACTTGCTGAAGTTAGTGGCTTCTTCAAAACCAAGTCTCTCTGCGATAGTAGAGACGGGCAAGTCTGTGTGCGCGAGCAGGCGCTTTGCTTCAAGATTAATACGAGCGGTAATATACGCTTTGGCCGTGACGCCTGTCGCTGCCGTCACGGCACGTCCCAAGCTCTTTTCTGTATAGCCAAGGTGCGCTGCGTAGTCGCTTACCTTATGCCAATCAGAAAAACGTTCATTCACAAGCTGTTCGAAACGCGTAAAGCGTTGTGAAGAAGCTGATATTAGAGACGCGGGTGTTTGATGGCGGCCTTGCAATATCGTTAACCGTGCCAAGAGAGCATAGAGTTGATGACGTAATAATGCATGTACATCGTCCTGTGGGGCATCAATGAGCATATCCTCTTGCATTTGCTGAATTGAGTCCGTCATTCTTTGCAATTCATGGTTATTTAAAAACATCTGCTCTGGCAGTCTGTCTGGGTTGGTGGCGAGTTTTAGCTCGCGAGGGGCGTTAGAAACAGGTAAGACAAACTCGGGGCGGAATAAAATGTTCCAGCCATCCCAGTCTTCATCATGACCATAATTATGCGCTTGTCCTGGACGAAGTATGAGCAGTGACCCCGGCTTGCAGTGGACTGACTTAAAATCAACCATTTGGGAACACATACCCTTTGTTATGACCGTCAAGCTGTAGAACTCATATCGATGTGTCGTTTGTACTTTTGCTTTGCTGCCTCGTAATCTCAAATCAGCCATAGTAAAGACATCCAAATCAAGCTGATAGTGAGACTTCGGCCGATAGCTCAGGCTTTGAATAACGCTTTCCGTCTTCGGTCGTTTAGACGCGGATAGGTCTGACTTAGATTTCTCCGTATTTTCTCTAAATGTCTCAAAAGTATCATTCATAGTTCGATTTTTACCGTTTTATTGCGCTTTTATTGTCTCATAATAACCCTAAACGGCAACCTTAAAAAGGATGCGTAATGAGCTCTAAGACTAATAAAACCGATCAAACCATCAACACATCTGCTGTGCAGAACAGAGTAATCAAATATCGCGGCGTGCTAAGCGTCGTTTTACTCACTGCTGGTCTTGCTGGGGGCTATGTTCCGGCAATGGCACAAACATCATCTACTACCACATCAACACAGGAGTACACTATGAATAATATTGACATCGCAAAGACCTACATAAAAGCTGTGCAATTGGGCAATCAAGCGACGTTAGGCAGCATTATTTCACCAGACGTAGTTTGGCATCAGCCAGGAGACAACCAGTTTTCAGGTATACATCGAGGTATGGCCGCAGTCGGTCCGATGCTGGGCAAGATGATGGAAGTCTCTAAGGGAACATTTGCGATTACACGTGCCGATCACTATATGGCTAATGGCGATTGGGTTGCAATCACGGTGGAATTTGCTGGCGAAGCCAACGATATAAAACTTAAACAGCCCGGCGTGGATCTTATTCGTATTGAAGGCGGCAAGATCGTTGAAGTTTGGCTGTATTCGAGAAATCAAGCACAAGAAGACGCTTTCTGGGGGCAGTAAGCACTAGATACGGACAAGTATTTATTTTACGTCCTCTGTTTCGATAACTTCCTCAGGGACGAGGGAGTTGATCATGTTGTATATAAATAGCAGCCAATGAAAAGATGCTGTCATTTTTGTTTATTTGGTTTCATTTAGCCAATTCTGTTTATCCCGCTCGTTACTTATCCTTTTTTAGTGACACTTTCTGATGAGTACTTTCCTTAACGGTACTTTTCTAAAGGGTACTTTCGAATGCTGATCTTAGGAAGATAGGTTAGTGTTATCCTTGTGATAAGTCGTTTTTTCACACGATAGTCTTAAGGAGCTTATTTTTAGCTATCTTTAGGGAACTTTATATAAATTTAACAAGGGTTACACAATACACCCATTCGAATTGTTATATAACTGTTGTTTGGTACATACAGTTTGGCGCATTGACGCCGTAATGAGGAGCGTCCATCTCATCACACATGCTAAAACCCTTGATTTTACTGGTTTCTTAACCTGTGTGTCCTGTTAAGCATGTTTTTGTGGTAAGAAGAATCATACCAACTTCAGCAGTTGGCTTCTTTTATACCTGCTTTGCCGTATCGCACTTGTTGTCTGAATTTAGGAGTAGCTAAGAAAGGTCATCTGTTTCTGGTTTAGGGCCACGTTCAAGTTTAGAGCTAAGAACAACAAAACATTTAACTTTCTTAACAAAATCAATAGCGTGAATTTTTTCAATTAGCGCTTCCAAAGCAATTGAATCCCTAGTACGGACTTTAAATATAATATTCGTTTCGCCCGCAACCGAGTGTATTTCTTCAACGTCTGCAATCGAATAAAATTCATTTAGCGCATCCATCCTAACAGAACCTTCTGATTCAACATGTAGAAAGCTTAATAACGAGCACCCTAAGCTAGGTCCATCTAAAACTGCATGATTTCCCTTTATAACACCATTTTTCCTAAGTTTTTGCACCCTTTCATGCACAGCAGGAGGAGAGAGAAAAACCAATTCACTAAGCTCTGAATAAGTTCTATCAGAATCTTCAACAAGCAACCTTAATAGTTTTCGGTCAATTCTATCTAAATTAAGCCTTTTAGACCTACTAGACCTAATATTATTCGTTTTTAAACCCATATGAACTCCAGTCCTTGTTAACCTTCATCAATTACGTTAATAATTTCAATGAACTTCGAGTCTAAAGCATTAGACTTGTAATTAAAACTAACCCATATAATAAAGTTGAGAACTTCAAAGAGCTCAATGTTAAAGTAAGTGCTCTATAGTTGATGCCTCAATAACTATAACTCATTGAATTTAAAGTAGATTATCGATTTTTCATTAGATTTAAATTTGATAATAAAATAAATGTTTCTTGATTTTTCAATGATCAAGATCCTTTGACTTTAAATAGTGAGGAATGAACCACAAAGAGATTAAATTTAAATATGGAGATTATATATGACGACTTTATTTAAAATTGAATTGCCTCTTCCCAATATTAAAGAAAAAGAAATGGATATTGTTGATACCAAACTGTCAAAATCCATTTTAAAGTTAAAAAAATTTGAGACCATAGGTAAATCAGAACAAATAAATTTACTAAATGAGCTGATTTACCAGTTTAAAGATTGTGATTTCGTATATGTTGAATCTCCTACCAATAAAAATAAAATATTTGATAGTTACTTCAATATCAATCGTATATTAAGTAATAATAGAGCTTCTATTATTACTTCTTACCTGAAAGTATTTAAGAACGCTTTGAATAATATTTATCATCAAAAGGATCAAATTCCTTCTCATGAGTTGGAGAAGATACTATTGATTCTTCCTTTAGTTACTGAAAAAGTTCTCAATATTCCATATTCATATAAAGAGGAACTGGAGATTTCTATATGAACACTGCTATGGATCGATGGATTGTAGGTCATCATTTATTCATTGTAACTATACAAGGAATAATATTATGTCTCTTGAATTTCGAAGATAATATTAAAAAAAAACAGCTAGGTTTAGCAAGAAAAGAATTATTGGATGCGTCTAAACTATTATCTGCATCTGCTTCTTCAATGAAGTTAGCATCTAGCTTTTCTAAAAAACAATACCTAGATGTAATACGTCCTTCAATGCCAGAGAATTTTAGTGGTCTTGACATGGTAGATCACAAAGAAATGATCAATGTAATGAAGAGAATAAAACCATTCCTTCTATCCTTACCAAAAGAGCTTTATGAGGCCAAAGATATATTTAATAAATCTCTGTCACAGGCTTATGACATGCATATTTATGTTTGTGATCAATTTGTAGAAGATGAGAGTAGTTTACGGGCTGTTAGCTCTCAGGCATCAGCAACTGAGTCCTTAAGTAAAATAAAGAAACAACGCCTAAAAAATATCGGTGAAAATGATTCACACCTATCTCCAAAACAGCATCAAAACTCTTCCAAAACAGAGGTCAAATGATGAGTAAGCTATCAGTAGAAATGGCTATTTTAGAAAAATCTATAACTAAATTAGAGTTAGGTTTTTCGAACTTACCTGAGATATATGAAAACACTGACTATAAAGCTATAGAATCAATTCTTATGGATGTAGCTAATAAATTAACGAATAATTATCCCTATTTTCATCCATTTTATTTGGGACAAATGCTAAAACCACCTCACCCTATTGCTAGACTTGCATATCAGCTTGCTATGCAAATTAATCCAAATAATCATGCTTTGGATGGAGGTATAGCAAGCTCTGAAATGGAAAAAGAAGTTATTAAAGATATATCATCGATGTTTGGTTTCTATGATGGAACTGGTCATTTAACAAGTAGTGGTACAATTGCCAACTTAGAAGCATTGTGGATTGCTGGAAAAGAGTCTCCTGAAAAAGCTATTGCAGCTTCTGAACAAGCACATTATACCCATCGTCGTATATCCAAAGTATTAGGTTTACCATTTGTTGAAATAAAAAATGATGAAAATGGAAGAATGGATATTAATTTTTTAACTGAAAGTTTAGAAAAATATCAAATTGGTACTGTGGTTGTTACCTTAGGAAATACTGGTTTTGGAGCTATTGATCCTCTGTTAGATATTCTAAAACTACGAGAGTTATATGATTTCAGAATACACGTTGATGCAGCTTATGGTGGTTATTTTATTTTAGATGATAGTCTAGAAAAAAATATTAAAACTCATTTCGAATGCATTGAATATGTTGATTCATTGGTTGTTGATCCTCATAAACATGGTCTTCAACCCTATGGTTGTGGATGTGTTTTGTTCTCTGATAAATCAATCAGTCATCACTACAGACACGACTCACCATATACGTATTTTAGCTCTAAAGAATTACATCTAGGAGAAATTAGTCTCGAATGTTCTCGAGCGGGAGCATCAGCAGTAGCCTTATATTCAACTATGAAAGCTTTCCCCTTGAAGCAGGGAGGGGACTTTTCACACAGATTACAAAAAAGCAGACAAGCAGCTCAAAAACTAGCTAAATTTGTTGAGTCCAGTAAAAATTACATAACTGTGTGGAAACCAGATTTAGACATTGTTGTGTGGGCGCCTAGAGGCTCAAGTGCTAGTGAAATATCCAATATATCTCATAATATTTTCGACCAATGTGCTAAATACGATATACACATTGCATTATTTAAAATACCAACCCGGATGTTTTTAGAAAAACATCAAAATATAGATGATGATAATAATTTTATTACATGTTTGCGCGCTTGTCTGATGAAACCTGAACACCTTATTTTTATAGATGAAATATGTAATCGAATTAAACAAGCAACTGCTGACGTTATGGAATCCGGAGAGAATTATGCAAAAAAAAATTATTCATTTGATAGTTGATACTTTTAATACAGGAAAATGGTCAGAGTTAGAAGCTTTGGATCATATAAAAGTATCTTTCCAGGATATGGCTACAACACAAACAACGACTAACATTCCACAGCTTATTGAATACATCGATTCTTTGGCCTCGACCTTTCCTGATCTGATAGTAAATATGAATTGCTATTTTAAATCAGACAATATGGAAGTTTGTGAACTTTTATTTGAAGGACATCAACTTGGTTCATATCCAGTTGCTGATGGTGTAATTCCGCCAACACGATTATTTGTCGCGTGGAAGGCTTGTATGGTTGTTGAATCAAAAAATGTAAAAGACATACATATACGTCTCTATTACGATATTGTTACTATTTTTGATCAACTTGCCTTATCTCAATTATTAAGTTCGAATGCTATTCAATTGAAAGAGGATATCCCGCTATGAGCAATAGTATGATAGAAGAAATTCAAGATCGGTGGAAAAGAGCAGGATACAGCTTTTTTCTTTGGCATGATCCACCAAAAAAAAATTGGCCTGTAATTATTCATCCAATGGACGAGGTTGTTGTTCTCTTAAAAGGTAAGCTAGTTTTTATTGTAAATGGAGAGAAAGTTAATTTTGATATAAATCAAGAAGTTTTTGTTCCATCTGATTCTCCTCATTCAGTTCATAATATTGGTAACTCAACAAATTGTTGGTGTTATGGATATCGAATTAAAGGCGGAAATGAAATTTAGTCTAAGAGGTGTTGGCTATGCATATACTAATAATATTAAGTGAAGTTTCTAAAATTGAAGGGATTGATGGAATGATTCGTGACACTGGTTATTGGTTAGAAGAGTTTGCTCTTCCATATAAATTTTTTTCTGATAAAGATATAAAAATCACTGTTGCCACTCTTACTGGAAAAGACCCCGTACCAGATCCTGCTAGTACGGAAATTGATTCTGTCGGTGTATGTAAAAATTGGGAAAATCCTGATTTATTTGAATATGGTATCCAATTGCATCAAAAACTAATCTCTGAACAGAGAATAATTTCTCTTAAAAATTTAGATGAGAAAACTTTAAAAAGCTTTGATGGAGTATTCATTCCAGGTGGTTATGCTCCAATGGTTGACTTAGTAAAAAGTGAAGTTCTAGGTGAAATATTGTGGTATTTCCATAGAAATAGCTTACCCACTGCTTTATTCTGTCATGGACCAATTGCCCTTCTAAGTACTCAATTTACCGAAGGCGGTTTTGCTTATAAAGGCTATAGAACTACTGCTTTTAGTAGTGAAGAAGAATTAGATACTGAATTAGGACCGTATCTAAATATAGATGTTCAAGAGGCACTATCTTTAGCTGGAATGCAATACCAAAAAGGTGATAAATGGACATCCTTTTTGACAAAGGATAGGGAACTAATTACTGGTCAAAACACACAGTCTACAATAGAAGTCATGTTTTGTTTTTTTAAAGAACTAAGGGATGAATTTATATGAAAACTATATTAATTCAAGGAGGAAAACTATACAACGGCTTAGGTGATCCTGTTAAAAAAAATCCAGGTTTGATAATTAAAAATGGTATTTTTCAACAAGTTGGAGTAGAAGAAAATGAAAGTCATCAACTTCTATCTGACCCTAAAGTTATAAAAATTAATGCTACAAACAAATGGATTATGCCTGGTTTAATAGATGGTCATTGTCATCTCACCTTTGGACACCCTGATTGGTCACCAATTATAGGTGACGGTAATGTACAAAGTGCTGAACTATGTACGCTTAGAGCTGCAGAAAATGCTAAATCAGTGTTAATGTCAGGCGTGACTGGAATATCAATACCAGGAGGTGCTTGGTTTACAGATGTTGCAATTCGAGATGCTATTAAACACGGAATAATTCAAGGGCCACATATTTTTGCAGCAGGGCGTTTCATTTCAACATATGGTTCTATTGCCGATACTTCTCCAACCTCTATTGAATCACCTCATTTAGGCATTGGAGTTCTAACCAATACAAAGGAAGAAATGCTAAAGGAAGTAAGGTATCAGGTTAAGAATGGTGTTGATTTAATTAAAGTAGGCGATAGTCCTTGGGGAGATGAGCAGATGATTTCTTATGAAGAGCTGAAAGTCATTACAAACGAAACTCATCGACGAAAAAGGAAAGTCACTATTCATGCTAGAGGTGCTGGTTCAACACAAATAGCTGCAAATGCAGGTGTAGATTGGATTATGCATGCAGATTATGCGAGAGAAGAAGAGTTAGAAATTGTGGCCAAAAAAAAAATCCCAATCATGCCAACTATTTCAGCGCTAGAAGTTGTATGTAATTACGGAAATGAGCATGGAGTGCCCCAATCGATAATTGACAAAATGAGATATAACTTAGATCAATCAATAATTATGCTGGAATTAGCAAAAGAATTTAATATAAAATTACTATGCGGAACAGATTCAGGAAATAGCCCTATAATGAAATATGGTAAATATCATGCTCTAGAACTTGATATGCTAGTAAAATATGCTGGTTACTCTCCTGAAATGGCCATTAAAGCAGCAACAAGCGATAATGCAATAACTCTTGGAATGGAAGGTAAAATAGGAGCTATTGCCATCAACTATATCGCGGATTTAATCATCATGAAAGATGACCCTTCAAAGAAATTTTCATCAATACATAATGATGGAAACATTCAGTGCCTAATTCAAAAAGGTCATATAGTTCAATCTATTTTTGGTGAAATTTAATATGTTCAAGAAAAAAAAACAATTTTTATTCCAAACAATTATTTTACTAGTCGGTGTTAGTATAATTGGGTCAAATGCTTTTTTAATGAGTCCAATTTTGAGTAATATTGCTCAATCTCTCAATACAGATGTTACAAAAATTGCTTTGTCAATATCTGCGTATGGTGGAGCAATGGCTTTAGGAGGGTTATTTTTAACTGGCCTTCCACAACGTATAGGTTCGAAATCAACTCTACTCCTAACAGGAACAATACTTTCTATTGGGATATTAATTACAGGTCTTGCAACAAATTGGATCATGCTTGTAGTAGCACAAATTATAACAGGGTTAAGTGCTGGAGTTTTACTTCCAACCTTGTATTCGATGACAGCTATTATTGCACCAAAGGGAAAAGAGTCTGCAACGTTAGGAAAAGTTATTTCTGGCTGGTCATTAGCTATGGTTGCTGGGGTTCCATTAAGTGCTTTTATTTCAGAATTACTATCTTGGCGATATTCCTATTTTTTTGTTTTCATATTGTCATTTCTATCTACATTAGGATATTCTCTACTTCCTTCTAAAGAAAGTTCTTCTAACGTTACCTCCCTAAAGTCTGCCTTTCAAGTTCCAATGGCAAAGCCCATATTTATGATAACTTTTTTGTACATGGTTAGCTTTTATGGAATCTACACATTTTTGGGAAGCTATATACAACAGAAGCTACTTTATTCCGTAGTATATGCTGGTATGGTTGTTTTATCTTATGGATTTGGGTTTGGTTTTGCTGGAATATTTTTAGGGAAACTTATTGATAAAAGAGACTCATGGGAGGTTATATCTCCTTCTCTACTATTAATATGTGGAATCTACTTGTTATTGTTGCTTCTATCCAATCACTATTGGAGCTTACTAATCGGATGCGCATTTTGGGGACTAATTAATCAGATCGCCTTAAATTGTCTTGTATCAATTCTCAGTAAGCTAGATTATCGTCAACGAGTAAGACTCATTGGTATATATAGCGCTGTATCATATGGAGGAACAATGGTCGCTGCACTATCTTACGGTGTCCTCTATTTATATGGGGGCTTCCATTATATATTGATTACCTCTGCTTTATTATGCATGTTTGCCTTCCTGATCGTATACAGGCTAAAGCGTCACAACAGAATTACTTTATAAATGAAAGGACGAAATTGGAGCAGATCTTGATGTTACAGAATTCTTCTACAGAGAAAGAGAGGAATTAAAATGTCTTCAAAAATACTAATATACTGAGCGTAGGTAACAATCATGTACCTATGAAGAACTTATGCATTACTCTTAGAAGAGCTCTTTTGGTTACTTTTGTAGCGTTGTGCAAAAGTTTCACGCCCAGTAGGGCGTAATAAAACTTATGGATCAAAGTGTTTGAATGGAAACTGCATTACTAGTAAATACAAAGCTCCCGTCAGCAGAGAGGAATAAAGTTTAGGCATAAAGCGTATTTGAAAGGAGGAAAATATAATATAAAACAAAGAGATAACTCCCTGGTACCTTACCCTTGAAGAGGATGTCGCAGAAGGGGAGTTTTAATTAACATTTAGTAGGACCTATATGGACGCTCCGGCTAGGTCAAGCCGCACTTAACCGAATCACTCTTTTCAGGGTGATTTTTTACTTTCTTACTAACCGATCTTGATCTTTTCTAGCCAATCATCATGAATAAAGGGTCGTACTGACATATATCCGGCCTATTATGAAAACATCTTTTGGTCTGTTTTCTGGCCCTAATGAGATCCGTACTTAGCTGTCTCACACACACTCGGTTTTAAAAACCTTGTCCTGACCAGACTATTGCTAAGTGCGGAAAATCCGCTTTTACATCATGCTTTCATCGACATGGGGCTATGTTTCGGCAATGGCACAAACATCATCTACTACCACATCAACACAGGAGTACACTTTGAATAATATTGACATCGCAAAGACCTACATAAAAGCTGTGCAATTCGGCGATCAAGCGACGTTAGGTAGCATTATTTCACCAGATGTAGTTTGGCATCAGCCAGGAGACAACCAGTTTTCAGGTATACATCGAGGTATGGCCGCAGTCGGTCCGATGCTGGGCAAGATGATGGAAGTCTCTAAGGGAACATTTGCGATTACACGTGCCGATCACTATATGGCTAATGGCGATTGGGTTGCGATCACGGTGGAATTTTCTGGCGAAGCCAACGATATCAAGCTTAAACAGCCGGGTGTGGACCTTATTCGTATTGAAGGCGGCAAGATCGTTGAAGTTTGGCTGTATTCGAGCAATCAAGCACAAGAAGACGCTTTCTGGGGCCAGTAAGCTCTAAATACGGACAAGTATTTATGTTACGTCCTTCGTTTCGATAACTTCCTCAGAGACGAGGAGGTTATCGATTTTAAAACGAATAGCGACTAAGGACAGAACCCAGTTATTTCGTATATTCTTCTTTAGTTTACGCCCTTACAGCTTTTAATCTAAAACATTAAGAGCACGATACTCATCAAAAGCATATTGATCAGTCATACCGCTGATATAGTCCTGAATGAGTCGCACTCGGAAGTAAAACTCCCAGATCTCATGATCAAATTCATAAGGTAAATAAGCTGTATTAGGCACTTTGTTTTTTTCTTTTTCTAATGTTTGCATCGCAATTTCATACGCCCTTAGATGCTTGTTTGGCAGTTTTTTATAGAGCCTTTTTTCGTACAGAGGGGCAGATTCGATATTAGTAAAAGTATTGCGGTCCAGCATTAGCAAAGGCTTGTATGCTTCTAAAAGTCCGGTGATTATTCTATACCCCTGCAATTCACTTTTTTCAACTTCTGGGTCACAGAAAGCATAGTTTTTTGCAATATTTTTTAGTGTGCTTACGAGTGCATGGTTTTCGCTTTTGTCTTCAATGAGCGCTCTATTGAATGTTCCATGAAATACGTCCTCGATATTGTCGATGAATTGTTTACAAGCATGCTGTGGCAGACATTTGTTTACTTCTACTCGTAGAGTGACAAAAAAATGGCTGTCAGCGCAATTATTCGCCTTCGAAGCACTTGAATTAGCAGCATTAACAATTTTTTGCATCGTTGATGTTTCCGCTAATCCATATTCTTCAATAACTGACTTAAACTCTGTCACTAGCGCGCGTTCTAGTTGCTCGATCGTAATAATACCTTTCTCAACAGCGTCTTCAATATCAGCGATACCGTAAGATATATCGTCTGCTGCTTCCATAATGTAGGAAAAGGGGGAGCGACAGTGGGAGTCCATTGATAGTGCAGTCTTTAAAGATTCAACGTAACGATGTTCACTAAGGTAATAGCCAACTTTTTTCATCAAGTAGTCATAGCGCTTGAATTGACTGGAGTTAGGTTGTTTTTTAGGGGAGGCTTGATCCCCTCGACGAGTATATTTTACGATACCGGAAACTTGTGAGTATGTTAGGTTGAGCCCAAGAATAGTGTGAACCAGACGGATAGCCTGCGCATTACCTTCAAAGTTTGTAAGATCTTGCAGAATCGGAGCAGGTAAATCGATTCTTGGGTTGCCTTGGTTATCCATCACAAGTGAGACTAAGTGTCGAGAAAACCAATCGTTTATTGCTTGTTCGCCAAAGTGTCCAAATGGCGGATTCCCTACATCGTGCATTAGGCACGACATTTCGACAATTGACTCTATTTGGCGCTCCAAGCCTGCAAGTTTGTATTTATTGAGGTCTGTATCAGGCAGCGTCTGAAAAATAAGTTGTGTTATGTAACGCCCGACTTGTTGGACTTCTAAAGAGTGAGTTAATCGACTGCGAACTGCCGCATTGCGTTCTAAGGGGAAAACTTGGGTCTTTTGTTGAAGTCTACGTATTGCTGCTGAATTGAGAATTCGTCCTCGATCGCTTTCGAAGCTGCCTTGAGCAGCTATTTCGTTTAGGTCTTCAAGGGGGCGGGGAGATACTGTCGCATTATTGTGGTATACCCTTGTTCCACGTACTTTTCGGTTAAAGTTAATGGTCATTGGTTTTTCTCACTCCTTAAGATTCAAATTATATAATTACTACTCAAGTGGGTTTGTTATAAGCTAAAAGAACATAAATTGGTCCATTATTTGGGAACTTTTATCGTTAATAATGCTCTATTTATTAGTCTGTTTAAACCACTATTAAGTCATTTATGAATCGTAGAGATCTCGTTAAGTCTATCTTGGCCGTTGCGGCGGCCAGCAGTGTATTGAATCCCCAGCGTGTTTTGGCAAGCAGCAGCGAGCGTATGCCGGTGTTATTTTTAGGGCATGGGTCACCCATGAATGCTCTGCGAGACAATGCGTTTACTCAACATATTAATCAGCTTGGTAAGACAATACCGACGCCTCGTGCGGTTGTTGTCGTATCTGCTCATTGGGTTGCAAATAATACAATGCTAAGTGCAACTGAAAAACCGACGACTATTTACGATTTTGGCGGTTTCCCTAAGACGCTATATCAAATGACGTACCCCTGTGATGGAGATCCAAGTCTTGCCACTCGACTTGCAACCCAACTAAGCGAATTTGATGGCGACATTGATAAGAACCGAGGCCTAGATCATGGTGCGTGGACCATGTTGCATCATTTGTACCCTGAGGCGAATATTCCCGTTATTCAGTTAGCAATGAGCGCTAAACTGACGATGTCTGAGCATTTAGAGGTCGGTGCCGCGCTACAAAGCTTAAGGAATCAAGGTATCCTGATTATTGGTAGTGGCAATATCGTGCACAACTTAGGCATGATTAATCGCTCACCTAATGCTAAAAATGCAGATTGGTCGGTCGAATTTGATGGCTTGATTAAGCAGGCGTTATTAGAAAGAGATTTAGGGCAACTGTTGGCTCAAGACCGTACTAAATATCCGCTGTGGAATGTGTCTCACCCAACCATCGAGCACTATGTGCCTTTGTTGTATGCATTTGGAGCGTCGACGCAATCAGATACAGTTAGCTTTCCGTATGAAGGGTTTGAGTCTGGCTCAATATCGATGCGTTCTGTCTTATTTAGTTAAGTAGCTGCTTTAGTTAAGTAGCAGCGCGTTGCACTAAACGAATACATCGTCAGTTTAGCCACGCTCATTGTGTGATTGCAGGCGTTCGTCTGCAATTTTGTTTAATTCCTTGTTGTTTCACGTCATTGCTTTAATCTGGACTATAGCCTTAACTTGTTAGTTACCGTTACAAAAAATCTTCTGAAGACGCCCTAATTAAGTAACACTCTAAGAATCAGACGTTAGCGCTTTCTGAGAAAGAGGTGTTAAATCTTTCTGAGAAATAGAGACGCGGTTTTTAATCTAAAAATAACGATAAAAGGAAGACTGTATGCTGCATAACCCTGTGATTGCATCACAAGGAAGAAAGTTACGATTAGCCGTGATCGGCGGTGGGCCAAGCTCATTTATAGGTACGGTTCATCGAGGTGCGGCTTTGCTTGAAGAGCATTATGAGGTCGTCGCCTCGGTTCTCTCATCCGATCCAATTAAGAGTGTGCAATATGCGAAGGACATCGGCATTCCCCGTGGTTACGCGTCCGCAGAGGCGTTATTTGAAACCGAAGTGACGCTAAAAGATAAAGCGGATGTTATCGCGATTATGACGCCGAATAATAGTCACTTTGACTTGGTGAATCGCGCATTAGAGCTCGGTTTTCATGTGATGTGTGAAAAGCCGCTGACAAATAAGGTAGACGAAGCGCTAAGTTTGGTGAACGCCGTTAGAAAACATCAAAGAGAGTGCTGTATTGCGTTTGCTTATAGTGGTTACCCTATGATTAGACAGGCTCAAGCAATGATTCAAGCCGGTGAGCTGGGTGAAATACGCATGGTACAAAGCGAATATGTCCAAGGCCATTTAGCGGCGTTGACGCAAGGTGAGTTAGAGCAAAGCAACTGGCATATGAAGCCGGATATGGTCGGCCCATCTTTAATTTTGGGTGACATTGGAACTCATTGTTATCACTTAGCTGCCTTTGTTGTTGGGCGGGAACCGTCCGAAATTTGCGCCGACATTGCGACGTTGGTGCCAGACCGCGCAGCGGACGATTATACTGGAATTTTGATGCGTTATGCGAATGGTGCTCGCGGGTCCTTTGTCATAACACAGTCTGCGGCAGGTGCGGATCATGGTTTGTATTTACGTGTGTTTGGCGAAAAAGGCGGTATAGAGTGGCATCAAGAGCAACCTAATCAATTAATTGTTCGTTGGCTAGATGAACCGACTCAAGTATTGCAAAAGGGTGGCAAAGGGTTACACGAAGCTGCCAAGAAAGTCTCTCGTATCGCCGTTGGACACCCAGAAGGCTATCGAGAGGCTTTTGCAAACTTATATACCGACCTCGCTGAAGCAATTGTTGATCGTGAGAATGGCAAGCAGCCGCGCTCACAAAAGCGTGTTTTTCCGACAATTGAAGAGGGCGCTCAAGGGGTAAGGTTTGTTGACGCGGCGCTGCGTTCGCATCAACAAAATGGCTCGTGGGTAGCCATTCCTGCTGCCCAAGATGATCTCTAGTTATCTTTAGTTGTCTTTAGTTCAAAGAAAGCCAAAAGCTATCTATCGAATGGCGTTATATCAAAAATCTCTCTGATTTAAGAGCCGCTTCATCCGCAGAATGTCTACGGCCTAATTGTACGGCGGATTACAGTTTCGCAAGGCAGTATTTTGTATTCACATGGCGAAGTTGGCTCTTCAATCTGACGAAGTGTCAGCTCGATAGCGGCTTCGACCATGGCCTTTGCAGGCTGTCTAATCGTGGTTAATTGGTAAGCGCCCCACGTAGAAATGGCCATATCGTTAAAACCCAATACGCCCACTTGATTAGGGCAGTCAACGCCAAGTTCGCGTAGGGTGTCTAACACCGCAATCGCCAATACATCGTCGCCACAAAATACCGCATCCAGATCGGGGTAGGCTGCTAGCATTTCTTTTGATTTAGTGAGCGCAGCGTCGTAGGTATACGCATCGCAATGCTGTTCAGCGACGAGTGTTAGTTGATGTTTGTTTAATGTCTCGACAATGCTTTGCTTTCGATCCCGTGTTGTCGTTGCCTCTTCCGGCCCCCCTAAGAACCCAATGTTTCGATAGCCTTTTTCAATTAATAGCTCCGCTCCCATTTTTGCGCCATTAACATTGTCGGCAGTGATGACGTTAATGGATTGTTCCTTGTGGCGATAGTCTTGCTCGGTACGACCAAACAGGATAGTCGCAGGTAAGTTCGCCGCGCTACAAGCTTGCGCAAAAGAGGTTGGTAGAACGGAAGAGAGAAACAGCACGCCATCGACTCGATATTGCAAGAGCTGCTCTAATACGTCTTCTGGCTTAGAGCCGGCGCTTACATTCTCCACCATAGTTCGATAGCCGCGGTATTGGAGGGCTTTGGTCAATTGGTCCAACACCTCTGTAAACATGGGGTTTTCGAAGTTACTTGAGATAACGCCAATCAAGCGAGTTCGATTCGTCATTAATGATTGAGCGAGGATATTGGTTTTGTAGCCTAACGCCTTGGCGGCAATAAGCACTTTTTGTCTTGTTGCGGGAGACACGCTTGCACCGGAAGTGAAGGTTCTCGATACCGCGGAAAGAGACACTCCGGCCAGCTCTGCGACGTCTTTTTGCGTGATAGGCCTATCAGTGGAATTGGGCATATTGTGTATTCTACGTTTAAAGACAAGGGTGACGACTCTAATGAAAAATTCATTATTCGATTAAACAATATGAGCAAAATCGATGAATTGCAAGCGCTTGCAATCCTGTGAAAGCTGACTAATCTCAATTGAGTGTCTAATAAGAATAAGAGAAGCACGATGTGGTCTAACGCGCTAACAAACCATGCTCAGGCAAGAGTTACCTCGTCGTATTTTTCCAATGCCTATTGGTCTCTTCTGTTGTTTAGGGGGTGAGTCATGTTTGATGACAAAGTACGCGAATTGCCAACCTTACGGTGGGCAATGGTGGGAGGTGGTAAAGGCAGCCAAATAGGGTACGCTCATCGGTGCGGTGCGACGCGCGATGGTCTATTTAGATTGGTCGCTGGGGCGTTTGATATAGATCCGCAACGAGGTCGAGAATTTGGTGTAAAGCTTGGTGTATTGCCTGAACGTTGCTACGACAATTATCAAACGATGTTCGCGCTAGAATCTAAGCGAGACGATGGAATTAACGTTGTATCGATAGCGACACCAAACTCGACTCATTATGAGATAACTAAATGCGCTTTGTTAGCAGGGATACACGTCGTCTGTGAAAAGCCCGTTACTTTTACGCTTAAAGAGGCAGAAGAACTTAAAGCGATTGCAAAAGATCACGGCCTGATCTTGGGGGTGATGTACGGTTATTCAGGCTTTCAGATGGTGCACCAAGCGCGCTCGCTAGTGCAGAACAATCTGTTGGGGGAGATTCGTGTTATCAACATGCAATTCGCTCACGGGTTCCATAGTCAAGAAGTCGAATTGAATGACCCAGGTGCAAAATGGCGAATGAACCCAAACATATCAGGGCCTACCTATGTACTGGGTGATATAGGCACTCACGCGTTTTATCTTGGTCAATTAATCACGGGACTTGCAGTAAAAAAACTGTGTTGCTCGCGGCAAAGCTTTGTTAAATCTCGTGCTCCGTTAGAAGACAACGCTCACGTTATGATGCATTTCGAAAATGGTGCAGTAGGAATGCTTTGGGCTAGCGCAGTCAATGCTGGGTCAATGCATCAGCAGAAAATACGGGTAGTCGGTGAAAAAGCCAGTATTGAATGGTGGGATGAGCGCCCTAATCAACTTATCTACGAGGAGCAGGGCAAACCCTCTCAAGTGTTAGAACGAGGCATGGGGTACCTTGACTCGCATGACGACGCGATAAGTAGTGATCGTATCGGTGCAGGCCATGCCGAAGGTTTCTTTGAATCATGGGCGAATGTCTACGCTCGTTTTGCAGTTGTTATAAACGCCGCCAACGCAAACGATTGGCAAACTGTGAACGCAACTTGGTTCCCAGATGTCGACGCTGGAATAGAAGGTGTTCGATGGCTAGAGCGTTGCGTCGAGTCTGCGGATAACGACGAAAAGTGGGTGGCGTATCGTGAATGATCTTTCTATCGAACACGGCAGATCTATCGATGTATTGTGTCTAGGGCGTGCCGGCGTTGATTTATATGCGGCAGAAGAAAATACGGATATAACCGAAGTCGCGAGTTTTAAAAAGTTTGTGGGCGGTTCACCCGCGAATATCGCTGTATCACTTGCGAGGTTGGGTGGACGAGCGGCCATCATCAGCGTTGTCTCAAACGACGGGCTTGGGCGTTACGTAGTCGATTATTTAAATCAGCAAGGCATCGATATCAAAGCCGTACGCTTCGACGCCTCAGGCGCTCGTACAAGTCTTGCGATTACTGAAATGAAACCAACCGAGGGGGAAGTGGTGCTTTATCGCAATCGGGCCGCTGACCTTCAGCTTTCTATGGATGACATTCAACTGGATCACATCGCTCAAGCAAAAATACTTTTAGTGTCAGGCACCGCTTTATCTAAAAGCCCGTCAAGAGAGGCGACCTTGCTTGCAATTGAGCATGCTCGCTCAGTAAATACATTCGTCGTTTTAGATCTAGATTACAGAGCCTATTCTTGGGCCTCGGAGCAAGAGGCCTCGCTGTATTATCAAATCGCAGCACGCGCTTCAAATGTCATTATTGGTAACCTTGAAGAAATCAATATTCTTAGCACGCACGCCTCACTCGAATACGACATGCAACCTAATAAACTAGAGGCTTTTTTGAAGCCGTATTTTCAAGGGGTTGCAGAACTGATTATCGTTAAACGAGGAGAAGATGGCTCGCAGGCGTTTACGAAGGATGGGAGGTGCCTTAAACAGGGGATTTATCCCGTATCGGTCAAAAAGCCGTTTGGAGCAGGCGACGCATTCGCTGGGACGCTTATACATGGACTGATTAAAGGGTTAGACATTGAGACGTGTATTCGCAGAGGCTCGGCTGCGGCAGCGATTAATGTCTCCCGTGACTCCTGTACTGAAGCAATGCTGTCGTTAACGGAATTGTTGTCTTTCATGGCGCGTAATGAACAGACCAAATTCAAATAAGGGGGGAGTTAAAGATGGGTAAACACATTCCAGCCTATGACAATAAGAATACGCCAATAATCGATGTTGACGACGATACGACGCCCTGCGTGTATTTTAATTCAGTGATTTTAAAACGAGGCGAGACCCACCGCTATCAATTATCACATTACGAATCGGCGATTGTACTGGCGGGCGGAACGTGCAATATCACAGTCAATCAAAAACGATATGAGCATGTTGGCATCCGAGAAAATGTGTGGTCTGGTGATCCATCTGCTGTGTATGCGCCAGTTGGAGCTGATGTTTTCATTACGTGTGTATCTGACGAAGCCGACATTATGATTGCAGGCGGGCGCTATGAGACGGCTTTAGAGTCATTTGAAATACGGCCTGAGGATACTGATCATGTTCAGTATGGTAGCGATGAGACAAAAACACATCGTAAGATAAAGCACATATTGGGACAAAAAATGCCCCACAGCGTGGCCGTCTTTTAGTCAGTGAGTTGTTTACGGTTGGTGCAGGAGGGTGGTCTGGTTTCCCAGCCCATAAGCACGATACCGAACGCGGTGATGTTGAAACACGTTTCGAAGAAGTGTATCAATTCAGGTTCAACCCAGATCAGGGCTTCGGCGCTCAGTTTCTCTATGAACATGAGGACGATAATGGCCCTGTCTATCACATCAAAAACCTTAGTGTCATTGCGATTGATAAAGGGTATCACCCTTGTGTCGCTGCCCCTGGTTACGAGATGTATTACTTCACCATTATCGTGGGTGAATCCTCAAAGTCCCTTATCCAATATTTCGATCCGCACCATGAATATCAGGTGCATACGATCCCTGGAATAAAAGACATGATTAAAAAATTCAAATAGCGTGGTGCTGCGATGTTAGTCAATTTAAATGAGTTGCTTCCTGCTGCTGCCAATGGTCAATATGCAATACCGTGCTTTAATGTATTTGGGTTTGAAGAAGGTAAGGCAATCGTGTCGGCCGCAGAATCGCTTTCGGCCCCCGTTATTCTTGCTGCGAACAAGGATATGGTTGAGTTTATGGGCGTGAAGGCGGTTGCAAATATGTTGGTTAACTTAGCGGAGTTGAGCAAAGTGCCAATTTGCGTTCATCTCGATCACACGTACGAAGAAGAAACGATTTTTAAGGCGATGCACTGCGGTTTCACCTCCGTCATGTTTGACGGCTCTCAGTGCGCGTTAGAGGATAATATTCGTCGTACAAAAAACGTTGTAGACGTTGCTCATGCTTTAGAAGTAAGCGTTGAAGGAGAGATTGGTTCGGTTGCGTACCATGAAGGACGGGATCACATTCAATCCGTAAAGACCGATCCAATAGAAGCGAAGCGTTTTGCAGAAGAAAGTGGCGTGGATGCGATGGCAATCGCAATAGGCAATGTCCATAGGCTCAATTTTCCTAACTCTGTGATTGATTACGCTTTGTTAAATGACATTACTCGTGAAGCACCCAATATTCCATTGGTCATTCACGGTACAACAGGGATACGTGAAGAAGACATTACAAGATTGAAGGCAGGACGAATTTCAAAGTTCAACGTTGGTACTTCTTTGCGCCAAGTGATGGGTCACAATTTAAGGCGCTTGATGAACGAAGAACCAGACAAGTTCGATAAACTGTATTTTATGACCAAGGCAATGTCGTACGTAGAAGCAGAGGCGAAACGCATTATTGGCTTAATGAGCGCCGCTTCGTATTAGAGCTGCTGAGATTAGAGGCGCGGGAGATTAAGGGGAAATGGATCAAGCAAACAGTTGATCCATTTCAGGGCAGCGTACAGGCTTGCCGTTGTCGCTAATAGAAGCAATGTAGATTTGAGCAAGCGTGCATATTTTCGCTGGCTCTTCTTTGTCAGGGTGATCAATCATAATCGTTTGTTCAAACACCGCTTTAAACTTGGACAATCGCTTTCCTTGAGTACTAACACGAGCCACCATACCGCTGCGTAACGAGGCTTTATACTCAATTTCTGCTTTGATGACGACAAGATGAATACCGCGAGAGGTTATTTCAGCAAAATCTAAACCTTTTGTTTTTATAAACTCATGTCGGGCGTGTTCAAGATAGTTTTGATAGACAGCATTATTGACAATACCTTGCATGTCGCATTCGTAGTCTCGAACTTGAATATCAATAGTATGTATCGCGTCGACGAGCGTGTTTTTCTGAGCAGCGGCTGAGCTTTCTGGTATTTGTTGAGTCATAGCAATATTAAATATCTGTCCCTAATTCGAAGAGATCCGATTTCGGCCTCGGTGTTTTGCGTTTTCCAAATACACTCGCGTACGGGCTAGCAAACTAGATACGCTCTCATCACCGATTAAGGTGGCAACGCCGATGGAAACCGTGAGTCGCGTCATTTCTTTCTTGGTGTCTTTATAGCGAATCTTTTGCAACGACATTTTTTCGCGCAATTGCTCTGCTAATCCTGTCGCTTGTGACAGTTCCAGTTCGTTAACCAATAGGGCGTAGGTACCACCCTCTACGCGCGCCAACACACTGTTTTGTACGTTAGCGTCTTTTATCAGTTTGCCGAGATAACGAATTAAAGACGTTCCTGCACGTCGACCATGCTGTTTAATAATCCCTTGAAGTCGATCTATGTCAATGAGCATTAGTGACAAATCGTCTTCTGCGCCTTGTTTCCAAGTGTACATGTAACGTTCAAGTCCCTTTTGATTATAATGCTGAGTGAGCGGGTCTAACTCGACATTATTTTTAAGGGCTTCAATTTCGCTCTTTAATGCGTCTATTTCATAGCGTACGACGTTGAGACTTTCGTTAAACTTAACAGTGCTTTGAATCGCTTTTTGGGTGCCTTTTTCTAAATAGGTCAACACCTTTTCAACGTGCTTTTGGCGATCGGCTCGATCCAATACACGTTTACTTTTTTTAAGTACGTCATCTAGCTCATCGAGGGAGCTTTGCATTTCTTTGGAGCCTTTTTGAGACGCTTCAATAAGCGCTTCAATTTTGTCTTGATGCTCGTTGTTAAACTGTGAGTCATCAATTACAAACTGGTGAAAAAGTTCTTTGGTTAAGTAATCAGGCACACCGCCAAGCGTTCTAATGGTCGCATCCATTAGTTTGTTTAGCTTGGGAGTGCGATTAGAGGAATACTCGTAACACACACCATAGTTGTAGGGTGTAGGGGCGATGTTCAGTCGCTGCATAAGGGGGACAGCCTTACGCAATATTTCATTCGCTTCTTTAAGACCTTCGTCTTGCATTACTGCCTCTTTATCGCAGTGTACTTCGAGCCAATTTGGATCGGTTACACATCACTGCGTGTTTCAAAAATGCGCTTAAGGCTTCGTCCCTGTTCTAATAATTGAGATCCTTCGTCTGACGTTTTTTTATGTATTGGTATTTGCTGTTAGCGCTTTAGTGACTAGCCACCAACGCGCTTTGCTTTAAAATTATTTTTCTTTAGAAACTCCATGACCTTATCTCGATGGTCACCTTGAATTTCAATGGCATTATTCTTCACAGATCCACCGGAACCGCAAGTAGCTTTTAGCTTTTTTGCGATATCTTTTGTTTCTTCTAATGAAAGAGCGAATCCAGATACCAGAGTGACGCCTTTTCCTTTACGTCCTTTGGTTTCTAGCATGACTTTGATGTTGCCATCGCCGATAAGTTGCCCTTGGTTGCAGGTGCAATCATCTTCCGGTTCGCGGCAATCTGGGCACAGTTGCCCTTGGTCTGTGCTGTATACAAGGCGCTTTTTGGCCATTCTTTTACTCCAACTCTAATTACTGTCTTGCGCTATATCAGAATGCTTTAAGGCGTAAGGCTCAATAAAGGCTAAAAAATCGTCGAATACGCCTCGATTATCAGACGTTATCGTTAGGTTATCCCCACTTTTCGGGTGTGTAACGGTCAGCGAGGCAGAGTGAAGCATAAGCCTTAAATCAGGGTTATATGTTTCTCTAAAAACATGGTTACAATGCCGACACCCGTATCGTGTGTCACCAATTAAAGGGTGGAACACATGTTTAAAATGGCGTCTGATCTGATGTTTTCGCCCTTGTTCAGGCCTAACTTTAATATGCGAAAGCCGTGTGGACGGGTATTTGCTAACAGGGATCGGCACGGTATATTTTTCGATTAACTCATAGTGACTCACACACTCCTGTTCTGTCCCTTCAATTTTAAATCGAGAACGACCTTTTTCTTCGTTGAGTTTGGCGAGCGGGTAGTCAATAGAGCCAGAATCATGAATATGGCCACGAACAAGGGTAGAATATTCTTTCTTTACCTCTCTATTCATGAACTGCTCACCTAGCTGCGATGCGCTTTCAGAGTCTAGCGTCATGAGAAGAACACCGCTGGTGCCTCTGTCTAAGCGATGCACTGGATAGACGCGCTGACCAATCTGATCTCTAAGGAGTTGAACAGCGGCTTCCATTTCCCCTCTCGCTAATTCTGTGCGATGCACTAACAATCCGCTTGGTTTGTTAACGGCGACTAGGAAATCATCTTGATATAATATTTCTAACACTTACTGAGATGTCTCGATGAAGTTGGAGATTCGGCTAACCGCAATAGAAACAAGCTTTTGCATTGCTCCATCACTGGCCCACGCGATATGAGGCGTGAGTAGGAAATTAGGGAAGTCTTGCAACGTATTTAATGGGTGTGTTTTCGGCATCGGCTCTATTGTGGCGACGTCAAACGCAGCGCCAGCGATTTTATTTTTTTCTAACGCACGAATCAATGCTTCTTCATCAATTAGGCCGCCGCGACCGGTATTAATGAGCAGTGCAGAGGGTTTCATAGCGTCAAACTCAGAATCACTGATGGTATTTTTGTTTTCTGGTGTTAAGGGGCAGTGGAAAGTATGAATGTCTGCTGTGGTGATCGCTTCCTCAAAGGCGATGTAGCCATCTCTCACATGAGGTGCGTTTTTACGTTCTACAAAACACGGTTCCATACCGAACGCCTTTGCAATCACTGAGACTTGCGTTCCCAAGGCACCGCTGCCATAAATCGCGATGCGACTGCCAGCTAGATCCTTGATAGGGTAATCCATAAAGCAAAAGAACTCGGAACGGCCCCATTTGCCTTTTTTTACGTCGTCAATGTATTGGAATAGGTTGCGTCGCAGCGCGAGCATTAACGAGAAGGTATGTTCTGGGACGCTGACGGTCGAATATCCCTCAACATTTTGAACAGCGATATTTGCTTGTTGGCAGAACTCGCTGTCGACGTTGTTTGTGCCTGTTGCCATTACTTGCACTAATTTCAGTTTTGTCGCTCGCTCGATCGCCTCTTTCTTAAGCGGCACTTTGTTGGTAAGTACGATGTCAGCATCGACAATTCGTTCTGCAACGTCGGCTTCTGATGTGTTGTGATAGTTGATGAGCTCAATACCCTCAGGCATTCGAATATCGATGTGCGAGGGAAACGATCCTCGGTCTAAAAATACGGCTTTCATGTTTATTCCCTAATTACTTATAAGCTCGATAATAAATGGCTTAAGGTTTGTTAAAACAACCTCTTGCCCTTTGGCATTCGGGTGTAAGCCATCATTTAGCATTAGACGTTCATTCAAAGCGACATTTTCCAACATGAAGGGGACATAGGCAATGCTTTCTTCTTCTGCTAAGTTCTTGTACATGTTGAAAAAAACACGCGTATATCGTTTGCCATAATTACTCGGTAGATGGTTGCCCACTAACAAAGGCTTGGCACCCGAATCACGTGTCATTTTGATCATTTTTTTAAGGTTATCTGCCGCCTTGTTTAAGGGATAGCCTCGCAGACCATCGTTTGCCCCCAGTTCAATGAACACCCATTTTGGCTTATGCATATTAAGCAAAGAAGAGAACCGAGCGAGCCCGCCTTGCGTAGTCTCTCCACTAACGCTTGCGTTTATTACACTTAGGTTGGGCGCTTTAGGCTTTAACTCTTTTGTCATTAAGGCCACCCATCCTTGTTCGACTGACAAATTATATGCTGCACTTAAGCTGTCTCCCATGATCAATAGGGTGCCGTCAATTTCGTTAAGTGGCACCTTAGAAACACTTTGAGCGTTGAGATGGAAACTTGCGAGTAGTATTGTGGTCGTTATAAGTAATGTACGTAAGTAATTCATTTTATACCTATTTTAAGGATGCTTGACGAATGACAAAGTCGGAAGCGCTGACAACTCAAAATCTCGGCCATACAGTAAACACGTCGGAAGGGCCGCTTACCATACTGAAAGGAATTAACCTTGAAATCAAGCAAGGCGAAAGTGTTGCCATTGTTGGTGCCTCCGGTTCAGGCAAATCAACATTACTTGGCTTGATAGCGGGTTTAGACCGTCACACCAGCGGCGAAATTTATCTACAGGGCCATGCGCTAAGTTCATTAGACGAAGAAGCGCGTGCTGACTTGCGATCACAGTATGTTGGGTTTGTTTTTCAGTCATTTCATTTGCTTCCAAGTTTGTCTGCGTTGGAAAACGTCATGCTCCCAGCAGAGCTTAAAGGTGACCCTTCAGCGCGCGATGCTGCGATTGAGCTTCTAACCAAAGTCGGGTTAGACCACCGTCTTAATCATTACCCTAGGCAACTTTCAGGCGGTGAGCAGCAACGGGTTGCAATTGCGCGTGCCTTCGCCTCAAATGCAAAGATTCTATTTGCAGACGAGCCGACTGGAAACTTGGACAGCAAAAATGGCGTTTTGGTTTCCGACTTATTGTTCTCTTTGAACAAAGACAAGGGGACAACCCTGATCATGGTGACTCATGATTCAAAACTGGCCGAACGTTGTGATCGATTTGTAGAGATCGACGCTGGCGAATTAAAGGGGTCGTAATATGTTAGCGTGGAAAATGCTAAAACGGGAGTTTAAGACGGGCGACGTCATGACTCTCATTATTGCGCTTGTCCTGTCCGTGGGCACCGTCACGGGGATCGGTTTCTTTGTTGACCGTTTGCAGAAATCGTTTGAGCTTGGTGCAGCTAATTTGCTCGCTGCAGACAGAGTGATTAGTAGCGACGATCCCATTCCTTTTCAATGGCAACAAAAAGCCTCTAATGATGGTCTAAACACAGCAAACCGAGTTTCATTTTCATCTATGGTATTTTCGGATTCAGGGCTACAACTGGGTCAAATCAGTTCGGTAAGTTCGGCGTATCCCTTACGTGATGCATATCTTGCAGACACTGAACTGTTTGGTACTGGCGTAAAAACCACCTCCGGCCCTAAATCAGGTGAAATTTGGCTGTCTTCTCGATTAGCGAGCCTTCTTAATGTTTCTATAGGGGATACGGTAGACGTTGGAGAGGCGTCGTTCGCTATTACACGATACTTAGTTAGAGATCCTGGGAGCACGGGGTCTGTTTTTTCGATCGCACCAAGAGCGGTAATAAACATTGATGACCTCGAAAAGACGGAAGTAATTATTCCTGGTTCCCGTGTTCGCTACCATTTGCTGTTATCTGGCGAGCAGGATGAACTGCAAGGGTTTGATGAATGGCTCAAGCCTAAACTAACGGATGGTATTAGGCTTAGAACGCCCAAGCAAAGAGGGGAACGTATCGGTGAAACCATTTCTCGTGCGGAATCATTTCTTCTTTTAGCGGGCACACTTGCTGTGGCGCTTTCAGGAGTTGCTATGGCGTTGGCCTCATCTCGTTATGTAAAACGGCATTTAATACAATTTGCGGTTATGAAGACCATGGGAGCGACGCCAAAACGACTGACCAAGATTACTGTTTATCAGTTAGGTGTGTTGTTTTTTATCGGCGCGGCCATCGGTCTATTGCTCGGGTTTCTTATCCAGTTTGTCATTGGGTTGTTGCTCCAAGACCTTATGTCAATCGAATTACCCGCCCCCGATTTTGGCAAGCTATGGCTCGGCGTCGCGACGGGTTTTGTTTCCTTGATTGCTTTTTGTGTTCCATTAATGGCCAGACTTATTCAAGTTAGTCCTTTGTCTGTACTAAATCCTTCTGCCCCTTTTCAAGCGAATGCTTTGGCAATTTATGTTGCGGGGTTAGTGGGGATGTACGCATTGATGTTCATCTATACAGGAGGGATTGCGTTACCCACCATCATGTTTTTAAGCATTGTGGTGATCGCCCTTGTAATTGGTGGCTTAGGTTATTGCTTATTCCGTTTTGGTCGAGCTCAGACTAAGGGAGCTACGACTGGCTGGCAAATTGGATTAGCATCACTCTATAGGCGATTGCTAAGCAACCTTTTTCAGCTGTTAGTGTTTACCGTCATACTTATGCTCGGGCTAATTTTGTATGGTATTCAGGCCAATCTAATAAGCGATTGGCAAAAACAACTGCCAGAGAATACGCCAAACCACTATCTGTTTAATGTACTGAGTGATCAAGTGGATGGTATCACCAAGCTAGCGACCGACAATGACATTCCGATCTCTGATTGGTATCCAATGGTTCGCGGTCGTGTAATTGAAATAAAAGGAGAAGCCGTAAGTGATCTGTATCCTCGCAGAGCGGATGAACCAGATTTGGTGGATAGAGAGATCAATTTAACATGGGCCAACAGTTCAGGCGCAGGCAGTCGTGTTATATCTGGTCGATTTGACGCTGGTGGAATTTCGATCGAATCAGAGGTTGCCAAAGAGGTCAATGTCGGACTTGGCGATGAGCTGACGTTGGACATCGGTGGTATAAAGCTTACTTACCCAGTTACCTCGATTAGAGAGGTGGATTGGGGGAGTATGCAACCGAACTTTTATATTATATTGCCAAAGGCGGCGTTATCACAGTTCCCTGCGAATTTCGTAAGCAGCGTATTTTTAACTCAGTCAGACGCACCAGAGTTTTATAAAGGCATGGCGGACTACCCGACGGTCTCAATGTTAAACGTTGGTGACTTGTTAAAGCAGATTCAAACCATCGTTAATCAACTTTCCAATGCATTACAGTTGGTGTTGTTTTTTATTTTGAGTGCTGGTGGTCTCGTATTGGTTGCAAGTATAAGAGTGACGTTGGATGAACGTCTCGAAGAAGGCGCTATCTTGCGTACTCTTGGTGCAAATAAAAAACTGGTACGTCAGGCGCTATTGGTTGAATTTGGCGCACTTGGCTTCTTTGCAGGCTGCATCGCTTCTCTCGCCGCCGAGCTGAGTTTGATGGCTCTTCAGATTGTTCTTTTCAAACAGGATGTTACCTTGCACCCACTAATTTGGATACTCGGCCCGATCGTTGGCACTATAATTGTTACTATTATAGGTGTATTTGCGTCGCGAGCTGTGTTAAAAGTGCCGCCGATAAAATTACTGCGAGCTTTTTAATACAGTGAAGGACATGTTCGAAGAACACAACGGTTACATAATGAGCCGCCATTCGAAAGACGTAAATGGCGCTTTAGAGATAACGTATTACGTTAAAATTGAATCAGAAACCGTTCGGGTGATTCCTGAACGGCAATTCAGTACCTTTTTTACCAATGCTCCGTTAGATTACTTTCCAACAGAGATTCAAAACGTTGATGTAAAAGAGTCTGGGTTGAGAGACTTCAATAACGACCCCACACTAATGGTTCGTTGTGGCAGTGTCGTACTTCAGCAGCAGATGATTGCCTTTATTCAAAAAGGCGAATATCTCGTATACGAAGAAGACGTTAAACCTCAAGATCGTTACCTGATGGAGCGAAATATACGGGGTGCTGTACGCTTTATAGGCAAGCGAGACGGTAATACGTTTACGGACGCTAAAATCATTCCTGGCGACTTCACGCCAGACTGGAAAGTTTGGTCACTTGATATTGAAACCTCAGTGAGTCGAAACGAGCTACTTTCAGTCGGGATAGTGTCACAAACTAATCAAATCGCTTTTGTTGTGAGCGACAAACCTCAAGACGTGCCTAATACGTATTTCTTCCCTGATGAACAACATTTGCTACTCGCATTAATAAAGTTTTTTAAACGTCACAACCCAGACATTATTATTGGCTGGAATGTCATCGGATTTGATCTGCTCTTTCTCGATAAGCGCTGTAAATTTCTTGGCATCAAACCTGCGTTTGGTGCATTGGGAGAAGCGTGGAGCATTCGGACGGTAGAAGGTAAAGGCAAATATTTCGCCACGATTCCAGGACGTGTAGTGCTAGACGGCATTACGTTACTTAAAGTAGGGGGATACCAATTCGACTCCTACAGTTTAAATTCAGTGTCCAAATCTCTATTGGACGATGGGAAACTCATTCACGGCGGTGATCGATGGCAAGAGATTGAGCGCTTGCATGCTGAAGAGATGGAGCAGTTTGTTGCCTATAACCTACAGGACTGCGAATTGGTTAAGCGAATATTCGACAAGCTCAATTTGATCGAGCTCCAAAAAACGCGTATAGACTTAACAGGGATTCCCTTAGAGCAAACAGGAGGCTCTGTAGCGTCATTTGAGAACCTGTATCTACCAAGATTGCATAAAGCTGGCTGGGTCGCTCCTGCGTGGCGAGATGAGCCGTTTGTTCCAAGTCCCGGTGGTTTTGTCATGTCCTCAGTCCCGGGTTTATACAAGAACGTCTTAGTTTTTGACTTTAAGAGTTTGTACCCAAGTATCATCCGTACCTTCTATGTCGATCCCTTGGCGCGCGCAGTTGCAAGTCATCTAGCAAGCGTCACGACTCCCAACGACACTCCTACTGACATTAGTACTAAATTAAATCTAGATAATGGTCAGCATGATCAAGATGACGAACAGCCTGTTCCTGGCTACTTGGGAGCGAACTTCGACCGATCCGTCGCGATTTTACCCGCGTTGGTTTCAGAGCTTGCCCAAGCGAGGGAAGAGGCTAAGCGCAACGGAAACGAGATATTGAGTTACGCAATTAAGATCATAATGAACTCGTTTTATGGTGTATTGGGCTCAAACGTATGTCGTTTCTATCACGCTGAACTGGCCAGCTCCATCACCATGCGCGGACATGAGTTGCTCGATAGAAGTAAAAAGTGGATGGAAGAGCAGGGCGCGAAAGTCATTTACGGCGATACAGATTCTTTGTTTGTGACCTTGTCTTGCCCTGATGAAGAAGTAAAAGACCGTGGCAGTGAGCTATGCGCCTTAATTAATGAAGGTTTAAAAAAATGGTGTAAGGAGTTCGCTGGATTAGACTCCTATTTAGAGCTGGAGTTCGAAACACTGTATACACGCTTTTATATGCCAACGATTCGAGGGCAAGAAGAGGGAAGTAAAAAGCGTTATGCGGGAATTACCGATGGAAAAATGATTTTTAAAGGTCTAGAAGCCGTTCGAAGCGATTGGACGCCATTGGCAAAGCGCTTTCAAAAAGAGCTTTTTGACCTGGTGTTCAAAGACGAAGATCCAAAAGCGTATATTCAATCGTTCGTCAATGACTTAAAAGCGGGAAAACTAGACGAAGAAATAGTTTATACCAAGCAGCTAAGTCGACCTATCTCTCATTATTCAAAAACGATTCCTCCGCATGTAAGAGCTGCGATTATAATTGACTCAAAAAGAGCGGAGCTAAATCAACCTTTAGAATACAGCCATGGAAGAAAGCGAGTTAGTTTTTATTATCAACATTCTGGAGTGACACCTTTCGAAAATGGTGACCTTATTACGAATGCTGACTATGATCATTACATCGAAAAACAGATTACACCGATCGCTGACGGTATTTTGCCGTTTTTTGGTTTATCTTTGGCAAAAATATTGACGAAACAAATAGAACTCCTTTAGTTTAAGGAAGGTATGAATTGGCCTAATGAGCTTGAGTCTTATTGGAGAAGCAGCCTATTAAGGCGAAAGCAGGTAGGAATGCGAATATGCTCAATATTGGAGAGTGGGATTTACCTCGAATAAAGAAGGGTTGTCCACTCGCTGAAGCCAGAGGACTTGTTCATACCTTCCTTAAAGTGGTTGTAATTCAAACGCCTTAAACAAATAAAGAAGTGATTGTTGTGCGTGACTTTCCTTTTAGCCTCTATCTAATAGTGAACATTTTTTTAGATAGAGGCTAAAAGAAATCTGTCTTAGGATAAAATATGCTTAAAGCAAAGACTTTTGTGTATTATTTAGCAACTCTGTTATTTGTTGCTATGTTTTGGAGTTATAACTCCTCTGTTCACTTTTCATCTATGGAGGATGCGTCAGATGAATGGGGAGCCCCTCTTTATTTATACGACTCCGCGTCAGTTGAAGACATAAAAAGGCCGCGCTCAGACAACTGGAAGACGTTAAACGATAATACAGCCAGATTTGGCTATAGAGATGGCAGTGTTTGGTTGAAATTTGAATTGCCACCAATTAAAGGTGATGACCAATTTTTATTACTGGATTACCCGTTGCTGGATCATGTGACCGTGCTTAGGTCATTTTCAGATGGCACCTCTAAGCGTTGGGAAACAGGCGATAGCAAAGCGTTTTCATCACGTTATTTACCCTCCGAAAAATTTCTATTCCCGATTGGCTCAGCTAAATATCAATCTGAATTATTAATTGGCGTTTCTTCACAGGGGACGCTAAAAATACCTCTCTTTATTACTGATAGGCGAGGGGAAGTTCAACGCGCTATTTACGCCAATTTATTGATTGGCAGCTACGTCGGTTACATGCTCTTAATGTTGATCACCAGTCTTATTATTAGTGTGACGACGACTGAAAAAAGATTCGTTTTGTGTGCGATATACGTTGCCTTTATAGGGCTATTAAATTTGCAGTTATCTGGTTTTTTGTTTCAGTGGGTATGGCCGGATATGCCCAGAATAAACGGAATCTTTACCTTAATTGTTATTTACCTTAGCGCATTTTTTCAGCTTGCTTTTGTAGAGTCATACTTAAGCTATTCCAAGGGCTTTTTTCGTAAATTAAGTAAAATATTTAAATGGCTCTGTGCGACAGCATTGTTTTTGGCATTGCTCCCGAATTCTTATTCGCTTTTAAGCCAACTGGGTGTCGTCCTTTTAATTATTGCGTGTATTTTATCCGTGATTCTGACGTTTATAAACATGCGCAAGACCAAACACACTGAAGTATCGCTAAACTATTTTTTATGTGCTTGGGTGGTAATGCTAATCGGTATTGTCACCTCCACGTTAGGTGTGATTGGTATACTCCCGCCAACATCAGTTGTAAACAACGCGTCAGCCATGAGCTCGGTTCTTGCCGTATTTTTCCTACTTTCAGCGCTATTTGATCGCTATAATCAAGAGCATAAAGAAAAGTTTGCTTTAACAATCAAAAGCTTGAAAGCGTCTGAAGAGCGCGCAAAAGCGGAGCGCCACCTGGTTTTTCAAGCGACTCACGACTCATTATCTGATCTTCCAAAAAAAGATGTACTTTTCAATAATTGGCCTAGAATTATTAACGATATCCCCAAGGATGCCTCTCTAACAGCGGTTATCGTTCACTTCGAGGGGTATTACGACCAAGTACTTGCTTTTGGTCACCAAGTCGCGGATGAGATGATCAAGCAGCTTCATTTCAGAGCAATGAAGTACGCTCAAAACAAGCGTAATTTTCTTGTTCTGGATTTGGATTGGACCCTAAAAAAAGTGGTGGTATTGGATTCCCACGACTTATGTCTAATATCTATGGAACTGGATCCTGTGATAGAAAGTCGAATGATAAAAGAAATGCATCAGACGCTTTCAGACACGATGATTGTTAATGGGCTATCTTTAGAAGTAGATTTAACCATTGGTGTGTGTCGTTATCGCACAGGCGATGTAGTGCAAAATTTAATTAGACGATCTCAAGTTGCATCAAAGGAAGCTTCAGAGAGACGAATCGATTCGCTACGTTATAGCGACAAAATGGGGCTCGATCCAGAATACAGCGGGCGCCTGTTAATGAAGTTTAAAAAGGCGCTTGAAAACGATTTGTTACAGGTGTGGTTTCAGCCGCAAATTAACACCGATAACGGGTCGCTGCGTGGGGCTGAAGCACTATTGCGTTGGCATGACATCGAATACGGTTGGATTTCTCCAGAGTTAATTATTCCATTTGTTGAACAGAGTAGTTTAATTGGACCTTTAACTGACTACGTGACCCGAAAATCATGCGAGTTTGTTGAGGAGTATGAGCGACAACTGAATAGCCAAATACAAATTGCAATCAATTTGTCAGCGAGAAACTTGGAAGATGAGAAACTTGCTCATAGAATCGGAGCAATACTCGTTGAATATAATGTGCCAGAAAATCATGTAACGCTAGAAGTAACAGAGACCGCCTTTTTAGGAGACTCACCACAGAGTAAAACAACGTTTGCTCAGCTAGACGCGTTGGGTGTTAATATTGCTCTAGATGATTTTGGTACAGGTTATTCTTCTCTTTCTTATCTTCATGAACTATCTTTTTCAGAGATAAAAATCGATAAGTCATTCCTCGCCGACTTGGAGCATAATCAGCGAAGCCTTAGTTTAGTTAAAGTAGCTATTAACCTAGGGAAGGAGCTTAACATGCATGTCGTTGCCGAAGGGGTGGAAACTAAATTAATTGAAGCCAAGCTTAAGTCAATTGGATGCTCTATTTGTCAAGGATTTTATTATGGAAAACCAATGTCAAAGGAGCTTTTTCTAGAATGGGCTTTCGCCTTCAATAATAACGGATCTATTATTGAGTGAAATATGAAGTCACCGAATAAACGAACACTAACGCACAACCGTCTAAGAACAGCTGTACAAAAAATGGTATTAGGAAGTAAATGGCAGGAGATAACTGTACAAGATATCGCCAAATACGCCGATGTTTCGATTGGTACTTTTTACAATTATTATGATAGTAAGGACGAGGCGCTAAAAGACGTTAGGCAATGCCTTTCTGATTTATTATTTAAAGATGTTTCGATTTTGGTAAACACCCAGTCTAATGCGATTGAAAAACTCGCTATTCTCTTTAAATATTTTGCAACACTGGTAGAAAGTAAACCATCTTGGGCGGATTATCTATTTAGAGGGGCTGCGTTCGAAGAGAGATTAGAAGGTGGTTTACAGAGCTTAATTATTCCTATGCTGTTGGAAGGGAGTAAAGAAGGTCTTTTTAGGGTTGATAATGTTAAACTGGCTGCGGCATTTTTAGAGCAGGGCGCTTTTCCTATACTCAAAAAAGCGTACGAAGAAAGCTCAGCACTAAGTGATAAAGACATGTCAGTTATTGCTAAACTTATTTTGTCTACGGTTGGAGTAAGTGAAAGCCGATTAGACAGCGCGAGCACTCAGGTTTGTCCAGTAACGCCTTTGGCACCATTGCCTATATCCATACTCAGCTATGAACATCAAGCGGCAGGCTATGTGTAGAAAGGGAGTCCGTTGAGGATCTTCTCTCTGAAAGACCCAAAGGGCGTGGGCTAAGCTTTCTTTAATTCTTTGTTAACTTTCTTGCCAATATGCTCAATATTGGACAGTGAAACTTGTCTCGAATAAAGAAGAGTTATCCACACGCTGAAGCCAGTGGACTTGTTCATACCTTCCCTAGAATTGTGGCTTGCTAACCGTTGAATAACATGTCCTTCTGGATCATCAGAAGGACATGTTTGGGCGTTAACGAATGCTTGCTTGGAACCAGGTGCTAATCAATGCAAAATAACGCTTTGGTATTAATTCTAGCTTGGTGAACGACTGTCTCCACATTCACAGAGCGAATTCGTGCGAGCTCTTGTGCAATATAGGGTAGGTATTTGGGGTGGTTCTTTTTGGGGCGAGGTCGTATATTTCTAGGCACCAAATAAGGAGCGTCTGTTTCGATCAACAGCCTATCGTCAGGAATATACCTGACCGCTTCTTTAAGTTCGTCGCCGCGTCGCTCATCCAGCAGCCAGCCTGTCACCCCAATATACAGTCCAAGTTCTAGATAGACTTTCAACTCATCGACACCACCCGTAAAGCAATGCAATACCCCTTTTGTGCCTTCCGATTTTAATTCTTTAAGCATGCCCACTAAATCATCATGAGCATCTCGCTCATGTAAATAGAGCGGCTTATTGTGTTTGTTTGCTAAGTTTATCTGTGCCTCGAAAGCAAGGCGCTGCTGATGTGGGGTTGAGTAGTTACGATTATAATCAAGCCCTGTCTCCCCTATAGCAACGGAGTGGGGAATATACTGCTCGAGTGCTATTTCTGAGTTCTCAGACCAAGTTTTGGCTTGGTGGGGGTGGCAGCCAGCCGTGAACCAGAAATTAGAGTGATTTTTGCAAAGATCAGAAATGATCGCTGTCTCTTCGAGATCGGAGGCAATGCAAATGACACCTTCAACGTCGTTTTGTTTTAACTCATCTTGAAACAACGTTAAATCGTCTAGGTATAGGGAGTGATTAATGTTTACGCCGATGTCTATCATAGTGAATAAGGTTTACTGTATGTGTGTAGTGGTTAGAAGTGCGTGCATGAAAAAAACCAAAGCATTGTTAAGGACGGTACGAATAAGTCCACACCTTCTTTAAAGCATGTTCAGCTCTTTTGCCTGCTTTAGGCTATCTAAATAGACGTTTCTCAAACCGTCGGCGTCAAGGCCGTGTTGCTCTAACTGAGCCAGCGGTAGAATATCCCACCGTCCCGCTTCAAAATCACAAACAACTTTGAGAATGCTACCGAGGTTGCCTCGCTTAGCCAGAAGGGCATCTTTGATTTGTGAGTCTAACGGTATGCTTTCTAACAAAGATGTCATATCTTCTTCAAAGATCGCAGGTAAATAGGAAAATAACCCCGTTAAAAAAGCGCCTTGTTGTTCCGGAAAGATTTCATGGGCGAGCAGTTGGCAAAAATAAGCGCGACTAAGCGCCATGCTAGTCAAGCAATCGGGCTTTCCTTCAACACTCGAAAACATGGCAAGCGTAACCCATTTGAGCAAGTCTCTTAATCCGATGATTTCTAATGCGCGCTGGACATTTGGGATGCTAAATTGACGATGATAAGGCACCGCTTTGGTTAATTTTATCACCCGAAAAGCTAGGTTTGGGTCACGTTCAACGGTGTCTGCCAAAGATCGAATGGTAGACGTATGGTTGTTTAATTTTTCGATTAATTCCGCCAAGATGATTTTGTATATCGGAAAAGTTTTGCCTTTTATATGTTCAACCTGAGTCAAAAAAGGGCCGCTGAACGAGTTAACTTTTTTAGTCGCAACGAGTTTATCTAGCTGACTTTGTATGTGCACATCACACACCCATATTTTTTTGGGTGAAATACTAGGCAGTTCGATACTCTGAAGCACCTTGGTGATTCCTGTTCTACTAAGCTCAAAGCATACGCTGGTAAAATTTCTGAGAATCTCGTCAGGTGTGTCGCAAGAAGGGTTGACGATACCAAATTCAAACCCCTCCATGCGCAATTTTTTAATTCTAGAAAGTATCTCTGGGCCAATCAGCTCGTCTGACTTAAGGAATAGGGTGGCTCTTAACGCATTTCGCGGAGGTAAGCTTACGAGATCGACAACCGGGATTTGTATGAACAACGGGCGGTTCGGTAGCACATCTTTTACATGGCTACTAAAGAAAAGAGCATTGATTAATGTACTCTTTTCTGAGTTTTCGGAAGAAAAATTGCAGGAATCACTATAAGTAGAATGCTTTATATAATAAGCTTCTGTCTTAAGTAATGAATCGACAATGTTCTCTCTGCAAAATAGGAAGTTGGTTCTCATAATTTTGTAAGTTTTTATGCATTATTCATGCAAAAAGTTACTTTAACAAGCTACGATCTATATTATCATGGTTATAATTGTAGTATCACTTTGAAAGAAGCACTTGGAGTACGCTATGGCAAGCATGTTAGACGCCGTCGATCAGAGGACGCAGTTAGTAGGTGAGAACCGCCTCGAGTTATTGATGTTCCGCTTAGGTGGAATGCAAATGTTCGCTATTAACGTATTCAAGGTTCAGGAAGTCGTTCAACTTCCTCGACTTAATTTAATGCCGCATCGACACCCTTCGGTTGCAGGCGTTACACATTTTCGCGGCAGGACTATTCCGGTTATTGATCTATCAGAATCAATTGGCATGAAGCCAATCGATAGAGATCAGCCTTGTAACTTGATCGTGACGGAATACAACAATACAGTACAAGGTTTCATGGTTGGTGAAGTTGATAGAATCATCAATATGAATTGGAACGAAATATTGCCGCCGCCAGACGGTACTGGCCGCCAACACTATTTAACGGCGATTACTCGGATCAGCGAACGTTTAGTTGAAATAATCGATGTGGAAAAAGTATTGGCAGAAATATCGCCGTACGACTCACGAATTTCTGACGAAGTCATCGATAAAGACTTATTGTCCTTAGCAAAAGGGCTAGAAGTACTTGTTGTTGATGATTCTATGGTTGGTTTGTCACAATGCCGCTCAACGTTAGACTATTTAGGTATTACTGTTCACGAAGAAATGGACGGTAAAAAAGGTCTTGAACGTTTAAAAAGCTGGGCCTCTGCTGGCGAGGATGTACCGAATAAATTGCTGATGATGATAACGGATGCGGAAATGCCAGAAATGGATGGCTATCGATTAACGCGGGAAATTCGTGAGGACCCTAGATTGAAAGATCTATACATTGTCTTGCATACATCGTTAAGTGGTAGCTTCAACAAAGCGATGGTTCAAAAGGTTGGGTGCGATGATTTCCTATCGAAGTTCCAGCCAGATAAGCTTGCGACCGTTGTTCAAGACCGTATTAGAGACGTTATTAATCGCGACTAGCTAACACGGCCTTTTGAAAGGGCACTATAGAGGGACTTCATGTCCCTCGAATATTTTTATGTCTATTTTTTTCTATTTCCTACTTGGCTTCTTGGTGTTTCAGTACCACCGCCTGTCTTTGTTCTCGCTACCGGTATTGTGGAGTGGACTCATTATCATACAAATGATGAGCGAGGACGTTTATCCAGTTAGTTCAATGGTACTTCATGGCTGCTTAGTACTTGTAGTTTGCAATGCGGTCTTATTTGTAAAGCAAGTTAATCAAAAACACTTGAATGTCGAAAGTATTGCTCTGGCGCTTACGGGGTGCGTACTTGGTGGTGTCATTGCTGGGCAGATTATTGGTCTCACAAGCTACAATATGGCCATGCTTACGATCGTGACCTGTGTCTATTGCCTTTTTTATGTTCTTACTTCGTCATTCAAAGCCCGGTTAGAGGCTTTTCGTCACCCATTGGAAAAAACGTTGGTAGGCAGTCTTATTGCCAACATGGTCTATGGCTTGACGCTCTTTGATATGACAATGGCGACAAAAAGCCGCCAAGATCACTATTCGCTGCTCGATCATTTAAAAAGCCTATTTTTGTTTTTAGGAATGGGTGTTGGTTTAATAATCCTACCTGTCGACAATACGTTCAATGTAACGCTTTCAGCTCTAATGCCTATCATCGCGTCTTTAATGGGGGTTATTGTGTCTTCTTTTATTAAGCTAGAACTAAAATCCAAAGCGGATAGAGTGGTAATGGATGTGTCTGCAATGTGCTTTTGTTTTTCCGTATTGCTTAAGGACGCGACGTTTTTGTCTTCTGATTTCAGTCTGTGGGCAATATTTTCTTAAAACACACATCTAAAGCTTAAATGTTGGATAATCTCCTAATCTTAATGAGGCTTTGGGACGTAAAGACTCAACTCACAGGTTTTAACTAATATATATTCGCTCGTGCCTTTGTGTATGAAGCAAAAAAGGAGTAATTGTGGCTAGCAGCAAAAAAATAGGCGTTTTGCTAATGAACCTTGGAACGCCTGAAGCACCGACTCCAGAAGCCGTTCGTAAATACTTAAAAGAATTCTTGTCGGATAGACGAGTCGTCGACTTATCGCCGATATTATGGAAGCCCATTTTAAATGGCATCATTTTGAATCTTAGACCTCGTAAAGTGGCAAAAGTCTATCAGCAGGTATGGATGGACGAAGGGTCACCACTTCTTGTTTTAGGGAATCGATTACGTGATGGCGTGCAGAATGCTCTTGATCAGTTAGAAGATCAATACGTTGTTGCCAGTGCGATGACATACGGTACTCCCAACGTAGAAAGTGCTGCAAATCAATTTAGAAGAGAAGGTGTCTCGCACATTTTCGTATTACCAATGTACCCACAGTTTTCGGGTACGACCACCGCAGCGGCTTACGATCGGTTAATGAACTCATTAGCAAAATGTCCAGATTGGCCCACGTTAAATCTATATCATGACTATGCGGATCATCCGCTTTATATCCAAGCATTAGCAAAAAGCGTCACTCGCCAATGGGAAGCACAAGGAGAAAAACGACATTTAGTGTTGTCGTACCATGGTATCCCCAAGCGTTATGTGACTAATGGCGACCCTTATGCTCGTCGTTGCGAGAAGACGAGTGCGTTACTTGCAACACAGCTCGGGTTAAATGAAGATGAATGGACGCACGTGTATCAGTCGCGCTTTGGCAGAGAAGAATGGTTACAGCCTTACGCGGATAAAACATTAGCATCGATGCCAGCCTCCGGTTTAAAACGAATCAATGTTATCAGTCCCGCTTTTTCTATCGATTGTATTGAGACACTTGAGGAAGTGACTCTAGAGTTGGGCGATGAGTTTAAGCATAACGGTGGGGAAGTATTCGATTATATTCCCGCGCTCAATGACACGTCAGAGCATATCGCGTTATATAAAGATATTATATTGGAAAACACGGTTGCATGGAGAGATGAGCCCTAGGGTAACAAGTCCACTGGCTTCAGCGTGTGGATAACTCTTCTTTATTCGAGGCAAGTGTCTGGAGACAAATGTCGCTGTCCAATATTGAGCATATTGGCAAGAAAGTTAATAAAGAATTAAAGAAAGCGCGAATTTAACTCAACGTACGGCACGCCCTTTGGGTCTTTCAGAGAAACAGCCTATCTTCGTTAAGAGTGATTGAAAGGTATTAACATTCCTGCTCACTCTCGCCTTAATAAGCTGTTTCTCTGATAAGGCTGAAGCTCATAAGACTTATTCGTACCTTCCCTAGAGTGCGACTCTGTCTTGAAATGAATGGAGAAAACTATGACAACCATTACAACAGTAGCGTTTGACGCTGATGATACGCTTTGGCGAAATGAAGAGCTGTTCACCCATGCTCAACAGCGCTTTTTTGATTTATTAAGTCCGTATCATGATCAAGATTACATAAAAGGTCATCTAGAGCGCGTTCAAATCGAAAATATCAGCCACTTTGGTTACGGTATCAAAGGTTTCACTTTGTCTATGATTGAAACGTCGATAGGGTTAACTGAAGGGCGAATTACGGGATACGAAATACATCAAATTATCCAACTCGCCAAAGAAATGGTACAAGCGCCCGTAGAGATTTTGAATGGTGTTCAGGCGGCACTCGATCTACTCAAAGGGCGCGTGCAACTCATGATTATTACGAAAGGGGATTTGCTTGATCAAGAAGGAAAAGTAGCACGTTCTAAACTGGCTAAGCATTTTGATTTTATTGAAGTGGTCAGCGAAAAAAATGTGCAGACCTATAGTGAGCTGCTTAAACGCTACCAAATCGTGCCATCGGAGTTTCTGATGATTGGTAACTCTGTTAAGTCAGATATACTGCCTGTATTAGACCTCGGAGCCAATGCGATCCATGTGCCTTACCACTCAACTTGGGTTCATGAACAAGTCGATAAGACCACCTTATCGAAATATGATATTTTAGAGGCTAATGGAATGGATAGTGCGATGGATATTTTAATGAACACATATCAAATTAAAGGGTTTTAATGAACAAGTTGATCACAATGGCGTTTTTCTGCGCCAGTATTGTAAGCATATCAGTGCATGCTGAACAAAGTACGCTTGAAACCGCAAAAGAAAAGGCTTCTGAGCTGAGCGACAGTGCATTGGAAAAAGGCAAAGAAGTGTATGAAAAAGCCACTGAGAAAGCTTCGGAAGTAGGCGGTGACGCATCAGATAAGGCTAAGGAAATCGGTTTAGATATTTGGAGTGGTGTCAAAAAAGCTGGCAATGCAGCGGCAGGGTACGTTGAAGAGGGGGCTGCAAAAGTTAAAGAAATGACTGACGACGAAGAATCGGAAAGCAACCCTCAAAAGAACGAATGTGAATCCAGTTTTTTTAATAGTTGTGAAGAGAAATAGGGTAGAAGTTTGGTAACTGATCAGCCAAATAATGAATGGGAAAAGGAGTTTCTCGATCAAGCTGAGAGTAAAATCGGTACGCCGATGACTCGTTATTTGTGTCCAAAATGCAAGAACGAACTAACGTTAAAATCGGGTAAAAAAGGCGAGTTCTGGGGTTGTTCTCACTATCCAGAGTGTGACTATACTGCGGATAATGTTGATGGACGGCCAGTACGAAAAAAACGATATTTTTGCCCATCTTGTCAAAATCCACTGAGAAAGCGTGAACATAACGGAAAGGCCTTTTGGGGTTGTACCAATTACCCTGAGTGTAAAGTGACGCTTGAGGACGACAACGGCGTTCCGGCCACAACGAAAAAGTATCCATGCCGAGTCTGCGGCCACTATTTAGTTAGAAAAAAAGGGGCCAAGGGATACTTTTGGGGGTGCATTAAGTATCCCACTTGTCGAAATACTCTTGATGACGATCAAGGTCTACCAAGACCTCGAAAATCAAAAAAGAAATCATAAAGAAGCTCTTATCTTAAGTGCTTTTACTAAAAGATAAATGCTTCGAACATTCGACTAACGCACTGTCCAATGTATCGTACTTGAATGAGTACCCTATTTTTTCCAGTCTATTAGGTAGGACAAACTGACCTTTCGTAAGCAGCTCTGACATCTCTCCAAACAGCATTTTTAGAGCAATGGCTGGAGTAGGCATCAAAATGGGGCGATTGAGTGATTTTGCGAAACTTTTGGCGAATTGAGCCTGATTCACTTGCTCAGGAGCCACTAGGTTAATCGAGCCTGTGTAGCGATCATCTGAAATGGAATTAACAATGACATTAGAAGCATCGTCTATATGAACCCACGGAAACCCTTGTGCGCCGGTACCAATTTTACCGCCTAAGCAAAGTTTATATGGGATCAGCATTTGTTGCAGTGCTCCGCCACAACCTAATACGACTCCTAGGCGAAGCACGCAAACACGTGAACCTTTACTTTCAAACGCTAAAGCGGATTGCTCCCATTGTCGACACAAGTCATGAGTGAACCCGCCTTTGGGTGGTGTTTCTTCGCTAAAACGTACGCTGTCATCGTAACCGTAATATCCGACGGCAGACATGGATATTACTACCTTCGGTGAGGTATTCATCCTTTCATAAATCGCTTCAGTAAGACTCACCCGACTTTCATAAAGGGCACGTTTTCTAGATTCCGACCAGCGCTTCTCGGCGATGGATTCTCCTGCGAGATTTATTAACACATCGAAAGAATGATCTGCGATTTGATCAAGGGTGATTGGCTTAACTTTCGGTTCGAGGTTATGATTTTTTCGACGGACTAAGCCATATAGAGAGATCGTATTTGTTGTATTTTGAACACGTAATAGAGCTTTTATTAACTCACGGCCAACAAACCCTGTGCATCCCGTTATCAATATATTCATCGAATTACCCTTAAATTACCTTTTACGGCATTGCACGCCATTTAGATCAGGTACATGTTTGATTTATAAACAATTTTAACAAGTATGTATTCTTATCGCGCTAAAAGCTTCTTTTTCCTCATCAGGCTCGTTAGAATGGGAGTAATAAGAAATTAAGGCGTAAAAATGCAACTCAATTCATTCGATCACATTATACTGCTAGCGCATGGTAGCCCAGACACTAAATGGAAAGAACCTTTCGAAGTGATAACATCCAATATAGTTGAAAAAGTCGGTTCTGATCGCGTTAGCCTCGCTTTTATGGAGCTCACGACACCGACACTAGAAGATGTGATTCAATCTCTGCCAGTTTCAAAGCAAAAGCTTGCCGTATTGCCTCTATTTCTAGCCGTTGGGCGTCATTTACGTCAAGATGTCCCTGCGCAAATAGAAGACATTAGTCAGGCTCAAAATCGCGATATCACCTTATTGCCTCCTATTGGCGATGACAACGCTGTGCGTGATGCGATCGAACAGTCGATTATCGGTCGACTTAGTAATTGAAGAATTTTAACATACGGATTTAAACTGAATGCTTTTTACTCATTTACCGGGCGAAATCTTTCAAGCGCTTTCTGGGTCCAATAAAGGGCTTATCGAGGCCGTCTTATTTGATTTGTCCGATGTATTTTATGATCACGCAGAAGATCCAATTAAAGAAAAATCTGCCATCATCGAATCAATTGAGGACACACTACATAAGCTCGATACGTTAGCGTGGCATGATGAGCATAAGGAAGGGTTTGAGTCGCCAAAAACAATCCATGACTATGCGCTAAGAATCTATCACCGTTTGGTGAATACGGGATGGCTAATCGAGGAGCAAGAACTCTATCGAGTCAGTGTATTAATGTCTCCTCAGGTCTCAATGTTACTTAGATCTCTTGTCGAAATAAGTCGCCATGGTAAACGAAACTATGGCGCTACCGTGTTGAGTATATTGAGCAACCTTGAATCGGTAGTTAAACATCCGGTTGAACGTGGCGTAACCTTAAGTCAAACCGCAGAAGCTTCTAGAGAGTTTTCGGCCCATCTTAACCAAATTTTGCTTGGTATTCGTTCGCTACAACGAGAACTATTTACGCGCCGAAACCCAAAAGAGATCGTTTCTGGTTTCTTTGAGTTATTTGTCGAAGGCATTTTGATTGCGGACTATAAAACGATTAAGACAAGTAACAACCCGTTTCGCTTTCGTCGTCAGATTTTAGAAATTGCTAACGGTTTCCTTGCAGACACAACGCTGACTTCTAAGGTTGCACAGTGCTACATGGATCAGCAGCTTATTTCGATGGAAGCGGCGTTAAGTCTAGTCGAAAAAGACTGTCGAGATATCATCCAAACTTTTTCTAGTATTGAGCAACGATTAGAACGAATAGATGAATATCGCTATCGACTAGAGAAAAGAGCAGCCGATACCGCTCGTTATATGGACAGTTCACGCCCGGGTATGGCCAATAAAATATCGGGCATTATTACCGACGTTGCTAAGTTCGAAACACTACCAGTATTAAAGAGCGTGGTAGGAAGTAAAATAGTGGGCGTTGAATCCGCCGCTCAACCAATAAAACGTAAAGACCCACCACCGCCTAGAGTAATAACGACACGAGAAGTATCCGAATCTGCATTAGAGTTCCGTGACCGTCAGCGTCGCTTCCATGAAGCTCGACAAGTTACTGTTGCGAAGTTAGAAGGGTACCTCGATCGACAGCTAATCGAAAATGATTCAAAACACATATTGGACTTCACCATCGAATCGGTTGAAGACTTTGTTTGTTTCGATCACATTCGCTATGTTGGTGCATTAGGTGTATCCGCTAAAAAAGTCGAAAAATCATACGAAGTTATATTCACCGATCAATATGTTGATGTACACGAGTTTGTTGAATGTCGTGAATTCAACGTGGTACGTAGGAGCAGAGCTTAATGCTTAGAGAGTTAAAAAAAGTCGTTGAAGAGTCTGCCAAAGACCCACAAGAATTTCAGCAAACCGCAAACTATTTAGTCGCTAATCAATTTGTCAGTGCGTACAAGCACGGACAGCGCAAGCACTTCTTGTTAGTCGAAATGTACCAAGACTACTTTTCAAAGTTATTCGACGCGCTTGGGATGAAGCTCTACATCAACGAAAATGAGCGACTAGCCGGCATCTTACCAGTTCAACGGGAAGCCTTTGTTCGTTTAAAAACAGACGAGACATTGTTGTTGCTCGTGTTGCGACAGATTTACGAAGAGAAAATCGAGAATTTCGAGGTAGATAACGGCTTTGTTACAACAAACACTCACACTATTCTTGAGCGTTTTGTTCAACTTGTAAAACGTGAAATCCCAACAGAAACGCGTTTTAAAGAGATTTTGACGCTCTTTAGTCGTCATGGCGTCATTATTCGTGGCAAAACCTACGATGAAGACAGCAAAAATATGATGATAAACATCACGCCGGTTGTCCGACTTATTGTCACCGAAGCGTATTTGCGTCAGCTTGAATCCTTTAATGGTAGCGATCCTGACGATGATGACCTTGACGCAGGTTCGTCCAGTGAAGTTAACGTGTCAGATGACGCGACATCGACTGAGCAAAACACAACACCGGATAGCGGCGTGATATCCGAGCAAGACGCCACAGAGAACAACGTGGAACATCAAGTAATAGAAGAAGACGAGAACCAATAGGTCTATTATGAAAAAGTTAAATCGAATTGTTTTAGTCAATTGGTATTTGCTCGGAGCAGAAGAGATCGATATTCGCGGAAATACTGCGATTATCGGACCAACTGGCTCGGGGAAATCGTCGTTACTTGATGCGATCCAGACGGTGCTTACTGGAGCAAGCAAGCGACATCTAAATTACAACGCCAGTGCTAACGATGGTAAAGCATCCGGTCGTAGCATACGCTCCTATATTCTGGGGATGATCGACTCAGGTCAGGGCAATCCAAAAGTTGTCGGTACGGAACCACGACAGGATGCCATATGTTACCTTGGTCTTGTTTTTGAAGATTCGAACACAGGTAAAGAAAGCACGATTGGCTTGTGTTTGAGCGCCTCGCTTGCCTCACCAGAAGAAGACATACTCGGACGTTTCATCCTCCCAAACTATGGGATACGTCGTGACGACTTCGTGGAAATGCTAGGGGCGAAAAGCTACAAAGCGAAGCCTTGGCTAGAAGTCCGTGAAGCCATGAAAAAGGCCTGTCTCGATCCTTACATTAAGTCAGGAAGCGCTTCCGCTACTCAATATATTAACCGTTACCTAGAAGAGCTGAGCCCAAGTCCAGATCACATTATTACCCTGGACAGCTTTCTTAAGAACTTTAAGAATGCATTAAAATTTGTCCCTATTGCATCACCTACTCGGTTTGTTCAAGACTTCGTATTAACCGAAGCACCATTGCAAGTTGGGGCTTATCAAAAGTCGCTTGCGGAATATAAACAGCTAGAGTCAAAAACTCAGGAAGTAGCGAAACGCATTGATGACTTAAAGGCTATTCAAGTTGAGTGTGATAAAAAGCACCAACAAGAACAAACAGCCGTAAACTATCAATGGGTTGCCACAGAAGCTCGATTCGATGAATTAGGTTCTAAGCAGGATGATATTCAAGATCAGTATGAAATTCATCGTGATCGTGAAGAGGAAATTCAGGACGAGCTTGGAACACGTTCAACGTTGTTAAAGCAGCTACAAGGCCAACTAGTTCGCCTAGAACAGCAGTACGAGCATTCTGATGTCGGACTTAAGTTACAACAGCTAGAACAGAGTAAAAAGCTGATCGAGTTGCAAGGGCAACAAGACATCAAAGTGCTGTTACAAGCTCGACAAGCTATTATGCTGCTCGGTGGTATGGCTCCTTTTAACGATGTCTTAAGCGACACAATGAAAGCCATTCTGGAACAAGCTGGCAACCAGTTAGATGTCATTGACGATCAAGGAAAAGTTCAAGGTGATTTAAAAGGGCTGGTCAAATTTTTTGAAGGGCTAAACCAAACGCTTGACGATGAAAAAAGTCATGTGTTTCAGCAACGCTCTCAGTTAAACCGAACCATCCTAAACCTGAAAGATGATTGCAAGCAATTAGAAGCTGATGTGTCGTCGCTTAAGGGCGGTTCGAGTCCGCTGTCACAAAACACGAAACGCTTGATCGGCTTACTAAAACAGGCTCATATCGATGCCACACCATTAAGCCATCTTGCAGAAGTTACTGACCACAAATGGCAAGATGCGATTGAAGGTTACTTAGGCAGTCAACGCGAAGCTTTGATTGTGGATCCTGACGACGCGGAAGAAGCGATTCGTATTTTCCGAGCTCATCGACGTCAGTTGATGGGCTGTCGAGTAATTGATACGACGCAAACACGATTATGGTTGAATCGTGGCGACAGAGGGTCGGTTCTCCAGTTTATTCGTTGTAATAATGATCATGCGCAGGCGTATTTGAATCGACGCTTAGGTGGCATTAAGCCAGTTGAAACAGAGCGACAACTGCTCCGAGAAGACAGCGCCATGACCTACGACGGCATGTTGAAACTGTCCGGCACCATTTCAACCATTCGGTTTGTACCTCACATGATGGTGGGTATTAATACTGATGGAATGCGACAGTCAAGAGAGAAACAGCTTGGTGAATTGACTCAAGAGTTGATGGATTATCTGAAATCCGATCAAAGGCTTGAACAAGCTGATTCAATTCTAGGTCGCGTTATGGCCTCATCACAATTTGATGTTGAAGGCTTATCTGAAGCGAATAAAGCCAATACGCATTCTCAGCATGAGCTAAACGATATTAACGAGCAGATCGAATCGTTGCAGGCGCATGATGATACTGAATTGCAGGAAAAAATTGAGTCACTCAAAGAACGTATTGCAGCCACCGAACTCGAACAGAAAAAGCTCGATCGTGAACGCCAACAAATTTCGGAGCAGTATGGCGCATTAACCACTCAGAAGAATCAGTTGAGCGCCGCATTAAGTTCATTGGATGAAGACAGAACGAAGTTAACGGCTAATTCTATGTTTAATGCTGAGTATGCTAGCGAACGCTACGAGCTACTTGAATCGAGTATGGTAAACGGTGCTGCGATCTATAAAGAAGCCATTTCTCGCGCTGACAAGGCATCCGAAAAAGCCCGAAGTTTTGATCAGAAAGTGCGTAAAGAGGTGGCTGACCATTATGCACGTTATCATCAAGCAAACCTCGATGATGATGTTCAATTGGATTATCTTGAGTCCAAATTTGAAGAGTTTGAGCATTACGTCAACTATCAAATCGACGTTCTAAGTGAAACTGAGCTTGCTAAATACGCTAAGCGTGCAGAGTTAGCTCGACGTGAGGCTGAAGAAACCTTCCGAAGTGATTACGTTTCTAAGCTTAAGGATTCGCTGGATCAAGTTGCTCAAATCATTCGTGAGCTTAACCATAGTCTTAAGCGACGTCCATTTAACCAAGAAGTTTACCAGTTTAAGTATTACCCTAACGGCGATATGAAGGACATTCTTGATTTAGTGGAACGATTTAGTGCGCAAGATCAAGCCAATGTAGGCGGGCTTTTTGACCCAGAGTTCACTGGCGATCCAGATCATGCAAGAGCATTGAATGCCATTCAGGAACTTATCTCTGATGAAGAGAAGCAAAAAGATTTGGCGGACTATCGGAAGTTTTATAACTTCGAAGTCGACATTCTTGATATGAATGGCAATATGAAGACGACCTTGAGTCAACGTATTCAAACAGGGTCTGGTGGTGAGCACCAAATTCCATTCTACTTGGCGATTGCGGCGGCGCTTTCTACAACGTATCGCCTACATGAAACAATGGAAGGCGATATTGTGGGTGGCTTCTCTCTCGCTATGTTCGATGAAGCATTTAACAAAATTGACATGGCTAAGACAGCTACCTGTATGGGCTTTATGCGAGACATCGGCCTACAAGTTATTGCCGCCGCACCCGACGATAAGCGAGCGGTCATGGCTGCAAACATGGACACGATTATCAGTGTTTGGCGTGAAGGAGGTGCGGTATCCTTAGATGTCGCGTATCCTAAAATGAAAGGTCAGGCATTGCTAAATAGCACAGAAGACCTACAACAGGTTAAAGAGCAGGAAGAGGTTACAGACTCACTATGATCGTTGAGCAGGAGATTCGTCAGCTAATAGAGCGCACTTTCGATTCAGAGGTGCTTGATCTTACTAACGAAAGTTATATGCATAATGTACCGGAAGGCAGTGAATCGCACTTCAAGTTAACATTAGTGAGTAATGAGTTTTCTGGAAAGCGTTTGGTTCAAAGACATCAAATGATATATGGTGCTTTAACTGAACAAATGCAGAAAATTCATGCCCTTGCTCTTCACCTTTACACCACTGATGAGTGGGCCAAGAGAAGTAACTCAGCCCCGTTATCACCTAATTGTCATGGAGGTGGCCGATAGAATATCGGCTTAACAAATATATGAGCATTACCGTAAATGTTGATAATGATAACAACACCGTAGAGATTACGGTTGTAGGAAGCTTTGACTTTTCTTTGTTCAATGAGTTTCGTACAACCTATGCAGACTATGTCGGCCAATACGAGAATTTCGTCATTGATATGCAAATGGTTGAATATCTCGATAGTGCTGCGCTCGGCATGCTATTGAGTATGAGAAATGCCTTGGGAAGTGAGGTCAATATTGACATCGCTAACCCCAATGACTTTATTAGAAACATCTTGATGATATCCCGATTCGATAAACGATTTAATATTAGGTAATGCGCTAAATGAAATTATTAGCGATAGACAGTGAAGAGATATATCACGAAATTATCGAATTAAGTTTAAGTCGCAAAGAAATTGAGATAAAAGCGGCATTTAGTTACAGCGAAGCGCTGGAGCTATTTGAGAGCTGGCAGCCTGATATTGTCACATTAGAGGTGGTGGTCAAAGGCGGCAGCGGACTAGAGCTTGTGAAACGTTTAAAGAAAATGGCGGGCGAACGCTTTGTGCCATGCGTTTTCCTCACATCGCAAAGCAGCGATGCCGTGATGAACCAGTGCTTTCATTGTGGTGGCGACGACTTCATACCCAAGCCATTTCATGAGATTTTATTTCGAACTCGCCTCCGTCATCACATTCAACAAGTTACGTTGATTAATGAGTTAACCGAAAAAAATGCCCAGTTAACCTATTATCATCGGATCACAGAACGTGAACACGATATGGCTCGCCAAGTGTTGAACCATATTCAAGTGCACAGTGATGAAAACACTGACAATGTTCGCGTTAATCGACGCGCTGTAGACAGTTTTAATGGTGATTTAGTCATGGTCAAAGAGTGTAAGGCGGGTAGGCTGCTTATATTCTTAGGAGACTTCACTGGGCATGGTTTACAAGCGTCAGTCGGTGCTCTGCCCGTTGCGCAGTCCTTTTTGGATTCAGCCAAGCTGGATGCCTCTCTTCCTGATTTGGCTCGTCGGCTGAATCGTGTGTTATACGATGTTACGCCGGACTATATGTTCTGTGCGGCGCAAATTTTATCATTAGAGTCCGATGGAAGCGCGCAACTTTGGAGTGGTGGCATGCCTCCATTATCAATATTTGCCGATGAAGACTATGTGACGGAATTGCATTCTTCTCATATGCCTTTAGGTGTACTGCCTGACAATGAATTTGATGCTGAGCCTCAAGATTTTCATCTCGAACAAGGGCAGTTAATATTGATGGCGACGGATGGAGCAAGTGAGCAGCTTGGAGAGTCTGGGAGTCGGCTCGGAACCGAAGGAATGCAATCGTTAACCAGTGCCTTGCTGACTGAGTCGAATCAATCAGATCTAGAGAAGTTGTCGGAACTTGATAGAAAATTAACCGCAAGCATTGAAGCATTTCGAGGTGAACAACCTCAAGAGGACGACATGACCTTTGTTATGGTGCGTCGCTAAAAGTAATTGCGCCGAAAGGGTTCTCTTTGGCGCAATTACTTTTACTGGTATTCTCTGTATTCTCTGTATTCTCTGCCTAAACACACGTTTAAATCTGCTTTATTTAAGAGCGTGTGTTTTTGTTCCCTTGATTGTGTTTCCCGCCATGCTTACCTGGCCCCGATTTTTTATTTCCTTTTTTGTTCGCAGGAAAAGGAGTGCGTTTTTTTTCTACTTCCGTTCTAAGTGCTAGAAATAGATCTGTTACGACATCTGGAATCTTATCAATACATGACTGAGTTAGCTGAGGGTTACTGCGAATTTTTGTAACTTCTTCGTCATCGAATAACCCGGAAGCAACCATGAAAGGAATAAGCAACTCTGCAACATCTTCCTCTTTTTCCGACTCAAACCAGTGTCTCTCTGTTAGAAAAACGCCTTCCATAAAACCGCAAGCCCAATCTTGAAGCTCGCTAAACTCTTCTTCATCTTGACTTACTTCAAGTTCACAAGGGACAAGGAAATCTTCTTCTGATTCGAGTTCTTTTTGTATGTCGCCAAAAAGCCTAATGACTAACTTTTCAATACGCTCTTTTTCTTTAGCGCCTTTAAAATTAGGCTCTTCTTCAAAAACGATTGGTAGCCACTTTTCTGTTGGCAAAGAAAAAGGGCATATAGCCAAAGCGGTAAGAAATCCGTGGGCCATTACAAATGTCTGACATTCCTCATGAACGGAGGGGGATTCTAAAAACGTTTCTAATTCATCCAGTTCAAGATCGTCAAGAGGTTGATGTGCCATAAAACAGTGTTTTCCTAATTAATCTAGAGTGTAATTACCAATGGATCATAGCGAATCTACAGCAAAAAATCGATGAAGTCCTTAAGCGTTTGTTAGATAATCCCTCATATGGATACACTGTCGACAATTCTAGCCAAACTTAACATTTCTGAACTACGCTCTGTTCAGAGATCCGCGATCGAATGCTTGGACTCTGGTAAAGATTGCGTCCTAAATCTTCCGACTGGTTCGGGTAAGTCCCTCATTTATCAGGTCGCCAGTTTATTGGGAGACGGGGTTGGGGTTGTTATCTCTCCACTTATTGCATTGATGCAGCAACAAGTAACTGACTTAAAAGCAAATGGAATTAATGCGCGTTTTTTAAATTCGAGTCTAAATAAAGGCGAACGCTACGATTTAGAGATGGAAATCCGATCCGGGCACCTTGATATCATTTATTTATCCCCAGAAAAAATTCTTCAGCCAAGTGTGTTAGCGCTTCTCGACTCCGTTAAGGTTTCATGCATTGCCGTCGACGAAGCGCATTGCATATTTCAATGGGGGAGAGCGTTTCGACCTGAGTACGGGCAACTCGGAGAACTTAAACAACATTTCCCTACCACCCCTATCGCGGCATTAACGGCGACGTCAGATAAAGCAGGTCTCGAAAAAATTGTATCTGGGCTAAATTTAGTCTCCCCTAAACATTACGGGGAGTCTGTTGATCGTCCCAATATAACGCTGCAGATATCTCAAAAAAGAAAGGCAAAAGAGCAACTTCTTTCCTTCATCTTAAAAGAAGCCTTTGGTCAAAAAGGCATTATCTACTGTCGATCTCGTAAAAGAACGGAAGAAATCTCTCATTGGCTTAACACTAATCACATAGAATCGACCTTTTTTCACGCAGCGCTTTCAGAGCAAGAAAAAACACAAAGACATGAAGCGTTTGCAGCAGGGAAAATAAATGTCCTTGTTGCCACGACTGCCTACGGCATGGGAATTGACATAGCCGATGTTTACTTTGTGGCCCACGCCGATTTACCGCCTAGTATTGATGCGTACTTTCAGGAAATTGGGCGAGCAGGGCGCTCAGGAAAAACCGCTAAGGCGCTATTACTATATGGGCTGCAAGATGTTATGCGAGGGATTCAGCAACTAGATCATCAAAATGAAGACAAAACACCGTTTCTGACTTTTGTGGCACTTCTAGAGCAAAGAGGGTGCAGAAGAAAGTCAATGCTGGCACATTACGGCGAAATGCATGACGACTGTGGCAACTGTGATCGCTGTCTGCGTAAGTCTTCAGAGCATAATGTCACTATTGCGGCGCAGAAATTGCTTTCCTATATATATTATTCTAAGGGAACGGCACCGATCACTGCGGTGATACAAGCGCTCATTGGAAAAAGAACGAAAGCAGTACAAAATAATAGGTTGCAGAATTACAACGTATTTGGTGAAGGAAAAGAACTGTCGGAAGTTCAATGGAAGACATTGGCCAGAAAGTTGATCGCGATGAGATTTGTAGAGACCTATGATTCTGGGCCGATGTTATTCAGTCTAACTGAAAAAGCGCGACAAATTTTGCGCAGTGAAATACAACTGATTATGTCAGACGATTATTACTATTCAGCGGATTATGATGTAAACATGGACAATGAAGCTGTCAAAAATACCTTGCGATGGTCGCATCAATTTAATCAAGCGGGTGCAATTAGTCAAAATTTACTGTTAAGGATTGCTGAGTTGAAACCACAGACACCGGCTGCACTAAGTCGATTGACTGGACTATCGATGTCAGAACTAAAGGCTATAAATGCCGATGCCTTGTGTAACCTGCGTGAGGAGATGAATTAGGCCCGTGTCTGTTTCAAATATGGATATCATAATCGATTATGAGCGCGTTGAGCTAAAAGTGCGTGAGTGTATGAATATTGCGTCACAATATTTTAGTACGACACTCAGGACCCCTAGCTTTAACTTTAAACAAAAAGGGAGAGCGGCTGGTACGGCTTATCTACAGAAAAATGAGATTCGCCTTAACTCATATATGTACGCCCAATCCCCGGATGAGTTTATTGAGAGTGTTATTCCGCACGAAGTCGCACACATTGTTGTCTATCAAATATACGGCTCTGAGGTTTCTCCTCATGGCAGAGAATGGAAGGCTATAATGGAACGTCTGTTTGGCGTTCCGGCAGCACGAACTCATAACTTTAAATTACCTCCCCGAAAAGAGGGCTATGAATACCGTTGCGCTTGTTCAGTACACGAATTTACAGCGCACCGACATAGTAGGGCGCGTAAAGGTACGGAGTACATGTGTAGAAAATGTCGAACGACCTTAAAATATACGGGGACAATCAAAAAACGTCAGGCGGAAGAGGTGTAAAAAGTAGGTTTCGCTAGCAGGCAATGACTTAGAATTTGCTTTTGATAAATAGCACCCAAGAAGTGAATGTAGTAATATAGCGGCGTTAATTTTATAGCGATTATTAGTGATGGATTTGTCTCAAGACCCGAAAAATAAAGTTGAGTTGAATAAGCTCCAAAAACGCCTCCGAAGACTCACGGGGCAAGCAATTTCTGACTTCAATATGATTGAAGACGGCGACAAAGTCATGGTCTGCCTATCTGGTGGTAAAGACTCGTACACTATGCTTGAGATTCTCTTGAACCTTCAGGCGAGCGCGCCAATTGAGTTTGAGATTGTTGCTGTTAACCTAGATCAAAAGCAGCCTGGTTTTCCTGAGCATATTTTACCGAAATACCTTGAAGATATTGGAGTGAACTTCCATATCTTAGAGCGCGATACGTATAGCATTGTTAAAGAAGTGGTTCCCGAGGGTAAGACGACGTGTGGTCTTTGCTCAAGACTTCGTCGTGGTTCACTTTATGGATTTGCCGAAGAAATTGGCGCGACTAAGATAGCGCTTGGCCATCATAGGGATGATATTCTAGAGACATTGTTCTTAAATATGTTTTTTGGTGGTAAATTAAAAAGCATGCCTCCGAAGCTATTAAGCGACGATGGTAAGCATGTTGTTATCAGACCGCTTGCTTATTGCAAGGAAGAAGACATCGAGAAATTCGCCGATTATAAGTCTTTTCCGATTATTCCTTGTAATCTTTGTGGTTCTCAGGAGAATTTGCAAAGACAAGTTGTCAAAGAAATGCTCCAGAACTGGGAAAAACAATATCCCGGTCGTACAGACACTATGTTTACTGCCATCAAGAATGTTGTTCCATCACATCTTGCAGATACAGAGTTGTTTGATTTTAAAGGATTAACGCAGTCTGAAGACGCGTTAAAAAAACTGAATATTGTGTCGTTATAGGATTGAGATTATGCGTACAAAATTTGCCGCCATTATTGCAGCAAGTCTTTTTGCAACCGCAGCGAATGCAAACACATTCGAAGGCAGCTTATCAAATGAATCAGTTAAAGTAGACGTAAGTCTTAGTCAGCAGACTTACTTTTTGGATGTTGGCGGTATGTACCATACTGACGATGGATCATACGGTTACGTTGGTGCTCATATTGAAGACATTGAGACAAGTAAAGATTATCCGCTTCAAATTGGTTTAGGTGTACGTTTTATTGCCGTTGATGCCGATGCAGGTGGAGATGATACGGGTGTTGCAGTCGGTCTAGGTGGCTTTTATCGCTACACTTTTCCAAAGGCAAACCGTTTTAGCCTATACGGCTCATTGTATTACTCACCAGAAGTACTTTCTTTTGAGAATGTTGAAAACCTATGGCAAGGCGAAGTGCGTGGTGAATACAAAACATTGAAAAATGCTCGTGTTTTCCTTCGTTACGGACAAACCAGTGTCGAATTTGATAATCGAAATGATGCCGTTGATATGAACCAAGGTATTGGTCTAGGTGTTGTGGCAGACTTTTAATTCAGCGGAAGCTCAATAGGCTTGCAGCTTAACGTGGCGTCAGTTTAAAGGTCGCTGTAATGTAAGTGCGCTGTTTGGCTAAAGAAATAAAAAAGGTGGTCTAAAAAGACCACCTTTTTTATTTGTACTGTATTTTACGAGGTGTTTTTAATCACCTTCGTAAGCGCATAACGCAAATACAGGTGTTTCTGACGCTTGTATTTTTTGACTACCACCCAAATCAGGCAAATCGATGATTGCTGCGACTTCCTTTATATTTGCGCCTTGCTGTTTAAGCAAAGACATAGCAGCGAAAAGCGTTCCACCCGTTGCGATTAGGTCATCAAACAACAAAACTTGTGCACCTTCGTGAACACTGCCTTCTTGTATCTCAAGCTCGGCTTCACCGTACTCTAAAGCATACGATTGTGAGATAGTCTTGCCTGGTAGCTTACCTTTTTTTCGCACTAGTATAAGCGGCTTGCGAAGTTCATACGCCAACACTGAGGCAATCAAAAAACCACGAGCATCGATACAAGCAATATGGCTAATATCACTATCGATATATCGGTGTACGTATGCGTCTACCACCATGCGCATCCCTTTAGGGTCGCTAAAAATAGGGGTAATGTCTCGGAAGCTGATACCTGGTTTTGGCCAGTCTTCAACCGTGCGAATTAGAGATTTTACATAGAAATCATCGTAAAGCATAAATAGAGGTGCCTTAGCATTTTACTTTTATTCAAACTTTAAAATACTATCACAATCTTCGTTCTTACCAACAAGTTTTTGCATCTCATCGATATCGATTAAGGTAATTTCTTTTCCCTCTACTTGGATTAGCTCATTTTTCTGAAAGCGGGTCATAACACGACTTACCGTTTCGACAGCTAGGCCGAGATAATTACCAATTTCTCCGCGTGACATCGAAAGTCTAAATGCAGTTGCAGAATAGCCTCGGCGCTTAAAGCGATCGGATAAATTAATTAAAAAAGAAGCGACTTTTTCATCTGCACTTTTTTTACCTAGCAATACCATCATATCTTGATCGTTACAGATTTTGCGGCTCATAATCTTGAATAGCTGTCGCTTTAGTGATGGGATTTGCTCTGAGAGTGCTTCTAGATGAGAAAAGGGGATCTCACACACAGTTGTCGTTTCAAGCGCTTTCGCTGACACAGGGTAGATGTCATTATTAATACCACTAAGTCCCAAAAGCTCACTCGGGCAATAAAAGCCTGTGATTTGCTCTTCGCCATTTCCTGTTAGATTAAAGGTTTTTAAGGTCCCGGTTCTGACAGCAAATACTGAGTCAAACTTTTCCCCTTGGCGAAATAGTAGTTCACCTTTCTTCAAGGGGCGCTTGCGCTCAATAATTTGATCAAGTCGGTTAACGTCTTCATCGACCAACGCAATGGGCAAGCATAGCGCAGCAAGACTGCAATTCTGACATTGAGAAGTAAGCTTGCTGTTAAATCTGTTTTGCTGAGTGTGTGTGTACGCCATGGAACGCTCCCTGATCTCAAATGATTTTTGAAAATGTAGTTTGTTTGTTTAGGTACTGGTCAAAAAGCATGCATACTCGTCGTACCAGTAATCGACCAACAGCGGTTACCGTTATTATTATATGGTCGGTCTCTCGATCAATTCTTACAATGCCGTCTTTCTTAAGCTGTTCAAGGCCCTCAATTTCTTTGGTAAAGTAGTGCATAAAATTAAGGCGGTATTTTGTGCTTATTTCTCTCGAATCTAAACAAAAGTCACACATTAACTTCATAATAACATCATGACGAATCATATCATCACGCGTGCTGATGTAACCCTTCATTATAGCAAGTTGACCATTCTCAACGCTATTTTGATACAGTGCAAGATCAGAGTGATTTTGTACGTAAGTTCCATCTATTTTGCTAATTGCTGACACGCCGAAGGCAATTAGATCAGTATTTGCATTGGTCGTATATCCTTGAAAATTTCTTTGTAATTCGTGATTGTCTTGGGCAACGGCTAATGGATCGTCTGGCTTTGCGAAGTGATCCATGCCTATATAGCGATATCCCGCTCTCATTAGCGCATTGATCGACTCTTTTAGTATAGACATTTTTTCGTCAGCTGAAGGTAAGTCTTCATCGTTTATACGACGTTGGGCAGCAAAGCGACTTGGGAGATGAGCATAATTAAATACGGAAATCCTTTCAGGATTTAATTCAATGACGCTGTCAATAGTCTGCATAAATGAGGTGGTCGTCTGATGAGGAAGCCCATAGATTAAATCGAAGTTAACGGACTTAAATCCCGCTGTTCTCACGTCATCGAGCACTTTTGCGACAAGCTCTCGACTTTGTTCTCTATGGATTGCTTTTTGCACGACAGGATCGAAATCCTGTATGCCAAGACTAACTCGGTTAAACCCGAACTCTTTTAGAAGCACAAGTTGAGCGTTATCGACTTCTCTAGGATCAATTTCAATACTAAAGTCCTGGCTATCATCTTTTACCAAGTTGAAATTTTCTTCAACATGCTTAAAAAGAGTGCGCATATTATCGACAGATAGAAAAGTAGGGGTTCCACCTCCCAAATGCAGCTGAGTTACTTTTCTGTCTCGATCTAGCATGAGTGCGCGCAAACGCATTTCTTCTGCAAGCAACTCAACATATTCTGCACCTTTGTCGTATTTTTTAGTCACTACTTTATTGCAAGCGCAGTAGTAACAAAGATGAGCGCAGAACGGAATATGAAAGTACAAACTAATAGGTAAGTTTGATCCTTCCATCATTCTGCCAATCAATTCCATCTTGCTTACATCACCCGTAAATTGAGGTGCGGTCGGATAGGATGTGTATCTCGGACCGGAAATATTATATTTTTGGATTAGATTAGAATCCCAAAGCATTTGTATGTCCTATTAAATTTTCTAATACTTAGTTTACTCTTTCCTAAAAGTGGTTTTCTGATCTGAGTCAATAAACTGATTTCCGTATTGGAAACTGCAGTTTGGTTATTCGGATTTTGGAAGGTGGTCAGATTTGAGAGGGGTGAAGGAATGTTCTAGTCGTCAGTGAGCTTGGCTTCTTGTGGCAGGTGTTTGGGTGTTGGTGTGAAGAGCTGTGAAATAAGATTAAAAGAATTATACGTATAATTTTTACAATAATTATTAATAGTAATCTAAGGAAAAGTATCTCCGCGAGACCCACTCTATTTTTCTGGAATTCGAGACAATTTACATTTAACCTTATCGCTCTTATTAATCTCTTTTGAGTACCATGAACAACATCACAATTTATCTATTGCATGGAGCCGGTGCAGGGCACACTAGTGAGTTTCTGACAGAACTTAATGAGCAACTAAGCTCTGCTACAGGCCTTGAAGTAAAAGCGATAACGCTTTCTTATATGAAAACGATGGAAGAGACTCTCTCTAGACGACCGCCTCCAAAATTTGAAAAACTCGTCGATGAGGTTAAAGGTTTGATCCCATCCGACGAACCTTGCATCATCATAGGAAAGTCGATGGGAGCGAGAATCGCAACCCAGTTAACCGTTAGCCACAATGTAAAAGGCGTCGTCTGTTTTGGCTTTCCATTTTACCCCGCCCGAAAGACAGAGAAGCATCGGCTCAGCTACTTAGCAGCCGTCACTAAGCCTTGCCTCATATTTCAAGGGGATCGTGATACGTTGGGCAATCAGGAGTGGGTTGAGCAGCAAGTACTTCCTGAAACGGTTGATGTTCGCTGGGTAGAAGGCGCGGATCATGACTTCAAAAGAGCTAAAAAATACAATACAACCTTAAGTCAGCTCTTACATCAATTAAGCCAATTGACACAAACATGGATAACAAAGAATTGCCTTTAATAAGGGGAAGTAATCAATGGTAGATTCGGATTTTGCGGAACACGCCACATTAGATGCACAGGGCCTTTACTGTCCTGAGCCAGTCATGATGCTGCATGCAGAAATGAGAAAATTGGCGTCTGGACAAATACTTAAAGTATTGGCAACGGACCCATCGACACAAAGGGATATTCCAAAGTTTTGTAATTTCTTAGGGCACCCATTGCGAAAACAAACTCAAGAAGGAGAGGTGTTCCTCTATTGGCTTGAGAAAAAGTAGCGGCTTTTAAAAAAATGGCGCCTTTAAAACTCACAAGACCATAAAAGCACAAAGCGCCATCACCTGAATTAAGACAATGACGCTTTACTATCTCAGCAGTCGAGTGGTTCAATATATGAGCCACTCAATAAGAAATGATTTACGCGACTCTTAGTCTACGGCTGTTGGCGTAGTCTTTTGTAATTACTTCATAAAGCCTTGCGAAGCTAGTAGGGCGAGATAGGTCTACATTGATTTTCAATTGCCTAATAATATCATGCGCTGAAACCAAGCCTCGAATAGCCTGAGACTCTTCATCCACAACCAAAAGGTGTTGATACTTATTTTCTCTCTGGCTAAACAGCAAAGACTCTACATCCACTCCTTTCAATGAAGTGTAAGAAAGCGCAAGCAGGTTTTCTTTCGCTCTCATTACATCGATAGCAAGAAGTTCTTCTCGGCTATAGCCTTGTGCAGCCTGCTTGATGAATGTTTCATCACTTAGATCTTCCAGACTGACTACTCCTATGAATTTATTATCCGCATCGACTACCAGCTTCATCCTAACGTGCTCTTTTTTCATGACATTAACAAGAATGTCAGCGCGCAGCGTTGGCTCAATAATACGAGGAATTCTCGTATTAAAATCAGTAAACACTTTCGTTGCAGGAGAATATAAGCCTGTCGCTTCAGAAACTTCAGGCCACACTAAATCAGTAATTTCTTTCGCAGAAACATAAGTAAGAGTTTTCATTTTGTATTCCTTAATCGATTAAATAAAAAAAGCAGTTCAACTGGTGATTAAGAAAGTGAGAGGGGGAGCTCTACCAACAAAGGAATAGTAGTCCGTAGGAGTAACATTAACGTCGACCGGAACAGGGTGACTTGGTAAAAGCGCATCCTTTGGGTTGACGCTAACAAGCAAACCAAGTAAGTCGATGTCTGGCTGCGGAATATCTTTGTTTAGATCGACAACAAGAATTGAGACGGAAGCACTAGCGATGCCTGAGTCAAAGTCACGCTCAAGTGCTTGCACACTACTGCACAGTGTTAGCAGTAGTGGTATAAGCAACAAATAGATTGCGATGACACGATTCATTGAGACACGCCTTAATGATTCTGAATGCTTTTAGTCTAGCGCTATCTATTTCGGATTAGCAATTAGTTATTGTTAACCAATACCAATAAATCCAATTTATTACACTTTTTTAGAGCATTGTTCATAAAAGGTTAAGATGTCAATTTATAAGACTCTATTTCAGAGAGCATGCTGGTAATTTGCTCACTCGTTGAACGAGTGGTATTTTTCGTCTTAGATATTGACCCTAAAATTGTCCGAAGTTTTAACTCACGTGATTTATTGATGCTTGTTTTTCGAAAGTCCACCAGCCAGAGCCTAAGTACGCACAAGAACAAAAAAAACCACCTCATGGGTGGTTTTTTATCAGTTTTTTTTCGCTCAAATAAGAGTCTATTGACTAGTTCTCGTAGCTTTCGATAGGAGGGCACTCACAGTATAAGTTTCTATCGCCATAAACGTTGTCTATACGGCCCACTGGCGGCCAATATTTTCGAGATTTAATCCATGTTAACGGATACGCAGCTTCTTCTCTTGAGTAGGCGTGCGCCCAATCTGACTCAAGAAGGCTTGCGGCAGTATGAGGTGCATTAACAAGTGGGTTGTCATCGATTGACCATTCGCCATCCTGAACTTTGCGAATCTCGTTTCGAATTTGAATCATGGCGTCACTAAAGCGATCCAGCTCTTCTTTGCTTTCTGATTCAGTTGGCTCGATCATGAGTGTTCCAGCAACAGGGAAAGACATTGTTGGAGCATGAAAGCCAAAATCCATTAAGCGTTTAGCAATGTCTTCTTCGCTGATTCCTGACTCTGCTTTTATCGGGCGAATATCAATAATACATTCGTGAGCCACAGTGCCATTTGCGCCAGTATAGAGAACAGGGTAATGATCGCCTAGACGCTTAGCAATGTAGTTTGCATTTAGAATAGCGTGATGTGTCGCACTTCGAAGACCTCTGTCTCCCATCATTTTGATGTACATCCAAGTGATGACCAAAATACTTGCACTGCCGTACGGAGCAGCCGAGATCGCACCATGCTGCTCACTTTGTTGCGTAACAGGACTCACCGCATGACCTGGGAGGAAGGGTGCTAAATGCGATTTAACACCGATTGGCCCCATACCTGGACCGCCGCCGCCGTGAGGAATACAGAATGTTTTATGCAGGTTAAGGTGAGATACATCTCCACCAAATGAGCCTGGAGGTGCAACACCCAATAAGGCATTAAGGTTGGCGCCATCGATGTATACTTGACCACCAAACTTATGAACAACCTCACATACCTCACGAATATGCTCTTCAAATACACCGTGTGTAGAAGGGTAGGTCGCCATAATGCAGCTTAAGTTATCAGCATGCTGTTCTGCTTTCGCTGTGAGGTCGTCTAGATCAATATTGCCATTGTCGTCACATTTTACGATAACCACTTTCATGCCGGCGAGTGCGGCAGACGCTGGATTCGTTCCATGAGCAGAACTTGGGATAAGGCAAATATTGCGATGAGCATCGCCGCGTGACTTATGATACTTGTCAATTGCTACAAGACCAGCGTACTCACCTTGTGCACCCGAGTTTGGCTGAAGTGAGATCGTATCGTACCCTGTTGCCTTAGAAAGCATTTGAATCAGTTCATCTAGAAGCTGATGATAGCCTTCTACTTGTGCTTTTGGTGCGAATGGATGGATTCGACCAAATTCAGCCCAAGTTACAGGAATCATTTCAGATGCTGCGTTCAGCTTCATTGTACAAGAACCAAGAGGGATCATGCTTTGGTTTAGGGCAATGTCCTTCACCTCAAGATGACGCATATAACGCATTAGTTCAGTCTCACTGTGGTGAGTATTGAAAACAGGGTGCGTTAGTATTGCATCCGTTCTCGCAAGCTCAGCATTGAAACCAAACTCTACACCATTATCTAGCGCAGACTCGTCAAGTGTCACGCCAAATACGCCAGCAAGATCAATCAAGTCTTGGAAAGCGGTTGTTTCGCTCATAGAAAGAGAAACTGTTTCATCACTTGCTTTAAACAGGTTGATGTTTTTGGCTTCAGCCGCAGACAAAATGGCGTCGGTATTTGACCCTGTTTCGATAACCAATGTATCGAAGTAGGTGTCATTCAGCGTGTATTTTGCTTTAAGAGCTTTAGCAAGAATATCTGTGAATCCAGCAACGCGAGAAGCAATTTTCTTTAAGCCATCCGGCCCATGATATACGGCGTAGAACCCTGCCATCATTGCTAAAAGAGCCTGAGCAGTACAAATATTAGAAGTCGCTTTTTCGCGACGAATATGTTGCTCTCGAGTTTGCATTGCCATGCGCAGTGCAGGCTTGCCATGACTGTCTTTGGACACACCGATGACACGTCCAGGCATTGATCGCTTATATTTATCTTTGGTTGCAAGGAAGGCTGCATGCGGACCACCGAAGCCCATTGGCACGCCAAATCGTTGTGCACTACCAACAACAATATCAACGCCAAAATCGCCAGGCGACTTAAGAAGTACAAGAGATAATAAGTCCACCGACGTAGTCACAAGGGCTTTTTGTGCGTGCGCTTTTTCGACAACGTCAGTTAGATCTACAACATTGCCGTCTAGCCCCGGGTACTGAAGCACAACACCAAATACGTCGTGTTGATCCAATGTGTCTATGCTAGCGCAGACTACTTCAATATCTAATAGCTCGGCACGTGTTTTTACAACATCAATTGTTTGCGGCAGGCAATTATCAGCAACAAAAAGCACATTGCTTTTTTTACGGTTGGAGCGCTGCATTAGTGTCATCGCTTCAGCAGCGGCGGTTGCCTCATCCAACAAAGAGGCGTTAGATATTTCCATTCCAGTTAAATCAATGACAACTTGTTGGAAATTAAGTAGCGCTTCAAGTCGGCCTTGAGAGATTTCTGGTTGATAAGGCGTGTAGGCAGTATACCAGCCAGGATTTTCCAAAAGGTTGCGTAATATAGGTGCAGGTACAAATGTATCGTGATACCCCATACCAATAAAGCTGCGTGCAATGGTGTTTTTAACGGCGATCGATTTAAGCTCAGTTAATGCATCATTTTCACTGATTGGTTGCTCGGTCAAATCAATATCTGTTTGATGGATAGCGCTTGGAACGGTTTGCTCAATCAGCGCATCTAGAGAGGGTGCGCCAATAGTGTCCAGCATTTTTTGTTTTTCTGACGAGTCGGGACCAATGTGACGAGCTAAAAACTCATCCTTGCCTAATAAATCGCGGATGCACGAAGTCATGATGATATCACCTGTACAATAAATGATGTTTTGTATGTGAGGGTAAGAGTGCCCAATGAAAGTGATTTGGCATTAGGATGCAATCGCTCTCGTTTTTCACCTTTTATAAAGGTAAAGGGCACTATTGGAATTCTTTTTTAAGCGGACAGCTTATTCTTCGATTGAGGCTGTGTAGCCTTCAGCATCAAGAAGTTTGCTAAGATCAGCGTCTTCAGCTAATTTAATTTTTGCGATCCACGCGTCATTATATGGAGACTCATTAATTAACTCAGGAGAGTCTTCTAGCGCTTCGTTCACTTCGACAACAATACCTGTTACTGGTGCATAGATATCGGAGGCTGCTTTTACAGATTCAACCAGAGAGAATTGCTCTGTTGCTGTCACGTCTGCATCTAGATCTGGCAGCTCAACATAAACAACATCGCCAAGCAGATCTTGTGCGTGATCTGTAATACCGACGGTTACAGTACCGTCTCCATTATCAAGCACCCACTCATGTGAATCCGCATACTTAAGGTTAGTTGGAATATTGCTCATTTTAATAGTCCCATTAGTAAAAATAGCCCGAGATAACGTATCTCGGGCATTTAATATTAACGATAAAGAGGAAATTGCTTACAAAGTTCTAGAACTTCTTTGCGAACACGCTCTTCAACTTCAGGGTTACCTTCTGGTTTTTCTACCAAACCGTCTAGTACGTCACTGATAAGGTGGCCGACTTTACGTGTTTCTTCTTCGCCGAAACCACGAGAAGTAATAGCAGGCGTACCAAGACGAACGCCAGAAGTAACCATTGGTTTCTCTGTGTCGAATGGGATACCGTTCTTGTTACATGTAATACCAGCACGTTCAAGTGCTTGATCTGCAACGTTACCTTTTAGGCCTTTAGGACGTAGATCAACCAGCATTAGGTGAGTATCTGTACCACCCGTTACGATGTCACAACCACGCTCAACCATAACTTCTGCCAATGTTTTAGCGTTTGCAACGACTTGATTGATGTAGTCTTTAAACTCAGGCTTCAATGCTTCACCAAATGCCACTGCTTTACCAGCAATAACGTGCATTAGTGGGCCACCTTGGTAACCAGGGAATACAGCAGAGTTAATCTTCTTACCAATATCCAAGTTATTCGATAGAATCATGCCGCCACGAGGACCACGAAGCGTTTTGTGAGTTGTTGTCGTAACAACATGTGCATGCGGAAGTGGAGAAGGATGAGCCCCTGTTGCTACCAAGCCAGCAATGTGTGCCATATCAACCATTAAGTAAGCACCAACTTTATCGGCAATCTCACGGAAACGTTTGAAATCGATTTCACGTGGGATCGCTGAGCCACCAGCAATGATCATTTTTGGCTGACACTCAACGGCTTGCGCTTCTATTGCATCGTAATCCATTAGTAGTGTTTCAGCGTTCACTTCGTATTGAACAGCATTGAACCACTTGCCAGATTGTGCTGGCGGCGCGCCGTGAGTTAGGTGTCCACCAGAAGATAAAGACATACCCAAAATGGTGTCACCTGGTTGAAGCAGTGCAAGCATCACCGCACCGTTAGCCTGCGCGCCAGAGTGAGGCTGTACGTTTGCAAACTCACAACCAAATAGTTGCTTCGCACGATCAATAGCCAATTGCTCAGTAACGTCAACGACCTCACAACCACCGTAGTAACGACGAGTAGGGTAACCTTCAGCGTATTTATTCGTAAGAACAGAACCTTGTGCTTCTAGTACCGCTTTCGAAACAATGTTTTCGGAAGCGATTAGCTCTATACCAATCTCTTGGCGTTCTTGCTCTTCTGTAAGAGTTGCAAACAATTCTGGGTCGCGCTCAGAAAGCGCTTGGCTGAAAAATACTTCAGTGTTAGCCATGATGGAATTTCCTCTCAAATTAACATTTTTGCAAATGACACAAAAATTCGCGTATATATTAACACTTCATACGTTCAAATGAATGAAAAAAGGTCAACTTCATACGAGTTTATTTTGTGTGCTTTCGAGCTAATTGAAGCACATCATAATTAAAAAGTTTCCAATTGGAAACAAAAGTGTCGTTTTTTTTTATTTCATCCCAAAAAACTCCGTTATTGAACCAGTTGGTTAGGCTTTTTTAGCGAATGAGCGCCTGTTAATTGCAAATTTTTATGGCAAAACCTTGAAACTTTACGTCGTTAGCCTTTATGCTGTTTCCAATTGGAAACAACGATCCAAATTTTCTACATAGAGGTTTTTATGAAACGCACTCCCTTATATGACGCTCACATTGACGCTCAAGCCCGTATGGTTGAATTTGCTGGGTATCAAATGCCCGTCCAGTACCCATTAGGCGTAAAAAAGGAACACTTATGGGTGCGAGAAAATGCAGGCTTATTTGATGTGTCTCACATGGGGCAAGTCATTATTAGCGGTGAAAACGCGAAACAAGAGTTAGAATCCATTTTACCTGTCGATGTATTAGGCTTATCTCTAAATACTCAGCGTTATAGTTTTTTTACAACACCAGAAGGTGGAATATCGGATGACCTGATGTTTTCAAATTGGGGCGATCAAGTATTCATGGTCGTTAATGCCGCTTGTAAAGTGCAAGATATTGCCTATTTAAAAGCGCAGCTTAAAACCAGTTCCGTTGTAGAAATTGAAGACCGTGCGCTTTTGGCGCTTCAAGGCCCTAAAGCTCGCCAAGCTGCGAAAGCACTGATTCCTGAACTTGCGAGCATGGTGTTTATGCAATCTATAAAAGTAGAATGGCAAGGCATCGAACTATGGGTAAGCTGCTCAGGCTATACAGGTGAAGACGGCTATGAGATCTCTGTTCCTGCTAACCAAGCTATTTTATTAGCATCTGCGCTAACTTCTATGGAAGAAGTGGAATGGATTGGCCTTGGTGCTCGTGATTCTTTACGTTTAGAGGCGGGTCTTTGTTTATATGGTCATGACATAGACACAACAACAAGCCCTATCGAAGCCTCTCTTAATTGGGCGATCCAAAAGGTTCGCCGAACGGGTGGCGAGCGTGAAGGTGGCTTTGTCGGTAGCGAGGTTATTTTACCGCAATTTGGACAAACCTTAGACCGAAAAAGAGTCGGATTTGTCGTTGAAAGCAAGGCACCTGTTCGCGAAGGTGTCGAAATTGTGAATGAAGCAAACGAACCTGTAGGAACGGTAACCAGTGGTGGCTTTGCTCCGTCATTAGGCCAGCCTATTGTTATGGCTTATGTTAATACTGCTGATCTCAACACGCCTTTATTTGCATTGGTACGTGGCAAGCAACTTCCATTGACTCAAACGAAAATGCCTTTTGTGCCTGCTCGTTTTTATCGCGGCTAAAATAGCAAAAGATCAAACGATACAGGCTCATGTTGCAATGGAGCTCTTTAGAACTTCACCGTAGCACGAGCCTGTCATTCCTTCTCAAATTCAAATTGAGACACTTTAATTCAAATTAGATGACGTCTGTTGGATGCTTTGCTGTATCTATGCAATAATTCTTCTTTAATGCAATCAAATAACCCTTCGATAGCCAATAAGGTCACCAGTGCTTGTTTCGCGTGATATAGAGTCCGTCTTCCATACATGTTTCTTTGAAAAATTTAATACTGTCTTAATGGGGGACGCTGAAGAACCTTTTTACCGAGCGTCAGTGAACAGCCAACCCGCGCGTATCGAGTATCGACATGATTATATATCAAGTGCGCTACATGAAACGGCACATTGGTGTGTTGCTGGAACAGAAAGAAGACAACACGACGATTTCGGTTACTGGTACGAGCCTGATTCACGCAGCCTTTCGCAGCAAAAGATATTTGAAGATGTAGAAGTCTTACCGCAAGCGTATGAATGCCTCTTTCAATGGTCATTAGGAAGGGCGTTTCGTGTTAGTGCCGATAACCTAGCGCTGCCAGACTATGACAGTACGCCTTTTCAAAACCGTGTGTTGGAGAAAGTGTTTTCTCTCTTACCTAATATACCTGAACGCGTTCTATGTTTTGCATCCGCACTTTATAGCTTACGCTTCCCTAATACCACTTTGACACTTAGCCAACATTTACAGGAATGCTATGAAAATCATTGCCGATGAGAACATGCCCAATGTTTCCACTCTTTTCTCATCTATTGGAGAGGTTTCTCTCACTCCCGGACGTTCACTATCAAGCGAACAAATAAAAGACGCCGACATTCTACTAGTACGCTCTGTTACCAAAGTAACGGCAACATTGTTAGAAAACAGCAATATCAAATTTGTTGGTAGCGCCACAATAGGCACGGATCATATTGATCTTGAGTATCTTTCAGAAAACGATATTTGTTTTTCTAGCGCGCCAGGCTGCAACGCCGATGCTGTGGCGGATTATGTTTTCAGTGCGTTATCGCACCTTTATTTGAATAAGAAGCTGGAGTGGCTCAACAAGCGTATTGGTATTATTGGCCATGGCAATGTTGGAAAAACAGTATATCAACGCTTTAGTGCGCTTGGTTGCGATGTGGTTGCCTACGATCCGTTCGTAGAAAGTGATTCTGTTCGACTTGTATCACTCGATGAAGTGCTAAATTGCGACATTATTTGTTTACATGCGCCATTAACTAAAACAGGCTTACATCCAACTTATAAAATGCTTGGTAAAGAGCAATTACAAAAGCTCAAACCGAATACCACCCTTATTTCAGCAGGGCGAGGTGGTGTGGTGTGCGAGGATAGCTTACTTATTCGTCATGATGAACTAGGAGGGAAGCTTAATCTGGTTTGGGATGTTTGGAAAAGTGAACCTCATATAAACACCGCTCTTCTAGACAAAGTGGATCTCGCAACTCCTCATATAGCTGGCTATAGTAAACAGGGAAGAGAAAAAGGGACATGGATGGTTTATCTGGCACTTTGTAAGTTTTTGAATCTTAACCCTAAATTAGACTATTCCAAAGCTATCAGCCAAGGTAACATTACCGAAATGTCCTTAAATAAGGACGCTAACTTGCATGAAGCGATCGCAAGAGCTGTTCTAGCTATTTATGATATTTCAAGAGATGACACTCGACTAAGACGGAAATACAGAAATGCGCCGTCATTTGAAACGTTTGATTGGCTTCGTAAGCATTATGTTGAAAGAGATGAATTCAACACATGTATCGCGACTCAAACCTCATACCAAGACGAGTTAAATGCTATTGGCTTTAAGCACTTAAATACATGACATACTTAAATTAAATAAGAACAAGGTGAGGTAATGCCTAAATGGCTGAAGTAGTCCAGACCAGTTTTAGTGAAATAGATGTACCAATGGGGACATTGGTACAGTTAGAGTTTATTTCACCACCTGGACGCCACACCGTTCAAGTCGTCGGACGGCTTCCGGGGCGCTCCCTTATTCTTTCAACGCCCAAAGTTAACGGCAAGAACATCTTGGTACGAGAAAGCCAAGTGGTCAATGTTCGACTGATGTTAGATACTTCTGTGTGTGCTTTCTCAAGTAAAGTCGCAAAAAGCTACCTTGATCCTGCCGCTCATTTGCACATAGCCTACCCCGATTACGTAGAAACCTCCGTTGTACGTCAGGCTGCGCGCATAGAAACGCGAGCAATTTGCAGTCTTGATCCGATTGCCAATGATCCTGACAGTATTTTTGCCCCTGCAACCGGCATTATTGTGGATCTGAGTGCGGGCGGTGCTAAACTGCTTTCAAAAGAGGATTTTGGGTCAGTTAACCAAAAGATGAACCTATCATTACGCCTAAAAATCTCAGGTTATGATTTCTACTTGAAGATTCTATGTGAGCTCCGATCCCAAGAAATCGAACATATTGAAAAGCTACAATCCACATTAACAGACAATGCATTTTTAGCTCGAATGGGGGTCGAATATCTCTATGTATACGGTATTAAGTTCAACGACCTACCGAAAGAGACGGGAGTCCCTTTGATTGCCCACATATTAGAACAACAAAGAGAAAAAGGGCGTTAATAACGCTCTTTTCTCTTCATATCCCTTCATATCTCTTCACTTTTACTTCCACTTCAAAGACCTTTCATCACTTACTTTTTTAGAACGATGGTCACCACACTGACTGAATGACGAGATTCATTTCTTCGACTGCATCTCAAAATTACTTGAACTCTTTTAGATAATCCACAATACTGTATAAATATACAGTATTGTGGTATTTATATGCTTTCCCCATCTTTAAACTTACTCTCTAAGCAAGGATTGATTTGGCACGGAGATAACCCTACCTCTAAAACCTTACAGAACAGCGTAGAGCATGATAACGCGGAGCGCAGTAGCACTGGCTTCAAGCAACTTGACGCTTTATTAGGTTCAAAAGGGTGGCCCTCTGGGGACGTCATGGAAATTCTAACCCCTCAACCAGGTATTGGAGAATTAAGCTTATTGACACCTTGGCTTAAACAGGCAAGTAAAAGTAAGAAAGTCGCTTTTATAAACCCTCCTTTTATCCCAAACGCGAAGCTGTTGGAACTGCGAGGTGTTGCGTCTCAACAGTTATGGTTAATCAACACGCCAAACAAGAAAGACACTTTATGGGCACAGTATCAATGTCTCAAGTCTGGACTCTGTTGCGCTGTTCTAATGTGGAGTCCGATAAAGGCAGACACGACAAGCACCAGAAAACTACAACTCGCGGCAAAAGACAGCAATACATTAGGCGTTTCGTTTCGCTCTGAAAAAGCAATGAATCAGTCGACGCTTTTTCCCTATCGAATGCACATGAAGCCAAACGAAAACGGCGTAGATATTTGCTTTTTGAAACGAAGAGGGGGGTGGGAAACAGACACAATTTCGATTGAAATGCACACGTATTATAGACGACTTCCCCAACCTAACACGACAACGCCTTCGTCAAACATGGGCTCGGACTCACTATTAACGCTTTCAGCAATATGAGCGCAGTATTATGTGGATGGCTTTCTATTTTCCTCAACTATCACTTGAAGCATTGGGCATTGATAAGGGCAGCGAACCTGTTGCACTTATCAGTCAACAGACGCAAAAACTCCTTCTATGCAATCAACAAGCACAAAGCAAAGGCTTAAAAGAAGGAATGTCTTTGTCTCTTGCTTATAGTTTTGATTCAGAGCTGCAATTACGAGAAGCTGACCCTCAAGCAGAATCAGAACAGTTGGAAGCTTTAGCACTTTGTCTAAACCAGTTCTCTGCAACCGTGAGTATCAGTCCACCACAAGCGATATTGATCGAAGTCGCCAGCATGTTGCGTTACTTCGGTAATGAAACAGTAATAGCGCAAAAAGCACATATGGCGCTCAGAATGTTCTCTGACTCCTATCAAGTTGGCTTTGCTAAATCAGGAAAACTTGCACTTTGGCGGGCACTCTCTGAACAGCCATTACGACCGTCACCTAATTGGCAAACGCTCAATGAAGATGACTGGATTAAAGACATACCAATAGACAGACTTGATTGGTCCCCTGAGCACATACAGAGACTACAAGGCATGGGCTTTGATTCCTTAACCAGCCTATACCGACTGCCTACAGCCTTACTTAGACGCCATCTAGGAGTCGGCTTATACACTCAATTTGGTCACGCGTTGGGGTTTATTAAAGAATCTTACACGCCTTATCAAGCCCCGGAAATGTTTACTCGTGAACGAATATTTGAATACGAAATTGAAAACAGCCTTGGCTTACTGTTTCCGTTAAGACCCATCATTCAATCAATGTGCTTATTTCTAAAGAATCGACGAAAGGTGATGTATGCCTTTGATGTTTCATTGACGTTAGCTTGGTCTGTTGAGCAAGAACGGCAACCTATCATACGGGTTCAACATGACCTAGGCAGTGATGATGCTCAATTATGGCTGGAGCTGACTGAACTCAAATTAAATCGTTTGAGCCTTCAAGCCCCCATTCGATCGATGCGTATCGACATCGTAAAAATGGAGCAGTCTGAAGAAGAGTCAGGGGATTTGTTTAACGACACAAAACAGCAAACAAGGGATCAAAACCTGTTTCTCAGTCGTCTACAAGCACGCTTAGGTAATCAGTCGATTCAAGCTGCAACACTAACGAATGATCACTTACCTGAACAAGCTATGTGTTTTCAACCTATTTCTATCTGCAACAATGAAAACCAAAAGAACGACAAACAAAGAAAGCAGAAAAGTAAAATAGGTGAAGAACAAGAAGGCAAGAATACAGAAAAGCAGATAGATACCAGAGAATTAGCTCAGCGCCCAACTTGGCAAATTCACCACCCTGAAAGGATCTCTCCTCGACAGTTTAACATACTAGAAGGACCAGAAAGAATCAGCAGTGCATGGTGGTGTGAGACAAGCACCGAATACACATTCAGAAGAGATTATTATATTGCACATTGGGTAGACGGGCGAAAAGCGTGGGTGTTTAGAGATGATGCAGGTGCTTGGTACTTGCATGGGTGGTTTGGATAATGAAACACCAAGGCATAAACCATCAGCCTGAGAACAGGCAAACTGTCACTCATCAAGCAACAGCACTTCGCTATGCTGAACTGCATGTCATATCCAGTTATACGTTTCAGCAGGGTGCATCTCACCCTTGGGAACTAGTTGAGCGTGCTCAAAAGTTAAATTATGCTGGCATAGCAATAACCGATGAATGCTCATTGGCTGGAGTCGTGAAAGCTCATGAAGCCAGCAAAGAACATGGTATTCCGTTAATAATAGGCAGCACATTTCAAGTTAAGGGCTTTTCGCTCATCGTTTTAGCGCCTTCAATTGAAGCGTACAGAAAACTAAGCATGCTCATAACGAAAGGGCGCAGAAATGCAGAGAAAGGGCACTACCACCTTCAGTTAGAAGACTACCTATCAGAACTGCAAGGTTGTTTATTCATTATCGTCATTACAGACAACACTCTGGAACAAAGCTTCTCTTCAATCACTTCTAACATTAAGAAGATAAGTGATTGCTACCCTAATAACGTATGGCTGGGGTTACAGCAGCTATTGACCCCCACAGACAGGGCAAAAAAACAGACGGTTTATCGTTTATTCAGTATGCTGCGCTTGCCCGTAACCGCTGTAAGCAGTGTTGATATGCACGAACCCAGTCGCCAGCCCTTACGAGATGTCATGACCGCCATTCGGCTTCACGCCTCAGTGAACAAGCTCAATGGGAGGCAAGCGCCTAATGCAGAAACACATCTCCGTTCACCCAAAAAGCTTCGTAAGCTTTACAGTGATCAAGAGTTAGAAGAAAGTCTTACAATACTGGAACGCTGTCATTTCTCACTGGATGAATTGAAGTACGACTATCCGAAAGACTTGGTCCCTGAAGGTACAACGCCTTCAGGCTATTTAAAGCAACTTACCTATGAAGGACTGCATCGACGCTATTCAGACTGCGTGCCACAAGCTATTGAGAAGCAAATCGAAAAAGAACTGAGCATCATTAAAGAGCTAAAGTTTGAGCATTATTTTCTGACGGTTTGGGACATCGTTAAATTCGCCCGAAAGCGCAACATACTTTGTCAAGGGAGAGGATCTGCTGCAAACTCGGCCGTTTGTTATTGCCTAGGGATAACGGAAGTAAATCCCGCTAATACAGACCTTCTATTTGAGCGCTTTATTTCAAAAGAAAGGCATGAACCTCCTGATATTGACGTGGACTTCGAGCATGAACGAAGAGAAGAAGTAATACAATACCTTTACCAACGGTATGGTCGAGAGCGTGCAGCGTTAGCGGCAACGGTTATAACCTATCGCGCAAAGAGCGCGATCAGAGACGTAGGTAAGGCACTAGGGTATGAAGAACACTTTTTGAGCAAGCTCATCAAGAAACTTGATCGAAGAGATAAGGCCACACCTTGGCTAAAGCAACTGTCAGACTATGGTAACGCAAAGCCTTCTTACCAATTTCAACTCTTTCTAAAACTGGTTGAAGAGATTCTCGGTTTTCCTCGTCATTTATCACAGCATGTTGGCGGCTTTGTAATTGCAGCAGAGCGTGTCGATCACCTCGTTCCGGTCGAAAATGCCAGTATGGAAGGTCGTACTATTATCCAATGGGACAAAGACGACCTAGAATCACTGGGGCTGCTTAAAGTCGATGTGCTAGCACTCGGTATGCTGACGGCCATTAAAAAATCATTGAACTTGATCAGCAAAATAAAAGGAGCACCTTTTACCCTACAAAGCATCCCAAGAGAAGATCACAAGGTATATGACATGTTGCAAAAAGGGGAAAGCATTGGTGTCTTTCAGATTGAGTCACGCGCTCAAATCAATATGTTGCCTCGGCTAAAGCCTAACTGTTTTTATGATCTTGTTATCCAAGTCGCAATCGTTAGACCTGGACCAATTCAAGGCGGCATGGTGCACCCATACCTTCAACGCAGAGCTGGAACGCAAGCGATTAACTATCCAAGTGCTGAAATCAAAAGCGTATTAAATAGAACCTTAGGCGTGCCTATTTTTCAGGAACAGGTCATTAAACTCGCCATGGTGGCTGCTAGTTTCAGCGCAGGAGAGGCGGATCAATTAAGGAGAGCGATGGCGGCTTGGAAACGTACAGGGCGTCTAAAGCCTTTTCAAGATAAATTAAAACAAGGCATGTTAGAACGAGGATACGACGAAGTCTTTGCCGATCAATTATGCATGCAGATCCAAGGCTTTGGCGAATACGGCTTTCCTGAATCCCATGCCGCAAGCTTTGCTATCCTTGTCTACTTTTCTTCTTGGTTAAAGCATTATTATCCCACAGTGTTTTGCTGTTCATTACTGAATAGTCAGCCTATGGGTTTTTATACACCTTACCAACTGATTCAAGACGCGCAACGAAATGGCGTTATCGTAAAGCCGGTTTGTGTCCAGCACAGTGAATGGGACCATACCTTAGAGCGCTTGAGTGAGTCTGAACAACAAAATCAACAAGATAAGCAATTTGCGATCCGTTTAGGTTTTCGATTAGTCAAAGGCATGTCCCATGAAGGCAGTGTCCGTTTAACTCAAAAAAGAGGAAATACACCTTTCACGTCACTTGAAGAGTTCCTTAATCGAGTTAAACCAAACAAAAGAGACAAAGAAGCCTTGGCATCAAGTGGCGCATTTTCAGTGCTTTCAGGTAACCGCTTTCAGGCTAGATGGGACATTCTCGGTCACCAACAAGAAACAGAACTGAACTTAGAGCTAAATAACGAAACCAAAATCGCACTCCCAACGCCTTCTGAGCAGATAGACACACTAGAAGACTTAAAAAGCATGGGCGTCAGCTTGGGTAAACATCCAATGCGCTTTCTCCGAGAGCAAGGCGCATGTTATAAGTGCACACCGAGTAATGAGCTTGAACAGGGAACGCATCAACAGTTGATTCGCGTATCCGGTCTTGTCACCGGACGACAACGGCCCGGCACCGCATCAGGTGTTACCTTCATTACACTCGAAGATGAGTTTGGTAATACGAATGTCGTGGTCTGGCAAGCAACCGCCAGCGTTCAAAAGAAGGCCTTTTTAGGTGCAACGATTTTAGAAGTGCACGGTGTATTGGAGAAAGAAGGAAAAGTCGTCCATGTGATTGCCGGACGGCTAATAGATAGAACTCATCTATGGGAAACACTTTCCATCAAGTCGCGAAACTTTCACTAAAATACAAATTATTTTTTAAAAGCGAATAACGTAAAAGAAACACAGTCGTGGCAAAATAGGTTTGGATAATGAAGTAAGGATATCTGAATTATGCAAAACTCACTCGTCTCAGTCATCACCCCTGTCTACAAAGGGCAAAAAACATTGGTCAGAGCTGTTCAATCGCTGCTCGGTCAAAGTCACGAAAACTGGGAATGCATCATCGCATCAGACGACGGCTTCGATTACCTCAGTTGGCTCAAGCAACAAGGCATTAAAGATGAGCGCCTTAAATTCGTGTTTACCGGAAAGGCCAAAAGCGGCCCGAACATCGCTCGCAATACGGCTAAAAAAATAGCCAATGGCGACTGGATTGCACCTTTAGATGCTGACGACCTTTATTACCCTCAACGATTAGCAACCTTACTGAAAGCGGCTGACCAGACAGGAGTGGCACTCGACAATGTCAATGTCGTCAACGATCAAAATGAGCAGCATATCGATACCGCGTTCGATGTTAGTTACATTAAAGAGCGCGCAGATATAAACGACACAACGTTAGGCGGTAAAATCACATTGCCTGATTTCTTTCAAACAGACACGCCACTCTTGATGTTGTTTCATAAGAGCATTGCCACACACAATTGGGAGAATGTCTCTCGCGGCGGCGATACTCTGTTTAATATGAGAGCGGTTGAAAAAGCGGGTTGGGCAGCCTTTCATAACGAAGCACTGCATGAGTACCGAGTACACGATGAGTCCATGTGTCACGGCACAAACGTTGGAAGTGTTTTTCAGGAGGCCTATGAATATACACTGCTTAGGCTTGAAGAGGACGGATTCGGATTCGAAAGTGAGCATGCTCACCACCAAGTTATTCAACTGATTAAGCAAAAAATACAGCTCAACAAAATGTATGAAAAAGCACGCCTTCATACGCCAGAATTAGACTTTCAAACCTTCCGAAAAAGCGTCATTAACGCTTAGCATCAATGCCCATCTTAAACCTATAAAAGTAGGCGATGGGCACTGATTATCTGTGCACCTATATTATTCAAGCACCTATATTATTCAAGCACATATATTATCTAAGTACGGATTATTAACCGTGACTAGTTATCCGTGACTAGCAACGCCAGGAAACCAAATTGCTTGCTTGCGACGCATGAAAACAACCAAGACAGCAAGAACAACAAACACAGCAGCCGGTGCCGCAGACGGTACGCCGTAAGTCAGGTGGAAATAGATCGCTCCGAGCAAAATAGGAAACAGTCCAGATGCAGCAAGCGCACTCCAACGTGGAACAAATAATCCAATGCCTGCCGTAAGCTCTGCCGCACCGATAAAGTAACCAAACCAACTAGGCAATCCCATCATTTCAAAACTTTGGTGAAGTTCAGGGACACCCGCCAATTTAGCGCCACCGATGGCAATCATAGGCAACGCCAACAAAACAACAGGTAACCAATTTTTAATTTTCTTTGCAATACTCATAAATCGTCTCTCGTATAATCAATATTTATTGGCTAAATTGTGTCTCTAAAATACAATTAAAAATATTGATATATTTTTATAAACTACATAAAAAGAGATTATTAAGTGGCCACAATAGATCAGCTAAAAATCCTCATAGCCATTGCTGAAAGTCGATCTTTGAGCCATGCCGCAGAGAAAGTCTCAAAGACACAGCCTGCGTTAACGACAGCGATTAAGCAACTTGAGTCAGTGTTAAACGTATCGCTATTTAATCGAGAAGGTTATCGGCTAAGCCTGACGAATCAGGGCAACATTCTTTATCAAAAAGCCAAAAAAGTGATCGAATTACACCAAGAATTTATTCAGACAGCACACAACTATGCATCAGGAAAGGAAGAGCGAATCTCTCTCGCGATCGAAGCGTCATTTGAGTTAGAGACTATTTTTTCAAAACTTGAACCACTGCAACAACGTCATAAATCCACTCAAATAGTCATAAAGCAAGAGTACCTCTCAGGCCCTGTAGAACAAATCCATAAAGGTGAAGTGGATCTGGCGATTACCCCGATTCAAGCAGAATTTAAAAAAAATGGTGAGTTGGAATTCCTACACGTGAGCAAAGGTGCCTTAATCAATGTGGCAGCTTCCAAATTGGTCAACAAGTTCGAATCGTTAACGAGTGTAAAACAGCTCATAGACACCTACCAAGTTGTAGTACAGGATTCTGGCTCTATGACAACAGGCGTCAATGTCGGAGTACAAAGTGCGCAACGCTATTGGTATGTAAACAACTTTGCAACTAAGCTTTCATTGATTCAATCTGGCATGGGTTGGGGGCGTCTTCCTGAGCATTTCGTAAAGGACTTATTGAAATCAGGCGAACTCCTTGAGATAGAACTAAATGATTACGCAAGTCGCATCGAGTTTGACTACAAGCTCATAAAACGAAATGACAAATTATTAGGCCCTGTTGCGACAGAGCTATGGAATAGCTTTAAAAAAACGTAAATTTTTTAAGGCAAAGTGTCCCTTATCAAAATACTCACTCGTCTAATAGACAGCTTAGCCAGTTAGCTGAGTGTTTAACAACGTTTAATGAGGAATGTATTATGAGTAACTATATGTTGATCTATTTAGGTGGCGATCCAGAATGGGCGGCAAAAACAACACCAGAAGAAATGGCAGCGGCCATGCAAGCATGGACCCAATGGATGGAAAACCTACAATCAAAAGATCAGCTGGTTAGCGGCGGTGATCCACTTAATTACGGTGGAAAACGTGTAACGGCTGAAGGCGTTGTTACCGATATTGCCGCAGCTGAATTTAAAGAACTTGTCTCCGGCTATTCAATTGTCAAAGCAAACAACTATGACGAAGCGGTCGAAATTACCAAAACATGTCCGATTTTTAGTCACCCAGGCTGCACTGTTGAGGTGAGAGAAATCATGGAAATGAACGTCTAGTCAGGCAAGAAGGTCTTCAATCTGCTGAAGCATCAGTGCCTGCTCTGTCAGCGTTCCGCCTTTCTCACAAGAGGCCTTTGCATGTGCAAGGGCCTTTTCTTTCTGACCACTCATCGCATACAAATGTGCTAGCGTTGAATCAACCATATGAGACTTAGACAATAAGGCAGACGATACACCTAACTCCGCCACAATCTGAATAGCCTGTTCAGAAAAGCCAGCATAACCGAGTGCCACCGCCAAGTTTATTTTTGCGATGTCAGACTTGGTTAAGGCCACTAAACACTGATACCAATGGACGATCTTCCGCCAGTCCGTCGCTTCAAACGTATCCGCTCTGCAATGCTCAAGAGCAATGAAGGCTTCTAATTGAAAACGTCCTACGTGAGAGTCTGTCCACTCAGAAACCGTATTGAGTAGAAAAGTTCCAGCATTAATGTAGCCCTGATTCCAACGTTTTCTATCCTGTTTGTTAAGCGGGATTAGTTCATTATTATCGTCTAATCGAGCCTCAATTCTCGCAATATGAAAGTGCATCAAGGCATACAGAGATATTGTTTCTTTATTGCCAAGGTGAGGGTGCTCAACGAGCAATTTGAGGAGGGCGATCGCATCCTGACACAACTCTTTCCTAATGGGCGATTTTGTATCTGAACAGTGAAGCCCTTCGTTGAATAGCAGATATAGAACTAAATGAACACGCTCAACAACCGATTCATATTGCTCATTTTCAGGTAACGACCAAGGCATTTTCTTAAACTGTTCCTTAGTACGGGATAAGCGTTTTTTAACTGTTTCTTCGGGTAATATAAGCGCTTTAGCGATTGCAATGACATTAAACCCACAAAGAGACTTTAAGATAAATGGGAGCAAATTTTGCAGTTTAATGTCTGTCATACAGCACAAAAACACCATACGTAACTGCTCATCCTCGACATAAGGTGTTTGAAACGCTTCATCCACCGATAAAGCTGCTGTCCATTCACTTTCAAGTAACTCAGCGTATTGTTCCGACAACCTTAGGCGATTTTTTTGAGTACGAATCACGTCAATAGCTCGATTTCGAGCCGTTTGAATCAACCACGCGGTAGGATTATCAGGCAGCTCGGTACTTGACCAGGTTGTTAGCGCCGTATGGAACGATTCCTGAAGCATGTCTTCAGCAAGGTCAATATTATGGTGGCCAAAGATACGCAGCAACGACGCCAACATCTTAGGTGATTCTTGGCGATATAAGGTATCAAGCGTATTTTGAACGGTGAACTGACTAACAGACACACGCAAGCCTCATATGAAACATTTAAATAGCGAACGTTAATCATAAAGGATTTACAGTGAAAGGCATAAGCGAATTGTGCAGACTGTTAACCAGCAGCCGAAAAACAAGAGCGGAAAACAGTCTGCGAAGTAAGCATTACTAAGAATGAAAATATTGAATCGAGTATTGTCGCGAGGACGGCTCACAAGGATGAAACTGGTGTATCGTAAGCCTCAAACATTACGTACAGTAAATGTCTTATTTCCAAATAAATTTATTCATAGCCAAAACAATAGAAACGAGTAACGTTCGAAAGCCGTATAAACAAGGCAATACACTAAAAGAGACCGAATTTACGGACATTATATTATTTCCGATAATCACATTTATCGGAAATAGTGTATGGAATTACGTGGCCTTCCTTTAGGCGTTCTAACCATCTTTTTCAATTCACTCAAATCCAGTGCTTACTTAACCCGCTAAGTCAAACTCATTAAATTTTTCTAGAATGCTTTTGATGTTTGCTCAGGCCAACAAGCAAGGCAGACAAAGTACAAAGAAGCCACCCTTACGAAAAACCAATGTCGTTCTTCGTACGAGCGTATCGTCCAGCCTCCCTTCTTTTTGTTGATACTTAGCCCCTACAGCCAAACAAATGGACTGACGCCAATATCAGCAATTTCTAAACGACCCTGTACGCTTGTTAAGCCGTGGCAATGTTTCACAATTGCGTTTTAACGGTACTTTGTCGAATGTAAAAAACGCCGTCATGCGTGTTATCGATCAAGGCGGCACGTATCGAACAGCAGCAGTTAGGTAATGACGAACTAATGCACTAAGCCGATTTTAAATAACTCGTATGATTCCACGCTCACTATTCCGAGAACAGTTCAAAAAATACATTGCGCAGCCACACATTTCCTGAATCCTGATGAAATCGGCGATGCCAAAACATGTTGATTTGTGCGGCAGGAATATCAACGGGGTGCGGCTTTATCACTAAATCTAGGCTGTTTGCCATTTGCAACGCTAACTTCTCAGTCACAGTGGCGACAAGATCTGTGTGGGCGATAATGTAAGGTGCGGAGATAAAATGTGGCAGTTTTAATTTACTTACTCGTAAAATGCCACTTTTCGCCAGTTGTTTTTCTACTCTACCGTGACCAGTATCTTGCGCTTCTATAATGATATGTTCGGATTTGGAAAAGTTGTCTAAGGTGAGTGTTTGTTCGGCTAACGGGTGCCCTTCTCGCACTAAGCAAACATACTCTTGATCAAACAAACGCCGCTGATAAAAACCTGCTTCTAATTGCGGCAACAGGCCAATAGCAAGATCCACACTGCCTGTTTCTAACTCCTCCCGTAAAGAATGGCCATTATCTCTTACCGTACTAATAGAAAGGTTGGGAGCATGCTCCGCAAGATAAGCCATTAGGCGTGGTAGCATGTGAATCTCACCTAAATCCGTCATGTTGACGCAAAAAACGCGATCACTTGATTGAGGATCAAAGCGTTCTTGGTAATTTAATCCATCCTGCAAGGTACTTAAGGCATAGCTTACCGATTCGGCAATGCTGTCAGCAAACGGCGTTGGGCGCATGCCGCGAGCGGTTCTTTCAAACAGTTCATCGTGCAGCGCAAGCCGTAAGCGAGCAAGTGCATTGCTAATAGCTGGTTGTGTGAGCCCAAGCTGTTCAGCAACCGCTCCTGTTTTTCTTTCTCGGTACATCAGTTGGAACACAACCAACAAGTTTAAATCAATGTCTTGTAGTCGAATCATGATAGAGATCTCATTAATGTGAATAAGTAGTATCACAGTTATTATATGTCTGAATATCTTAACAGCGAATATAGTTAATGACATTGAAGGTTTGCGCATTAATTAATCAAACAATAATAAATAAGAGCGACGATGGAAACCGAACAATCAGACAATTCCCATGTTATGTGTCGCAACAGGCACAGGGCTTGCGCCAACTTTATCCATTTTTCGCGGCACATTGGAGTCAGGATAATCGTATTTCATTGATGCCTATTTGGAAGTATGAAGATACCAGTAAGATTCCTTTTTCGGCCTATACAAATGAAGAGATCCATAAGCAGGAGCTCGAAAAACTCTTTTACAAGAGCCATTGGTGTTATGTCGAGTTTGAAGCAGAAATTACGCAACCTAGCGATTTCAAACGAACCATGATTGGGGAAAAACCATGCAGTTATATAACTTTTTTAACAGTTCAACTTCCTACCGAGTGCGAATTGCACTCGCCTTAAAAGGACTAAGCTATGAACATCACGGCGTCAACATTCGTATTGGTGAGCAAGCAACCGAGAGCCATATAAAACTCAATCCAGCAAAGGGCGTCCCTGTGCTGATTACGGATGACGGCCAAACACTCACACAATCCATGGCTATTTTGGACTATTTAGAACTCACCTACCCTGACTCGCCGTTACTGCCTAAAGACACATTAGAACGGGCAAGGGTTTTAGAAATCTGTCACATGATTGCAAGCGACATGCATCCGGTTAATAACCTTCGCATCCTAGGCTATCTCAAGCAGCAACTAGAGGTTACGGATGAACAAAAAACGGCGTGGTATCAACACTGGATTCAAGAAGGGTTCGAAGCACTGGAAAGCCGTTTAAACGAATACGGCTATGGTGATTATTGTTTTGGCGATCAGGCCACATTGGCGGATTGTTGCTTAGTCCCACAAGTGGCCAATGCTCTGCGTTTCGGCTGTGATTTGTCGTCTTTTACGAAAGTCTTAAGCATTTATGAGCACTGCAAAAAAAACACGGTTTTTCAGCAAGCCGCGCCCAACCAACAACCCGATTTCATCGCTTAATTTTGTGAAATAGAAAAATAAATAATAAGGAGTTTCCCATGCAATCATTAGGTACTCTTGAGGATTTACCCCAATCCTACCGCGATAAACTAACCGACTTAAATCTAGTACCACTTTGGCCAAATATGCGTGCGGTATTACCTCATAAAGTTCCGAGCCGTAAAACCCAAACGTTAAATTGGCAGTTTGACGCACTTCGCCCTCTTTTAATCGAAGCGGGCGATTTAACGCCGATGGAAAAAGCCGAACGTCGCGTATTGGTGCTGGCTAATCCAGGACACGGGCTGACTAACATGCAAGCTACTCCCAGTATTTATATGGGCTTGCAGCTAATATTACCGGGCGAAACCGCCCCTAATCATCGCCATACACCGAATGCCGTGCGCATTATCATCGAAGGCGAAGGCGCAACGACCATTGTTGATGGCGAACCTTGCATCATGGAGCGAGGTGATTTAATTCTGACGCCATCCGGAAAGTGGCACGAACACCAGCACGAAGGTGATGGCCCGATCATTTGGTTAGACATACTCGATCTGCCTTTGATTTATCAACTAGAAGGCTCTTGGGCTATTGAGGGAAAAACTCAAACCAACGTACTGGAACGGGATAAGTCTTTTGCCGAATACAGCGCCGCAGGCGTGGTACCAGAGTTGGGTTTTAAAAGAGAGAATACCAATTCGCCGATGCTGCGCTACCCATGGTCAAGAACTCGTGCTTGTTTAATAGAAATGGCTCAGCACTACAGCGACCGTCCAATCCGCATCGCTTATGTCAACCCAGAAAACGGAGCCAGCTTATTTCCCAGCATTGGCTTTGGTGCCATGATGCTACGCCCTAACGAATCTCTAGCGTTGCCTAAGCGTACAACCGCCTGTGTTTTTCATATTGTCGAGGGTCAAGGCACCCTACAAGTGGATTCAAACGACGCTTTGAAATGGACAGAAAAGGACACGCTCAGCGCGCCCGGTTACAGCGAGGTAACGCTCAGCAACACCTCTGCAACGGAACCGGCATTCATTATCACTGCCGACGAAGCGCCACTGCATCGTTACCTCGGTATTTTTTGACCCTTATCAAACCGCGATTAATAAAAGTAACTAAAGGAAAGACCATGACAAATAAACTCGTATTTCCCGCTAAAGAAACCGTTTTGGCTCCTATTGAAGGCTCCGATAGCCTGTTTCCCATCCATCGTATTTTTTGCGTGGGACGAAATTACCATGCTCATGCGGCGGAAATGGGCACAACAGTCGATAAAAGCGTGCAAAGCCCTTTTTACTTTATTAAAGATGCCAGTACTTATGTTGCAACGGGTGCAAGCATTGATTATCCACCCCAAACAGACAACTACCATTATGAAATGGAATTTGTTGTCGCTATTGGGGAAGAAGGCTTCAATGTCAGTGAAGAGAAAGCCGAAAACATTATTTTCGGCTATGCATGCGGTTTGGACATGACGCGTCGAGATCTCCAGTTAAAAGCGAGAGAAACAGGCCGTCCTTGGGATCTGGGGAAAGACTTTGAAGAGTCTGCGATTTTGGCGCCCATTGTGCCAATCGGTAAAACAGGTGTCTTAAACGAGGGCAAAATTGAATTGGCAGTTAACGGCGAAGCCAAACAATCTTCGGATATCAATTTGTTAATTTGGAATGTGCGTGAAATCATCGCTGATTTATCTAAATTTTATCATCTACAACCCGGTGATTTGATTTACACTGGTACACCAGATGGTGTTGGCCCCGTCGTTTCTGGAGACAAAATAACCGGAAGTATCGAAGGGATTGGCGATATAGAGCTCACTATCCGTTAATTAGCCCGCCGAAACATCGCCACTAGAAAGCTCCCAAAATAATAAGAGAGCTTTCTTACTTAAGCACTAAAAAAGCGATTATGACTAAAGTTAAACAAGTAAGCTATAGCGATATAATTATTATCACTATAGACTATTTTCTAGGTTGACTAGGATGAAAATATACATAATGATAAATATCGTATCAAAAGGATACATTTGTGTAGGACAATAAAAATAAAACTGAGAGTATTCTCAGGCACTTATAGGAAGATAGTCATGCTCCACATAAAAACGTTGGTCAAACAAACTTGTGTTGCTGCAACCGTGTCAACACTTCTCGCTACCACTGCCACCTCCACTTTCGCTGCTGAAGATAAAATTCGTTGGAAAGTCCAAGCTGTATTTGGAACGCACCTCCCCGGGTTAGGGGATCCCATCGTACATGTTGCTAAACAACTCAAAGCCGCGACAGACGGCCAAATACAATTTAAGGTCTATGAGCCGGGAAAAATTGTTCCTCCTTTTAGCATCACCGAGGCCGTCAGAAACCACCAACTCGATGCTGGCTATGCTTGGCTAGGTTACGATCAAGGTAGAATTCCCGCTTCGGCCTTGTTATCCGCCGTTCCCTTTGGCATGGAACCCTGGGAATACTCCGCATGGTGGTATGAGGGTGAAGGTAAAAAATTAGCTGAAGACTTGTACGCCAAACACAATGTACACCCTGTCTTATGTAGCATCATTGGTCCTGAAACAGCAGGTTGGTTCAAAAAAGAAGTCAATGCCATGGAAGACCTTCACGGTCTTAAAATTCGCTTTGCGGGTTTAGGGGGTAAAGTCCTTCAAAAAGCAGGCGCGTCCGTTACCGTTCTGCCAAGCGGCGAAATTTTCCCTGCGCTTGAAAAAGGCGCGATCGATGCAACGGAATTTTCTATGCCTGCGATAGATAAGATCATGGGGTTCGATAAAGTTGCGAAAAACAACTATTTCCCCGGTTGGCATCAAACCTTCACAGCCTCCCATTTAGTCATTAACAAAGATGTTTGGGATGACCTTGCTAGTTCCACCAAAGCGACCATTGATATGGCTTGCACTGCAAGTACGTTCCGCGCGCTAACTCACGGCGAAGCGATCCAAGGTAAAGTCCTCAATGAGTTACAAGAAAAAGGCATAAAAACTCAGACGCTGAATACTGAAATGCTTACCGGCCTGAAGAACATCACGAATCAAGTCATGTCAGAGCTTTCTGCAGAAGACGAAGATTTTAAAAAAATCTACGATTCTCAACAGAGCTTTAGAGCAGAATATAAAGCGTGGCGTAAACTCGCGTATCTTCCTTTAGATCTTTAGTTTTCAAATCACTGTTTCCATTTCCATTAACGGCCTAGTTAACCGCTAGTAAACAACAAATAAGTTCAAGAGTGGTCATTAGAGACGGTATATCTCCTTCTCTAATGACCTAACTTCTGCGTTTTCTAACAAGGCTGACGCCCATTGAGCTTAATTCTAGCCTAATGAAGTGACCTCCTATCGTCACTCTTCACAGGAAATGGGTGTGGGAATATCAGTGTTATTTGTCCGCAATTATTCCGGAGGATTTTATGCAACTTACCCCTAACGACAAGGCTGAAGATCTCAGCTCTTATAATGACTCAGACTCTCAGTCTTCTAACTCTCAGCCATCAAATACTCAATTGCCAGAAACGACCCTTTCCAAGCGTATAGACGGCGTATTACAAGCCATCGGCAATGCTGCTTCTTGGATTTGGATCCTACTTATGGGAATCATCATCCTTAATGTGTTTATGCGTTATGCCTTGGGTGAAGGCCGTATTGAATTTGAGGAACTTCAATGGCATTTCTACGCCGTTGGATGGCTTATTGGCCTGTCCTATTGTTTTGCTTATGATCAACACGTTCGAGTGGATTTGATACACGGTCATTTAAGTTTGCGAACCAAATCGTGGATTGAGCTGTTCGGAATATTACTTCTTCTCTTGCCGTTTACCTGTACGGTGATTTGGTATTCGGTTCCCTTTATTAGTTATTCATGGGAAATGCATGAAATTTCCTCCGCACCCGGTGGTTTGCCTTACCGATGGGTGATCAAATCGAGTCTATTAGTGGGTTTCGTTTTATTAGCACTGGCGACCATATCCCGTCTATCGCGCGTGCTTGCCTTGTTGTTTCATCGTAAGCGATCTGACATTCAACCTACTGCGACCACCCTCTAGGAGAGATCATGGAAATCAACGAAATTCTCGCTATCTCAATGTTTGCAACCTTTATTGTTTGCCTATTCAGTGGCTTTCCGGTTGCTTGGGTATTGGGTGGCATTGCAATCGTATTCGCTGTTATCGCTATGGCTGCAGATTATTGGTTAGACGCTTTTATCGGTGTGGATTGGAATTATGTATCAATTACGGTTCAACGCATTTGGGCCGTGATGACAAACTGGGTGTTAGTCGCATTACCCATGTTCGTTTTCATGGGATTGATGCTGGATCGATCAGGTGTTGCTGAAGATCTTATGGGCAACTTGGCGAGATTGTTTGGTAGAGTGCGCGGCGGCCTTGCCGTTACCGTAACCTTCGTCGGTCTGCTATTGGCGGCCTCTACCGGAATTATTGGTGCATCTGTCGTTTTGTTGGCTGTGCTCGGCATTCCAATGATGTTACGTGAAGGCTACAGTAAAGAACTCGCCTGTGGCACGGTCTGTTCAACGGGGACTCTAGGGATTTTGATTCCACCCAGCATTATGTTGGTAATGATGGGAGATCGGGTTGGTATTCCCGTCGGCGATCTATTCCTCGGTGCCTTATTACCGGGGCTTTTACTGGCGGCAATGTATGTTGCTTATATCATGATCTATGCGTGGCTGAAGCCACATGCTGCACCAGCGCCAAAAGACAGTGAAAGAGTAACATACGCTATTCTTTGGAACGTTTTTAAAGCCGTATTGCCTACTGCTGGTCTTATTCTCGCCGTGCTTGGTTCCATTTTCTTCGGTATTGCTACTCCTACAGAAGCATCAGGTGTCGGCGCATTTGGCGCAACGCTTTTAGCATTGAGCAAGAAACGGTTAAATGTAAAAGTGCTTCGTGAAGTGGGTCGTGAAACTACCAAGACGACGGCTTTTATATTTGCCCTACTTCTCGGTGCAACGGCGTTTTCGTTGGTATTTCGGGGCTTAGGTGGGGATGAAATAATCGAAGGCGCGTTAACCAGCTTGCCGTTTGGCCCAACAGGTATCGTGATCACCATATTGTTTGTGACCTTCATTCTTGGATTTTTCTTAGATTGGATCGAGCTTACCTTAATTATCTTGCCGTTAGTTGCTCCAGTCGTTTCAGGGCTAGGGTTTGATCTCGTGTGGTTTACGATATTGTTTGCCGTGTGTCTGCAAACCTCTTTCTTAACACCTCCGGTCGGCTTTGCGCTCTTTTATCTAAAAGGAGTTGCTCCTATCGGAATTCGCCTTGGCCATATTTACCGCGGTGTAATTCCGTTTATTTTAATACAGCTACTTGGGCTCGCTATCGTTTTTTATTGGGAAGGCATTGTGACTTGGTTGCCTAAAATTGCATATTAGGTATTAACCAAAAAGGCGACTCCAACACAAAACTCGGGAGTCGCCCTTGTTGTATATTCATTCGGCATTTATTCTGAGACCTTTGCACGACGACTGCACTCTCCAATACAGTGTTAAAAAGAGACTCGCCTTGGCTTTGCTCGTGACTTCGTGCAAAGGTCTCATTCTTTTTAATTTATAAAATGCAGTTATATAAGGTTTATTTATGAGCACGCAACCTCGGGAAAAAGGTTCAAATATCGCTCGTGTACTTGAGATCATTGAAGCTATTTCTAAGGCTGAACACCCTCTCAGCGCGGCGGATTTGTCCGTATTATTAAATATTCCTAAACCAAGCGTACACAGGCTATTGCAACAGCTCGAATCCGAAGGTTTTCTACAAACCAATATGCGAGGTTTATTAGTACCTGCTGATCGCCTACATGACATTGCATTGGGGATTATCTATTCCAGTCGTTTTAAGGCTCAACGGCAAGCTATTTTACAACATTTGGCTGAGAAAATTGGCGAAACGTGCGGCCTTGCGATTCCAAGCGGCACCGATATGATTTACTACGACCGCGCACAAACTAACTGGCCGTTACAAATCCACTTACCCGTTGGCATTCACACGCCAATTTGCTGCACTGCCAGCGGCAAGCTTTATTTGAGCTCGCTCAGTAAAGGCCGTCGGCAGCGGATTCTTGGTTCGATTCCCATGAAACAGTACACTCGAAATACCAAAACGGATCTAGCTCGTTTAGAAAACGAATTGCTCTATATTCAAAAAACCGACATAGGAACCGATAACGAAGAATTTATCGATGGCATGGTGGCGATTTCTGTTCCCGTAAAGGACAGTCATGGACGTCTGATTGCCTGTCTATTCTGTCACGCTCCCGTTATACGCAATAATCTCGACGAGCTGATGCATTTTATTCCTGAATTACGTGCGGCTGCGGTTGAAATAGGAAGCCTTGCCGAAGAAGTAGACTAAGCCAAGTAACCTGCTGACTAATGCATTACTTACGGTAAATTGGAGGCGTTACTTTTAGAGTATTCTTTTGGGCTTTGTCCGGTCATTTTTCGAAAAGCGGTCCGAAATGCGGCCTCCGATTGATACCCCAACTGTTGTGCCAATGCTGTAACGGTTGTGTCGGTGGTTTCCAATGCTAATCGCGCTAGATGCATACGCCATGCGCATACATAATCCATCGGAGATTCCCCCATCACTTCAGTAAAACGCTTAGAGAAGACAGATCGCGACATTCCTGTTGCTTTCCCCAGTGTTTCAACACTCCACTTATTGCCGGGATCACGGTGAATACAAGTCAGTGCTTTGGCAATTCTTGGGTCGGAAAAACCCTTTAACCACCCTTCGCGATCACTTCCATAAGTCACGGCAAAGGTTCTAATAGCGTGAATTAGAAATAATTGTGCGGTTTGAGCAACTAGAGAACCAAAACCTGATTGCTCAGGGTGCGCCTCTTTGAACAGAAAACTCACCATGAGATTTTGCAAAGTCGTGCCTGCATCTTCCACGTTAATACGCATCAACTCGGGCAAAGTATCAATCAGAGGCCCATAACATTGATCAAACCAATGAAAGGCAAACGAAAAAATCCGTACCACGCTGCCCCCACCGCCCCAACTTATATGCTGTGGGTCTGAAAGATTAAATGGAATATGTTGCCCTTTATCAAACAGTTCATTCGCGGTGATCCAACTTTGCGGAAACTCTTCCGAAGATGAAATGTAATACGGTTTACCACGCATGCCTTTTGGTAAGACAAAGGTATCACCCGCTCGAAAACATTGCGTCACTCTGTTTTGATCACTTAGCCACAGTTCCCCTTCTACCACCGTACAACTTATAGGAACCTCATACTCAATTTTTATCGCCCAAGGCGCGGTAAATTCAAAAAAGACTACGGCAGAGTCGGCAACCAATAAAGAGGATAAAACATCATCAAGAAAGTCTCGTTTTGAGTTGGGTTCAATCGGAATATTAGGAGAACGAGTTGAAAGTTTCATGAAGTAAGTATGTCAGATTTTTTATAAAAGTCACCGCTAATCTAATCCAAATGAACCTCTATTTTTTATTCAAAAGGCAATAATTAAGACGATTTAGTCGTCATGAAAGATTTATACAGCGGTTTAGTCTTCATTCAAGTCCTATAGTACACCTTGTAATCTAATAATAATAAATGATGAGAATATACTAATGACTAATGACGCGTTTCCGCTTCCTAAATTTGTCCAGTATGAAAACGCAGCAACGGCTAAAGAATTTTTAGGTGTTTCTGCCGACAATTCACTCAAAGTTCAAGGCATCGCTAGGCCAAAAAACGAACAGGAAGTTATACAACTTGTTCAGTGGGCCAATCAACATGAAGTGACGCTTGTCCCGCTAAGTTCACCTTCAGGTAATCGTCGACATGGACTCGCAGGTTTAAAGGATGCTCCTTTTGTTGTCCTAGATATGTCGAAGATGTCTCGAGTAATTCATGCTGATAGCGACGATGCCATTGCCGTTATCGAGCCGGGAGTGACTTTCCCTGAATTCGATGTTCAATTGAAGAAACACAAACTCCGATCGATCAAACCCTTCTTGCCAAGAGCATCTAAATCAGTATTAGCCTGTTACTTAGAACGTGAGCCGACAACGTTACCGAATGAACATTGGGATTCCACCGACCCTTTGGCAAGCCTAAGTCTAACCATGGGAAATGGCGAGAGTTTTCGATCAGGCGGTGCGGCACTGTATGACGACCTTGACGAAGCATTGAAAAACGGTGCGCGTCAAATGATGGCTTCTGGTCCAATCGGTACGGACTACACCCGTGTCATGCTAGGGTCTCAAGGCACATTAGGTATTACGTCTTGGGCGTCTATTTATTGTGAGCGTATCCCTGATATTGAACAGGGTTTCCTTTATGGTGCAGAAGATGTGAGCACGCTTGTATCCATTGTGCGTCATCTTGCATTGCATCAACTCGGCGCACAGTATTTTATTCTAAATCGGATTCAACTAGCAGCTGCACTGGCCAAAAACAGTATTCACTTCGCTGAACTGGTACAAACGTTTTCTAAAGACGATATGCCGACTTGGTGTTTATACGTGAACATTGCTTCACGTGAAGTAATGCCAGAAGAAAGCATGCAATGGCAACTTGCTGACTTGTTATCAATGGTCGATACCTTGCCAGTAACGTGTATTTCGCAACAATCGCCAAATTATCTTTCTGAATTGGAAACACGCCTCCACTCGCCATCTAAAGAGTTCTATAAAGATGTGCCCTACGGTACTCATACTGACGTATTTTGCATTACTCAAATGAGTAACGCGGCCGATCTGGTCAACGTCGCCCACTCGTTGTTGGCTGGCATTTCTAATATTCAGGTGGGCGTGTATTTGCAGCCGATGATTCAAGGAACAAATTGCCACGTCGAAATTTCGCTTTTCCATACCAATGAGCAAAGCGAAAAACTTGCCGACGTTGAAATGAAACTGGTTACGGCGTTAGCGGATAACGGAGGCTTCTTCAGCCGACCTTACGGTAAGTGGTCTGAGGACGCATTTTCTCGCAATGAAACCATCGTGCCTCACCTTCGCCGGGTAAAAGAGATTTTCGACCCGGCTGGAATTTTAAGCCCCGGGAAACTGTGCTACTGAGTTTTTTGAGACCTATCTAATAACAATAACCTGGTAGAAAAATTATGTCCTTAGAAGATCGAATTCATAATATCGAGCAGTGTAATCGCTGCTCTCAGTGCAAGTTTGTGCACATGCCTAAAAGTCAGGAATTTTCGAGTATTTGTCCAAGCAAATACCAAAGCCGCTTTCATGCCTCCTCAGCAGGAGGACAAGTTATCTCGGCGTACGGTTACCACAAAAATCTCATTGAGGCCTCGCCTAAGATGATCGACAGCGTCTTCGCATGCAGCATGTGTGGCGCTTGTGAAACTATGTGTAAAAGCCATATGGGTGACAATGTTGAGCCCTTTGATACCATTTTGGAATTCCGTGCGCAGTTGGCTGAAGATGGCAAGGTTCCCGAAACCTTGAGCAACATGGTCAAACACCTAGAACAAGAAGGCGCACCTCATGGCAAACGTGATGAGCGTAGTCGCTGGGCGGAAGGGTTAGACATCAAAGATGCCCGTAAAGAAACCGTCGACGTGCTCCTGCATATCGGCAGTGGCCAAGCTTATAGCGAAAAACAATGGGATAACCTTCGTTTTATCGTCAAATTGTTAAAAAGCGCAAAAGTCGACTTTGGTATTGCTTATGATTCAGAAAGTGACAGTGGGGGTTTAGCGTACGAAATTGGCTACCGCTCTGTTGCCGACAAACTGGCTCAAGAATGGGCGGATTTGGTTCAAAAAAGTCAGGCAAAAACCCTTCTCGCCATCAGTGCGGAAGCCTATTCCGCCTTTAAAAATGTCTATCCGCGCCTAAACAAAAAACTTTCTTCTGTACGTGTTTTGCATACCACTGAGTTTTTCGAAGAATTGTTGCAGCAAGGCAAGTTGTCACTCGGCATGAAAAACACAGGTAAGGTTGCTTACCACGATTCTTGTCGTCTTGGACGACGCAGTGAAGAGTACATACCTTGGAACGGCGAATACATTCGAGTTCTGAACACCATGGCGGTTACCGACACGCCTCGTAAAGTCAATTACGGTAACGATGGCAACTATGACGCGCCGCGTCAGTTACTATCAAGAGTAGACGGATTAGATATGGTCGAGCTGGAACGTACTCGCCAATATTCCTTTTGTTGCGGTGGTTGCACCGGCGTAAAAGAAACCTACCCCGATATGGCCGATGGCGCAGCTCAAGAGCTTTTGCGCGAAGCCGAATCTGTGGGAGCCGAAGTGTTAGTCAGTGGCTCTTCTTGCTGTCAGGCAAACATGGCAGCCGCCGCGAAACGCAGCAATTCTTCCGTCAAAGTCGCCTATCTCTTTGACTTATTAGAAGCCTCAATTCAGGAGGACGCATAATGAGCAACCTACCTCCACACATATTAAAAGCCTTTGAAGCCGTCGTTGGCGCCGACAATGTATCAGACGAAGATTTTGTTGTTAACTGTCACGATTGGATGGGGTTAGGCGCAGACCCTTCTACTCGTAATTTATTAGGCAAAGCGCCGGCCGCAGTGGTAATGCCGGGATCGACAGAAGAAGTCGCTGGTGTCGTTAAAGTGTGTAATCGATATAAATTGAAGTTTAAAGCACACAGTACCGGTTATGGTAACTATTCTGGCGTAGGTACTAAGGGCTCTATATCCATCGATTTATGCCGCATGAAAGGCTTAGAAATTGACCCAGAAAGTCGTATGGCGATTATCCAACCTTATACCACCGCAGGTGAATTGGTCTCTGAAGCCCATAAGCATCAACTAATGTGTCACATCATTGGTGCTGGCCCAATCCATTCCCCGCTCGCCTCTGCCACCTCATTTGTGGGGGTTGGAGTCGCAGGTAATCATACCAGTATCAACTCACGCAACATGTTGTCTTTGGAGTGGGTCACTCCCGAAGGTGAAATCGTGCGTATTGGTAGTAGCGGATCGGACGCAGGCTGGTTTACCGGCGAAGGCCCTGGCCCAGGATTCCGCGGCATGATACGCGGTCTTTATGGAGCTGCAGGTGGTTTAGGTGTCTTCACAAAAATAGGCATAAAACTTTACCCGTGGGCTGGCCCGAAAACACTTGAATGGAGTGGCCCACATCCGTACCGAGGCACACCACCGCCAGAAAATTTCGCCACCTACCAGCTTGATTGGGATAACTGGGAAGATGCAACAAAAGCCACTCAGATGATGAAAAACAGCAAGGCGGTGGCCTTCATTAATCGCATGCCACCCGCTGCTGTTGGCCACTGCCTTACTGCGACTAACCGTGAATATTACGATTTGCAACGTGCTGGAAAATTACCAGACATTGCCACTAAGGCCAATGCAGTTGGTTGGTCTGTCACGACCATGGCGTGGACGAAAGCGCAATTTGATTGGAATGAAGCGGTACTGAATAAAATTCTCGCTGAAACCAATGGCCGTAAGATGGACATCTCCGAACGTGAGCGCGATATTCTCACGGCGGCTGTTCTGACCTCCCATTACGTCGCGCGCTTCAACCGTATGGGTGACTGTGCGGGAGTAAGTATGGGTGTACTCGATTCAGTCAATCTTATTCCAGATGTTGTCAAACGAACCAATGACGATATTGGCGATAAAGAGACCAAAGCCGGCGGTAAGATGATGGAAGTCGACACTGAACAAAACTGGATGTGGTTATCAGAAGGTCGACACTTCTGGACAGAAAATAACCCTGCTAGTACTCGTAGTTTTGTTAAAAACATTGTCGCTTGTGTGGACTTTATCCTCAGTAGTTTTATTAGTAATGAGAAGAAACCTCTGGGTGCCGCCCTCTTTGTACACGGTGAGGCCAGCGATTTATTTGGTCCTAAACTTGGTCATGCCAATAGATGGATGCGTAAAGTTAAAAACACGTGGGATCCGAATAATCTCTCGGATTCGAAGCACTACATTCAACCTGAAGCCGCAAAAGAATCAAAAGCGTGGCCGATTGCTAAGAAAATATTCTTCCACCCTTGGGGTAAACCAATCTTTAGGAAAATTCTAACTAAGGAGTTCGGTAAGGACGACTCCAAGTAATAAGTTACTGCGTTGCTGATCTCAAAATATAACCAATAAAAAGAAATTTGGAGGTGAGAACAATGATAAAAAATTTAAGCGATGTCATCACCCTGTCGGCAGATAAGTTCGGTGATAAAACAGCGTTAATTTACAACCAGCAATCTTTCACTTACCGTGAAATAAATCGGCTATCTAATCGTTTAGCCAGCGCTCTAAAGAAAAACAGCGTTGGGCCAGGCGATAAAGTGACGCTTTACGGTGAAAACTCATGGCAATGGCTTGTCAGCTATTACGGCATTTTAAAAACAGGTGCTGTAGTAAATCCAGTTAATGTCATGCTTACGCCGAGCGAAGTTGAGTTTGTCGTTCAAGATTGCGAAGCGAAAGTCATCATCGCTTCGCAATCTAAAGGGACTCCGCTTGTGGGAATCCAGCAAAAAACGGGCGTTGAAACCCTTATTTTGTACGGTAAGGATATCCCTGAAGGTGCTGAGTCTTTCGACCATTTCCTAGATCTCGGCAGTGATGAATTCTCAAGTGTTGAAGTAGACATAAACAGTCTTTCAACCATTTGTTATACCTCTGGCACTACAGGTAATCCGAAAGGTGCGATGCTGTCCCATCGTTCGGTGATCACTAACTTTTTGATGACGGCGCAAATGCATGGTCGTTCGGAAAACGATACCGTCGTTTCGGCATTACCCTGCCCTCATGTGTACGGCAACATCGCTTTTAACAGCACTTTTTATAAAGGTGGCACCTTAGTCATGCACAGCTTGTTTGATGTAGAGGAGGTATTTACCTCAATCAACAGATATCAAGCCACCATGTTTGAAGGGGTACCGACCATGTACCTATATATGCTGGATCACCCCAACTTATCCAGTGTGGATTTTTCTCACATGCGGATCTGTACAGTTGGCGGACAAACCATGCCAACCAGCAAGATGGAAGCCGTTGAAGAAGCTATTGCCTGTCCGCTCATCGAACTCTGGGGAATGACAGAAATTGGCGGCCTCGGCAGCACCTTCGCTCACGACGGTGAATACAAACACGGTTCTATCGGTGTGGCATTGCCGTATACCGGAGCCAAAATTGTCGATGTCGACAACGCAGAAGTAGAGATGACGCGAGGAGACGTTGGCGAACTAATGATCTCCGGTCCTTTGGTTATGCAAGGCTATTATGGCAACCCAGAAGCCACCAAAGAAGCCGTCACTGCCGATGGCTGGCTGCATACCGGTGATTTAGCCAAAATGGACGCGGATAACTGTATTTTTGTCGTCGATAGAAAAAAAGATCTAATTATTACCGCAGGGTTCAACATCTACCCCGCCGAATTAGAACGGGTGATCGCCAATCACCCAGATGTCGCCATGGTGGCAGTGGGGCCTATTGCAGATGAAGCCAAAGGTGAACTCGCAAAAGCGTATATTGTTGCGAAACAAAATACCTCACCCGATGTTGATCAAATTATCTCTTATTGTCGTGAACACTTGGCTGCCTACAAGGTGCCTCGTGAGATTCAATTTGTTGATGATTTACCGAAAACTTCCAGCGGTAAAGTGATGCGCCGCAAACTCCATACCTTAGATAAATAACAATAAAAAAACTGTCAATCAGTTAGGAGCGATAACTATGTTCGATGCACATAATCACTATCAGATGGTCATTAACGGTGAACTTGTTGCCACGGAAAAGACTTTACCGGTCTTTAACCCAGCAACAAAAGAGACCATTGCGCAGGTACCCGACTGTCCGAAAGAGTGTCTTGATACCGCGGTATACAGTGCTAAAACGGCCTTTAAAAGTTGGTCAAAAACCAGTTTTGATCAACGTAAGGCTGTGGTTAGTAAGCTTGCGGATGCGCTTGAAGAAAATGCAGAAGACTTCATGGCATTGTTAACTCGTGAACAAGGTAAACCTCGTTCTGGCGCAGAATGGGAAGTGTTCGGTTCCGTTGCGTGGTTACGTGCTATTGCAGAACAAACGCTAGAAGATGAAGTTATTGACGAGAATGACGAACGCTCTGTTGTTACACGTTATACGCCGCTTGGTGTGGTGGGTGCAATCGTGCCTTGGAACTTCCCTATTTTGCTATCGGTATGGAAAATCGCGCCTGCATTGATGGCTGGCTGTACTGTCGTTGTTAAACCATCGCCATATACACCACTGTGTAATCTAAAGTTTGCTGAAATGGCAAAAGACATTGTTCCAGCCGGTGTGCTCAATTGTGTCAGTGGTGGTAACGAGCAAGGTCAATGGCTAACCGCTCATAAAGACGTCGCTAAAATTGCTTTTACCGGTTCTACTGCCACTGGACGTAAGGTGATGAGTGCCTGTTCTGACACTGTGAAACGGGTCACTTTGGAACTAGGGGGCAATGATCCAGCTATTGTTCTGCCGGATGTAAATCCGAAAGAAGTTGCTCCGAAACTTTTTTGGGCTGCTTTCCAAAATAATGCGCAGTTCTGTAACGCAACTAAACGTTTGTATATCCATGATGCTGTCTACGATCAAGTACGCGACGCATTGGTTGACTATATTAACAATGAAGTCATTGTTGGCGATGGTGCTAACGCCGATACCACACTTGGCCCTATTCAAAACAGCATGCAATTTGAAAAGGTACAAATGTACTTTCAAGACTGCATAGATCAAGGGCAAAAATTTGCTGTTGGCGGTGATATTGACGATAACGCCAAAGGCTGGTTTGTCCCTGTGACGCTGGTTGATAACCCAGCGGAAGATTCTCGCATTGTTACTGAAGAACCATTCGGCCCTATCCTGCCATTACTGCGTTGGTCCAATGAAGAGGACGTTGTTTCCCGCGCCAATGATACGATTTATGGCCTAGGTGCCAGTATCTGGGGCAATGACGAAGACGCAACCCAACGCATCGCGGAACAAATCGAAGCTGGTACAGTATGGATTAATGAAGTGCATCAATACTCTCCGGCACAAGCTTTCGGTGGTCATAAACAATCCGGCCTTGGTTGCGAAAACTCGCTGCATGGTTTAATGGAATACACCAACTGGCAAACCATTACACGAAATAAACAGGCTTAGATATTCGGCTTTTTTAACAGGATCAAATAGGTTATGAAAGAGCACTGTTTGATCCTGTTCACCCAAATTCTGGTCGTTAAAGACGTACAACACATTCTTAGTATTTGATTACTTAGTATTAAATAATTCTTAGGAAACACTTATGAGCTACATCAAAAAACAGATTCCCAAAAGCATTTTGATTTTTGGTGCGGGTAATCACATCGGCAAACCCATGGCGAAATTTATTGAAAAAACCGCGCCTCAAATTAAACTCAGATTGGTTTCTAGCCGCGAAGAAGGCATTGAACCACTGCGTAAAGAGTTCCCTAACGCCGAAGTAGTAAAAGCAGATTACTTAGATCTCGCTTCAATGGAAGCTGCTGTAGATGGCATGGAAGGCATCTATATGTCAGTCCCTAATCAACTCCCGTTCTTACCTGTAACAAACAATTTTGTTGCTGCGGTTAAGAAAAGCGGTACCGCCGTTCACATCATCCGTCAGGTGGCCATGGTTCCGGGGTACAACTACCGCCTAATGCCAGAACCTATGAAGAAAATGATGGGCGACGAGTACCCTGATTTGGTCACAAAACGAATTTACGAAGAAAACGATTTGCCGACCACTTTCTTGAACTTTGGCGCTAGCTTTATGGACAACTTTTCCACTCGTGCCAATAGAGCCATTAAAGAAGACAAACAGTTGATTTGGCCTCCAAGAAAAGTCCCTTACATTGATGCCAACGAGATAGCAGAAGTGGCTGCACAACTGTTGCTATCCGATAACCAAGGCCACATAGGTCAACTACACACCTTAAACAATGGTCAAGATAACCTACGCGGTCACGAAGTCGCTGAGATCATGTCAGAAGTTCTAGGCGTTACGATTGACTACGTCGGCAATAAAGAAGCTTTTGTCAAAGAATACACTCGTATTTTTGGCCCAGCTGCCCCGATGATTTGGGGATTTTTTGAGTTTGAAGCTACTTATGAAGAAGGTTGGGTTCTGAGCGATTTTGTGGAAAGAATGATCGGTCGTAAGCCAAAATCATTCCGTGCTTGGCTTGAAGAAAATCGTGATGCGTTAATTGGATAACTCTTAATAACTCTCACTGTTAATACTCAATGAACCTACAAGAGTACCGTTTAGATACCTGCACAGCAGTATCTTTACGTCAGTCACTTTCATTGGTTTGCGTTACATGCCGAGAGAAGCTACGAAAATTCGCACGCAGCTTCTCAATAGGCGCTCATATACTTTACCAAACCATGGACTGTTGACGAATTGATCGTTCGATAATGCTGAACGATCAATTCGATTTAAAGGGTTTTTCTGTAAAACCATGGGTGCTCTATATTGGCATAGTTCTGAACGATAAAAATAAAACTTACTAGATAGGAACGACACGAGATAAGAACCCAAATCATCATTTCGATTTGGTTAACGTTATTTGGTTAATGTAGTTAGCCATTATCTCCGTCAACGCTTGAGCCACCAAGGTTTATCTTGCAAAGGATTAACCTTCTTCAAATTAAAATTTGTTCTGGCCGCTCCTATCTATCTAATACGAGAGCCTATCAAGATGAAACTTGCGACATTAAACAATAATACTCCAGACGGTCAATTGGTCGTTATCTCCAACGATGGTACACGCTATGCGCCTGCAGGCATCAGTATGCAAGCCGCATTGGAAAATTGGACGAGCTTTGAACCCTCATTAGAAGCCATTTCAACCGCACTGAATCACGGCACACTCGCAGGGCAAACCTTTCAAACCTCAGAACTCTGCGCCCCACTTCCTCGTGCATGGCAATGGCTTGATGGCTCAGTATATAAAAGTCATGCCGACCTTATGGGCGCCGTGACGGGAATGGAAGTTAAGACTCTCGAAGGCCGCCCATTAATGTACCAAGGATTGTCCGATACCTTTCTCAGTGCGACTGCTGATGTACCGATGGCCAGCGAAGCCGATGGGATCGATTTTGAAGGCGAGTTCGGCATTATTGTTGATGAAGTTCCAATGGGCGTTACCCCAGAGGAAGCACGTAAACATATCAAATTAGTTGTGCAAATAAACGATTGGTCGTTACGAGCGTATTCCGGCCCTGAAATAAGCACAGGCTTTGGTTGGATTCACGCTAAGCCACCTTGTTCAGTCGCTCCGTTTGCAGTGACGCCAGAAGAACTTGGCGAGCATTGGGAAAATTGCCAAGTGCAGCTTAGCCTTCATGTCGAGTGGAATGGAAAAAAATTTGGTCACGCGCACGGCGGTCATATGCAATACGGCTTTGACGAGCTTGTTGCTCACGCCGCTAGAACACGTACTTTAGTCGCTGGCACAGTCATCGGATCCGGAACCGTTTCCAATTATGAATACCGAGAGGTGGGGTCATCTTGCATTGCTGAACGTCGTGGCATTGAAGTGCTCGATCAGGGCGAGGCGAAAACCCAGTTTATGCGTTATGGCGATACGGTTCGTATGGAAGCAAAAGCACCGGACGAGCGAGTCGTATTTGGTGTTATTGAGCAAAAAGTGACACGACCAGGGAGCTAGCTATGACAGTTTATAAACCCTTCCAACGCGTTGTCACCGGACACGATAAAAAAGGTCACGCTATTATCTGTTCAAATGAACGTATTGTTCCAACTGAAATGCCCGGTGCAGATGGCGCCGGCTTTGCAACAATTTGGTCCGCCCCAGAGCTCCCTGTGGATAACAACGATGAAACAGACGGTCGAGACCGCAATGCTGGGATAACTCTTCCAGGCGGGTCTGTGATTCGCATGGTTGATACGCCACCGGGTTCGGAGTCTCCCATGCACCGTACTAACTCCATTGATTACGGCATCGTGTTAGAAGGCGAAATTGAGCTTGAGCTCGATAAAGGCGTCAAAACCATAGTCTCAACCGGAGGCGTTATTGTGCAGCGCGGAACGATACACGCATGGCGAAACGTCAGCGACAAGCTGTGCCGTATTGTCTTTGTATTAACCGAAGCCAAGCCCTATTTAGTCAATGGCGTACCACTGGACGATCTTAAACCTGAGGATATGGACGGTTTTCATTGATGAGCTGAGCTTATATCGTGCCATTCGCTTAAACGCCGGTTTCTATGGGTTCAATCACTTTAGGAACCGGTATTCATATTATAAAAACGTTTTAAAGCACTGGAGAATACAAATGACAGTTTTAGTAACAGGCGCTGGCGGCTTTATTGGCTCCGGCATTGTAGAAGCGCTGTTAAAGGCTGGCAAGTCCGTCGTCGCGACAGATCGTGAGTTGAATACACTAACGCCACACCAAGCCTTAACCCTTAAGCAAGGCAATCTCGCAGATTCGTCCTTTCGTGCTTCGCTTTTTGATCAAACTATAGATGCGGTGGTTCACCTTGCAACCATCCCGGGCGGCGGGGCAGAAAGTGCTCCAGAATTGTCTTTTAAGGTCAATGTGGAAGCAACCGTTGATCTTATTCAATTAGCCGGTGCGAGTACAGAGAACTGTCGTTTCGTCTACGCCTCCGCCATAGCCGTTTACGGAGATGCGATTCCACCTGAAGGCGTAAATGATGACACGCCTTTACAACCTAAACTGCATTACGCCATGCACAAAATGATGTCTGAGGTCGCGCTGGGAACCTTTACTCGTCGTGGAACAATTGATGGTGTTGGTATTCGCTTACCGGGTGTCGTGGCTCGACCACAAGGCGCTGTGGGTTTTAAATCGGCGTTTATGAACGATATTTTTCATGTGATGCTCGCGGGTAAAACGATGACAATGCCCGTCTCTAAAGCGGCACAAGTTTGGTTAATGTCTCGCACTCAAACAGTCAACAATTTCGTTCACGCCCTCAGTTTAGACAGTCAAACCATGCCTGAAGATAGAGTCGTTACGCTACCCGCTATTCACGTTGTAATGGGCGACCTTATTAATGCTCTTTCAAAGGCTACAAGCACCTCAGAAGAAAACATTCTTTATAACTCTGATCCTCAGTTAGAAGCCGCTTTTGGCGCTTACTCTCCCCTTACGACCTCGAATGCTGAAAAAGCTGGGTTTGAACATGATGGCAGCGTAGAGCAACTGATCAGCAACACATTAGCCGACATTCAGTCACGTTAATCAATGACGATAAGGCATATTTATGGCAATTTTAAATACCAAAGTGAATACGCGTAGTGCGGAGTTCATAGAAAATCAGTCTGCTATGCAAACTCAAGTAGACGACCTTAGAGAGAAAATAGCGGAGGTCAGTCAAGGCGGGGGGGACAAGTATCGCCAACGCCATGTTTCACAAGGCAAAATGTTAGCCAGAGATCGAATTAACGCTCTGCTGGATAAAGGATCGCCTTTTTTAGAGTTGTCTCAGTTAGCCGCCTATCAAGTGTATGATAGCCCCGTACCTTGTGCCGGGGTGGTAGCTGGCATTGGTATGGTTTCAGGCCAAGAATGCATGATTGTCGCTAATGACGCCACCGTAAAAGGCGGCAGCTACTTCCCACTGACCGTTAAAAAGCACATACGCGCACAAACCATCGCCGAAGAAAACAATCTACCCTGCATTTACATGGTGGATTCCGGCGGTGCAAATTTACCCAATCAAGACAACGTCTTCCCCGACCGAGAACACTTTGGTCGTATTTTTTTCAATCAAGCCAATATGTCCGCACAGGGGATCCCGCAAATTGCCGCTGTGATGGGGTCTTGTACTGCTGGTGGAGCCTATGTACCAGCAATGGCGGATGAATCCATTATCGTCAAACAACAAGGCACCATTTTTTTGGCGGGACCACCCTTGGTCAAAGCCGCGACGGGGGAAGTAGTCAGTGCTGAAGAACTCGGAGGCGCTGATACCCACTGTCGCACGTCCGGTGTCGCCGATCATTATGCTCAAAATGACCAGCACGCGATTTCACTGATCCGTCAATCTGTATCTCGACTTAATCGAGTTAAGCCTAGCCAACTTGATACACAAGCCTCCCGTGAACCTTTGTATGACAGCCAAGAGATTTACGGCATAGTACCGAAAGATAAACGACAGCCATTTGATGTTCGCGAGATCATTGCTCGTATCGTCGATGCTTCAGAATTTGATGAGTTCAAAGCACTTTATGGCACCACCCTAGTCTGTGGTTTTGCTCGACTTTATGGTTACCCCATCGGCATAGTGGCTAACAATGGCATTATGTTTGGCGAGTCCGCTGAAAAAGGCGCGCACTTTATCGAGCTCTGTACTCAGCGAAAAATCCCGCTCATTTTCTTACAAAATGTCACCGGTTTCATGGTGGGTAAACAATATGAAGCGGGTGGTATCGCCAAACATGGCGCAAAAATGGTCAATGCCGTGGCGTGCGCAAAAGTGCCCAAACTGACGGTGTTAATCGGCAGCTCATACGGTGCAGGTAATTATGGTATGTGTGGCCGCAGTTACGATCCACGTTTCCTGTTTATGTGGCCAAATGCGCGCATCTCAGTCATGGGCGGTGAACAAGCCGCTGGCGTACTGGCGCAAGTTAAACAAGCGCAATATGAACGTGAGGGCAAGCGTTGGACAGACTCCGAAGAAGCGGACTTTAAACAACCCATCTTAGACATGTATGAGCATCAAGGGCACCCATATTATGCCTCAGCAAGACTTTGGGATGATGGCGTTATTGACCCGGCAGACACCCGAAAAGTACTCGGTTTAAGCCTTTCTGCTGCATTGAATAAGCCTATTGAAGAAACACGATTTGGTGTCTTCAGAATGTAACGAATGCTAATTATTGCGGATTCACTTGTTATACCTTGCGAGGTCTATTTCGTAATCCGTTGAATAAGTGAGTAAAACCATTAAAGAGAACACTTATGTCTGACTCAATTGTCCTTTATAGCCTGAATAAGTCGGGGGTCGCAACGGTGTGTTTAAACCGAGCGGAAAAGCATAACGCCTTTGATGACAAGGTCATTGCCGATTTGGAAATGGCGTTCCAACGTGCTGCTGACGACCCTAAAGTGAAGTTGGTGATATTGGCCGCAGAAGGAAAAAGCTTTTCCGCTGGCGCTGACCTGAATTGGATGAAGCGCATGGCGCAATATGATTATCAAGACAACCTTCGTGATGCTCAAGGCTTAGCAAGTATGCTGAAAACGCTCAACTTTCTTGAAAAGCCCACCATTGCCCGTGTTCAAGGTGCGGCCTTTGGTGGCGCGGTGGGTTTGGTATCCTGCTGTGATTTTGCGATTGCCAGTGGACAGGCTTCTTTTAGCCTCAGTGAAGTAAAACTCGGCTTAATTCCCGCCACCATCAGCCCTTATGTCATTGCCGCCATCGGTCAACGAGCCGCACGCCGTTACTTTCTGACTGGCGAACGCTTTTCGGCCAAAGAAGCTGAACAGTTAGGACTGGTAACAAAAATAGCAAGTCACGATGAACTGGATTCAACCCTAGATCAGTTAGTTAATCAGCTACTTAACAACAGCCCTCAAGCACTCAAACAGGCCAAGCAATTGGTTTTTGATGTGGCCGACAAAAACATTGATGACGCTTTAATACAAGACACTTCTGAGCGCATTGCTGCCATACGTGTGTCGGATGAAGGTCAAGAAGGATTAAGCGCCTTTTTTGACCAGCGCCCTGCCGCGTGGATAGGAGAATAACCAAGATGTTTGACAAAATACTCATTGCTAATCGAGGCGAAATCGCCTGCCGAGTGATAAAAACCGCTCGAAAAATGGGCATTCGCACTGTTGCTGTGTATTCCGATGCTGACCGTCACGCCCTCCATGTTGAGATGGCGGATGAAGCCGTACACATAGGTCATGCCCCTTCTCGCGAATCGTACCTCGTCATAGAAAAAGTCATTGCAGCGGCAAAACAAACTGGGGCTCAAGCCATTCATCCGGGTTATGGTTTCTTAAGTGAAAATGCCGATTTTTGTCGAGCTTGCCAAGACAACAACCTAGTCTTTATCGGCCCGCCTGTTGGTGCGATCGAAGCCATGGGGTCAAAATCGGCTGCCAAAGACATCATGGGAAAAGCCGATGTGCCATTAGTACCGGGTTATCATGGCGCGGATCAAGACCCTGAGTTACTTAGAGCAAGTTCGGAACAAATGGGCTACCCCGTACTGCTAAAAGCCGCCGCCGGAGGTGGTGGTAAAGGCATGCGCCAAGTTTGGCAAGCCGAGGATTTTGATGAAGCTTTAGCGGCCGCTAAACGCGAGGCGATGAATGGTTTTGGTGACGACACCATGTTAGTGGAGAAATACTTGACCGAGCCTCGTCATGTGGAAATTCAAGTTTTTTGTGATCAACACCACAATGCCGTCTATTTATTTGAGCGCGATTGCTCATTACAGCGCCGTCACCAGAAAGTTATTGAAGAAGCTCCTGCTCCCGGCATGTCAGACTCTTTACGCCAACAAATGGGTGAAGCCGCAGTCAGAGCAGCCCAAGCGATTGATTATCAAGGCGCTGGTACAGTGGAGTTCTTGCTTGATCATGATGGCCGCTTTTACTTTATGGAAATGAATACTCGCTTACAAGTGGAGCACCCTGTTACCGAGATGATTACGGGGCAAGACTTAGTAGAATGGCAACTGCGTGTCGCCGCGGGACAAACATTACCCTGCCGACAAGAGCAATTAACGATTCATGGACATGCATTTGAAGCTCGGGTATACGCTGAAGACCCCGATAAGGATTTCTTACCCGTTACCGGTCAACTGCATTTGCTACGTCCCCCAGCCGATAACGATAATGTTCGAGTGGATACCGGCGTTCGACAAGGCGATGAGGTCAGCGTTTACTACGACCCCATGATTGCCAAACTCATCGTTTGGGATGAAGACAGAGAAACGGCGTTACAACGCTTACGCCAGTCCCTACGTGACTACCAAATTGCAGGCATGAAAACCAACCTACCTTTTCTCTACAAGTTGGCCAGTGTCGATGCGTTTGCCCATGCTGATCTGGACACGCGATTCATCGAGCGCCATGAGCAGGAGATCTTCAAGCCCGATGAATTTGACCAGACAAAGCATTTACTACTCGCCACATTATTCATGCTCCTGAAAGAAAGTCAGTACCATTCTGGCGACGCTCATTCATCTGTCGATAAGCGTTCACCTTGGTTGGAAACACATGACTGGCGCATGAATTTAGTTCATTGCCAACACATCACGCTATTGATCGATGACGAGCCTCACCTTCTCAAAGTCCAAGCCACCACGCGAGATACACTTGATGGCTACAGGATTGAATATGACGGACAAGACTATTTTGTCGCTGGGGAACGATTTGAACACGAGCTTATCGCTCACATTGAAGGACACCGACAAACAGCAACCGTGTCGCTCCAGGATAACAAAGGGATGCTATTTACTCAGCAAGGAAGGCTTGAATTCACCTTGCCGGAAGTCGATTTAGGCATGGAGGATGCCAGCCAGTCACAAGGCGCGCTAGCGGCACCCATGAACGGCACAGTGGTTGAGCTGGCCGTCAAAGCCGGTGAGAAGGTTAGCAAAGACAGCCTATTACTCGTCATGGAAGCAATGAAAATGGAGCACAGTATTCGTGCGCCAGCCGACGGTTACGTAAAAGAATTCTATTTCACCGCTGGTGATTTGGTCGATGGTGGTGCGCAACTTATGTCCTTTAATACGGAGGCTGAGACCGCTCTATGAGCTTACCTAAAAGGGTCAAAATCGTTGAAGTCGGCCCAAGAGATGGTTTGCAAAATGAGTCGCAGATCATCTCAACTGAAACCAAGATTGCACTGGTTAAAAAGCTCGCTGAAAGTGGTTTAGGCTATATTGAAACAGGCAGCTTTGTTAACCCTAAGTGGATTCCCCAGATGGCCGACAGCGAACAGGTATTTAGCGGCATAGAACGGCTGCCCGACATTACCTATGCGGCGTTAACGCCCAATCTAAAAGGCTTCCAACGGGCAATGGACGTAAAGGCTTCTGAGGTGGCTATTTTTGCCGCTGCTTCAGAAGCTTTTTCTCAAAAAAACATTAATTGCTCGATAGCCGAAAGTTTACAGCGGTTTGAACCACTGATCGCCGCCGCCAACGAGCAAAAAGTAGCGGTGCGCGGTTATGTGTCCTGTGTTTTAGGCTGCCCCTATGAAGGCGATATTGCCCCCAGTAAGGTCGCAGACGTGACAGAACAATTACTCGCCATGGGCTGCTATGAAGTCTCCCTTGGCGACACCATAGGCGTGGGCACCCCAGCTGCCGTTGAACGCTTGTTAGATGAGGTTTTAACCAATACCCCAACAGACAAACTGGCAATGCATATGCACGATACATATGGGCAAGCGGTGGCGAATATCTATGCCGCCTTAATGCGTGGTATCTCTGTGGTCGATGCGTCCGTGGCTGGATTAGGCGGCTGTCCCTACGCCAAAGGCGCATCTGGGAACGTGGCGACAGAAGACGTGGTCTATCTACTCAATGGTTTAGGTATTGAGCATAAGGTGAATCTAGGAAAACTGATCGAAGCTGGGAAGTTCATCAGCTCTGCTCTTGGGCGGAACAATGCGTCTAAAGTAGCTCACGCCCTTTCTCAGCAATAAAGATGCTTATAAGGCTGACATGGGATCCATTAGGATCCCATGTTTTGTGCCGCCTCTTGAAAGGCATTTCGTAGCCAAATAAGCCCTTCGTCTTTGTGACGATACTGGTGCCACTGGGCACATTGTTTTAAGACTGGAATATCAAATGGCAGAGGGTGAATTTTTAGCGGCCATGCTTGGGCCATCTTATGCGCTAACCTCGCGTGAATCGTCGCAATATTGTCAGTGCCAATGACTAAAGCGGGCAACGACGCAAAACTGAAGGTAGTCGCCGCAATACGACGCTCTATATTGTGTTGGTTCGCAAAAGACAGTTCAAAAAAGCCTTTTTTCATACCACCTGGGCGCATCACCACATGACCTGCCTCAGCATATTTTTGCTTAGTCAACTCGCCTTTTGCCAGCTCACTATGCTGCCATACAACACAGGCAAACTCTTCTTCATACAAAACATCGTTGGGATGCTCCTTCGAAACAAAATCGGAAGGAATGATTAATAAGTCTGCTTCACCGCGCTCCAATTGCTCATGAGGGTTATCGATTTGCGCTAAAAACTCAAAACGCGCTGTGCATTTGTGCTGCCCAACCACCTCAAGTAAGTAGGGAATAAAAACAGTTTGCGTATAGTCGGAACAAAAGATGCTAAAAATTCTATCTGTGTTCTGTGGCTCAAACGTAGGCTGAATAAGAATCGTGCTTTCTATGTTGTTCAAGGCATTGCGTACATGCACTTTTAAGTTCTCACCAAACGGTGTAATCAGCATTTTTCGACCCACTTGTGCCAGCAAGTCATCATTAAAATACTCTCTCAACCTAGATAAAGAATTGCTCAGTGCCGAGGGACTCATATTCAGTTTCTCCGCCCCTTTGGTAATGCTTTGCTCCGTCAGCAAGGTGTCTAATGCCACCAGCAAATTCAAATCAAGCTTTTTAAAACGCATGGGAATCAACCCTTCTTTATTATTTTAATCATTCGATAGTATCGAATCATCGATTCAATTTAAAGGGCTCTTGTGAATGATAAAGCTGGCTTATAGTGGACTTGTTCTTAACGATAAAAATAAAACCTTCAACGAGAGGAAGAACAAATGAGTAGATTTAACTCCGCGTCATTTCGGCTTACGTCTGTGGCTGTCGCCATTATTTCCAGTACGTCAACCGCCTATGGCTTCAATATAGACACTGGAAACCCCGACTTTAGGCTCAGCCTAAATAACTCGGTTAAGTACAGTACCGCGTTTCGATTAGAAGAAGCGTCCCCCGGCTTAACAAGCGATGCAAACCAAGATGACGGTAACAATAACTTTGATAAAGGGCTTGTTTCGAATCGACTTGATTTGTTTTCTGAAATCGATGCTTCCTACAAAAATATAGGATTTCGGATCAGTGGCGCTGCTTGGTACGACGATGTTTATAACGGTTCAACCGATAATACAACCAGTACATCCAACCATTCGCCAGCAAGTGAATTTTCTGATAACACCACAGAAATTATGGGTAATGATGCTGAGTTGTTAGACGCATTCGTTTATGGATATTTCCCTGTTATGAATGGTATGGAAGGTACCGTTCGTTTAGGTCGACACTCGCTTTTATGGGGCGAAAGCCTGTTTTTTGGTGCCAATGGTATCGCAGGGGGTCAAGCACCTAACGATGTAGTAAAACTACTGTCAGTGCCGAATTCAACATTTAAAGAAGTCGTTAGACCAACAGGTAAGCTGTCGGTAGACATACCCGTTAGCGATGAAGTGACGATAGGCGCTTACTATGGTTACGAGTGGGAAGCGTCTCGCATCCCACCAGCTGGTGCCTACTTGTCAAGTGGTGACGCCATTGGCTCAGAAGTTATATTGGCTGGCACAAGCACCATTAAAAAAGTCGATGATGAAGAAGCCAGTGATACGGGTCAGTACGGTTTGCAAGTACGTTGGACTGACGATGATCTCGATGCTGACTTTGGTTTATACGCCATTCGCTACAATGCTTACGGCGCAAGTAACTTATATACCTATTTAGATTCGACTTTTCATCCCACCCAATACAAGTTCGCTTATGCAGAAGGGATCGAAGCCTACGGTGCGAGCATGGCAAAAAGCGTTGGAGTATGGAGCTTAGCAACTGAAATTTCTTATCGTAAAAATGCGCCTTTAGAAAGTAACGGAGCTGTTATCACTCCCGTAGGAACACAATACGACAACAACGATAACCCAGGTTATGCCGTAGGTGAAACGGCGCACGCGCAAATTTCATGGCTTGCAGGCTTCGGCCCCACTTTTATTTCCGATGAAGCAAGTTTCGCCGGTGAGATTGCTTGGAATACTCGAGTGAAGACAACAAAAAATGAAAGCTTTTTGAATGAGAATGCGGATCGGTCGGCGGTCGGTGTGAGAATGACTTATAGCCCAACATATCGTCAGGTGTTTGACGGCATCGATCTTACGCCTTCTGTTGGTTTCGGTCACACTTGGGGTAAATCTTCGGCAGTAAGTGCATTTGGTGTCGATGGGGGCGGTGATGTCAATATTGGCGTTAAAGCTGTCTACCTAGACCGTTGGAATATGTCTTTAAGCTACACCAAGTTTTTGGGTGAAGAAGGCAACTATCTCGATTCAAGCAACCATACGCAATACAAACAATCGCTTAAAGATCGGGATTTTCTCGCAGCCTCTATCAATACCACCTTTTAACTATTGGAGAACGAAATGTATAACAACAAAAAACATCGTTTAAAAATTCTTTTCACCTCCGCCCTTTTGAGCAGTGTAGCGTCGCTAAGCTTGGCGGCGGTCAGTCCAGAAGAAGCAGCGCGACTAGGTCAAGACTTAACACCTTTTGGTGGAGAAATTGCTGGCAACAGTGAAGGCACCATTCCAGCTTGGACGGGAGGATATAACGACTTTATTCCAGGCCAAGTTTTAGGTGGAAAACGCCTCGACCCCTATAAAGATGAAAAGCCCCTTTACTCAGTAACAGCGCAGAATATGCTGAAATATGCTGAGCACTTAACGGATGGTCAAAAGGCCATGCTAAAAAAATACCCAGATACATATCGCTTAGATGTCTACCCGACACACAGAACGGCGATAGCACCGGAGTGGGTTTATAACTTTACTCACCAAAATGCGGTAAAAGCAAAACTAGATGGCCATCAACTTTCCGGTGTCTATGGCGGCATCCCCTTCCCTATTCCTAAAACCGGTCTGGAAGCCATTAATAACCACAGACTTTCTTGGAGAGGTGTGAGTTGGCGAGCTGAATTTAACCAATATCAAATTACTTCTAGCGGTAAAGTCGTGCTTACAACCGATGGCATTATCAAGCGTCAAGTCCCCTTGTATTTTGAAGAAGGATCCAGCGAAGATTTCAATGGCTTCTACGAACAAATTTTACTTAAAAACTATGGGCCACCAATTCGTGCTGGTGAACTGATCGGTGGACAAACCAACCTTGATTCAAGCAAAACTAAGTCCTACGTGTACTTAGCTGGACAACGTCGCGTAAGAAAACTGGCGAACCCATGTTGTGATACACCGACACCGGCCACTGCAGGACTAATGTCTTTCGATGAAATAAACGTATTTTCTGGGCGTACCGAAACCTTTGATTGGAAGTTATTAGGCAAAAAAGAAATTCTACTGCCTTATAACCAAAATCGCTTTTTGCAATACCCAGACAAAGACATCATCACTGGAAATCACTTAAATCCAGATGCGGTTCGCTGGGAACTACATCGAGTCTGGGTGGTTGAAGCAACTGTGGCGGAAGGCAAACGCCACCAAGCAGCACGCAGTAAATACTACCTTGATGAAGATACTTGGCAGGCAATGTTAGGTGACCGTTGGGATTCAAAGGGGCAGTTATGGAAAACGCTTTGGAACTTCAACTACATAATGCCGGAATTCCCTGGAACGCTTCCGCAAACATTCGGTTTCTATAACTTGCTATCAGGCGAAGGCTATGTAGCCGACGTAATGAATGACAAGAAATATCAATACCTACCGACAAAACGTTTCCCAACCAGCACCTTTACGGGCCAAGGGATCGCGCGACAAGGTACTAGATAGCATTAAATAAATTGAGTTGAACAGTTTGCCTTAGAAAATGAATGCTCTTCTTCCCCTTTAGATCACCTCATTTTCTTGGTGCAAACTGCTTTTTAAAAGACGCCGTAATCAAACAATTTACACGCATTATTAATGCCGCAACAAAATAACTGGAGTACTTATGTTTCGCTATTTTCCAAGCAATTATCCATGGGACCTTTCTATCAATCTGGCGCTAGAAATGGGGGCTCGTATAGGGGAAATTGAAGAGATGTGCGCACCGCTAAAAGAAGCGGCTAAAGCTAAAGACGAAGCAGGTTCAATAGCCTTTAGAGAAAGCTGGGAACGCATGGCGGATAAGCTGTGTGATTTGGCACAAGAAGACGAAGACAAGGGTCGATTGTTATCGGCTGGTGACAAATATGCTCGAGCAGCAACCTATTATGGCACAGCTGAACGCTTGCAAGGACTTGGAAGCGAAAGTCGACTAACCCTATATAAACACTTTTTACAAGTCTTCGCTAAAGGAACGACCTTAGCGAAAGAAAACTGTGAACGCGTTGAGATTCCTTACGAGGGTAAACACATATCCGCCTTATATGTTCGCGCCGAAGGCGTGGAAGGCAAAGCGCCCATTCTCGTTCAAGTCAATGGCCTAGATTCTATTAAAGAGATGATCTATCGCGTAGGCGTGCCTCAATTATTAGCAAAACGTGGCATTTCCTCTCTCATCGTTGACCAACCAGGTACAGGCGAAGCCATACGCCTACAAGGGTTTACTGCCCGCTATGACAGTGAACATTGGGCCAGTCGAATTGTCGATTGGTTAGAAACACGTGACGAAATTGATGCCAAAAGAATTGGCTTACAAGGGGTTTCCCTCGGCGGTTATTACTGCCCAAGAGCCGTTGCTTTTGAACCTAGATTTGCCTGTGGCCTTGTATGGGGTGCTAACCATGATTGGCGTGATGTACAAAAACGTCGCTTAGAAAAAGAAGGTGACTTTCCCGTTCCGCACTATTGGGATCATGTACGTTGGGTGTGGGGCGCAAAAGACATGGACGAATTTATGCAAATCGCTGAAAACGTCCACCTTGATGGTGTACTCGATCAAATCAAGGTGCCATTCCTCGTCACCCATGGTGAAAAAGATTCTCAGATCCCTCTTAAATGGGCGTACCGAACCTATGAGCAACTCGTCAATAGCCCTAAACGAGAACTTAAAATTTTCACTGATCGAGAAGGTGGTGTACAGCACTCTAGCTTTGATAACTCCGCCAATGCAGGTGCCTACTTAGTCGACTGGGTGGCAGAAACGCTCGGTGGTCATACAGCCTAACCACTTACTAGAGGAAAGAGATATGAAAGTTGTAGGTTTAGAAACCATTATTTTTGGGGTAGACGATATCCCTTCTTGCGCCACCTTTTTAACCGATTATGGTCTCATTCCAGTCGATGTTACTGATGAAGGTGGGCGCTTTGAGGCGCTGGATGGCACAGGCGTTGTTCTGGCTAAAACAGAGGATCCGAGTCTGCCAGCCAGTGTTGGCAATGGCTGTATGATGCGAAAAACAATCATGGGCGTCGCTGACCAACAAAGTCTTGACGACCTGTATGCTGAGCTCAGTAAAGACCGTGCAGTCGAAACATTAGCAGATGGGTCTATCGAATCTCATGATGACTCAGGTTTCGCCATCGGCTTTCAAATCTCTAAGAAAAAGCAGATTAACTTAGTGGGCGAAATTTCAAACCTTCCAGGCTCGCCATTTCAAAGACCGGTTAACCAATTGGGCGTCGACGTCGATGCAGAACAAATTCGTCCGATAAGCCTGTCTCACATTGTGTATTTTGTGCCAGATGTAAAAAAAGCAGAAGCCTTCTATGTTGAACGACTGGGCTTTCGCTGTACCGATCGTTTTGAAGACATTGGGCCGTTTTTACAACCGAGCGGCAGTTTAGAACATCATACTCATTTTTTAATTGGTGCACCGCCGTTCATGCAAGGTGTTGAGCATTTTACCTTCCATTTTAGTGGCCCGACTGAGTTGATGCAAAATGGCGAGCGTTTTATCAAAAAAGGTTATCAAGCCTTTTGGGGACCAGGTCGTCATATTTTAGGTTCAAACTGGTTCTGGTATTTCAACAGCCCGTTTGCTTGCCATATTGAAATGGACGCCGACATGGATCTTCACGACAAAAATTGGACGCCTCGTGTTTCACCAAT